>DASQ01000124.1 GCA_002503885.1 Methanoculleus marisnigri | reverse complement strand
CTGAAACAGCAACCTGGAACCGAAAACGGAATCAGGCCCAGAAAGGCGTGGATTGGCAGTTTACCACAAGCGATGCGAGGAGGAAACTCAAGCGACTCTACCCGATGATCTTAGAGAATTAGGAGACAAAGAGCACTAGTGTGGATGCGCTCGAAAATGAAATGATGGGCGTTGCCAGTGCGATCTGTCCGGTAACCGAACTCGGTGAGGCTTCCCCCGTGGACAAGGAACTCGCTGACAGTGTAATCATCACTCCGGATTTCAGTTCTCAGGATATTGTCGTTTCACCCTCTTTAGGTGAAGAGGACCTGATAACACTGGTATTCCCTGAATCCTGGATCAGAGATAGGAATTCAGCAGAATATTCGGATCGAATCGAACTTACCGGCGCAAAAAAGATACTGGAAAACGAATACTTTGACGAAAAGACCGGATTAAGGTACTTCTCTCCTGTTCAAATAACTGAAACACAGAGCCTGACAGTGTTAAGAATCCCGAAAAAGATGCTTGAGCTTTCGCTTGCCATGAATGATGGAGGCATCTCGTTTCCTGTGAAGTATTTTACTACGTATCCGGATTTGCATACCATGCTGAGTGAGGCGTGCACAGCCGTTCCTTCCGAACCGGAAGTTTACTCGCCTGCAAATGCGCGATCCGCTTCGTATGTATCCCCACCCCTGCACGGTGAATGGGCCCAGTATAGCGTAAACTCACAATACGCCGGCAAGCCGGTTCACCTTGAGGGGCTGATCAAGCCAGGTTCGTTTACAAACAACGGTCATGAAGGCGCAATCTATCATGAACGTGAGATTTATCTGGATGGCGGGGATGCGATCGAGTACATACTTTATTATGACGAGGATTACTACGGTGACAAAATCTGGCTGGGCGCAGCGATTTACGATAACAGCAACTCATTCCAGGGGTGTCCGACGATTAAGTGGTTCGATGCAACCTCAAGACATTGGTACGATTACGATTTCACGATAAGTAGCGCTGGAACTTACTACATCTGGTTCAGGGATTGCACGACAGGCAGCTGGAAGGAGCACATTTACTACGACAACGACGACCCCTCCGCTTCGATCAATCGAATCTGTGGTTCCGCTGAAGCCTATGCCGATGTGCCTGTTCAATATTCATTCGAGGCGATAACGGATCGTATGATCGATGAATACGTGAGAACGAACGACGGGCTAACGAAACTTCCTGGAGAAGTTTTCTCCTGGGTCGCTTACACAGGTGAAGACAGGACGTACTGCTTTATGAATGCGTGGATTGCCTCGGGTAGAATCACTACATACCACAAGTGCGATAGCACCTTATAACCCTATTTTTAAGAAATGAAATTGTATTGAGGTGTTAGATGCAACCGCGACGATGGTTTCCCTGGGTGCTGGTAATGGCCGTGTGCGTGACGGCGGGCTGTAGCGTAATCCCGGCTACCCCGGAACCTCTACCACCCGACGGGGTTTTACCGCCAGAAGAAGCACTTCCCCCCGGCCCGGAGATTGCCGCGAAGTTCGTCGAAACGTACGACTCGCTGCAGGATTTCTCCGCAATGGTGACGACCGTATCGGAGCGTGGAACGTTCCGTGAAGTGGTCTGGTTTAAGAGGCCGGATCGGTTCCGCGTTAGCTATCTTGATGAACATCCCGTCGACCCTGAACATCCCACGAAGGAAGGAGATCTCGTTGTTTTCGATGGTGAAACACAGTGGCATTACGTCAATGCTACCGATGAGGTTCTCTATGTCTCTGCCTGGGCGCGCAACTATACTTTTGGTGAGGAGTACGCGATGGGGGCGTTCGACACCCTCGGCCAGGTCAGGAACCTGCTTGCTGACCACGAGTGCTCGTTATCTGGGGTGCAAACCGAGGACGGAAAGACGATTTACGTGCTTGAGGTTGCGAACACCACCCGGATAGCGGAAACTCCGGATCGGCAGTGGTACCCGGTCTACGCCGTGTACGCCGGGATTGAAAAGGACTCATGGATCCTCAGGAGAGCCGATTTCTTCAACGCTAAGGGCAAGGCGCTCCTGACGGTGGAGTACCGCAATGTTACCTGGAACACCGGGATCCCGGATAGCCCGTTCCAGTACAGCCCGCCCGAGGAGGCGGTCATCAAGCCGATGAGAACCGTGGCGATTACCTCTCCCTACACTGGCCCCTGAGGGGGCCCGGCCCTCTCTCCTTGCCCGTACTGGACCTCCCGCTGTGGGAAGAGTTTTTCTCCTATAGCTTTTCCTTTTGAGGGGGGCTGGCTCCTCCGTTTCAGCTACATATCCCCTGATAGATCTACAACTCCAGAGGCCGCGACACCCGGGCTCGTTTCTGCCTGACTTCCCGCCCGGTTAAGCACATACCCTCAGAATATCCAGGTTTATGCGTTGTTTTTCAAGTTCCCCGTCGTGATAACCCCTCGTTCGCCAGCCGTGAGATGCGCTTATCCAGTAAGCACATTACAAGGTACAGATCTCATGATTACAGGCGATTCGGGAGATAAGAGGAATTTATGGTAAATTCTATGTGCTTAATGCAATGGGAAGTCAGGTTTCTGCATCGCAGGTTGGCGGAGTTGGGGCGATCGCACGAAAATGATCGGGGCGACCTGTGGCTGCCGCCTGTTTACCAGGGACACAGGTGCGGAACCGGCGAGGTTCTAAAGGGTTAGCTCGGGCGGAGCATCATCCGGCGGTCTCTTGCTTTAGGTGGAGGGGGTTCGACGAGTCCAGCAGAGTCGCGGTCATTATCCCGGCGCCCGACGGCGGGTCCTGTCTCCAGGGGCGGGGACCATTGTCCTGCCATAAGAAGGTTTATCGTGCGTTCGGTTCCAGCCGAACGATGGCTGCTGATTTTATATGTTCTAACGACCCAGAATCACATCGGGTGCCGCGTGTGGTGCCCATTTGTGTGCGGGGGCCGCCCATCCCCAGGTCTGACGCCCCGGATGACGCGCCCCGCAAGCCCGGAGGCAATGAGGTGTACGCATTCTCTCTACTTGAAGGTATGTTCCGTCTGCCTCCGGAAAAAGAAACTGGAGGAAAAACACATGAACAGAAAAGTTGGAATGCGGGCATTCTCCGTGCTTCTGACGATGTTGCTGGTGAGTGCGGTAGCTGCAGTGCCTGAAGCGATCGAACAGTACGAATCTGCCGATCCAGGAGTTATCCGAGACTGCCTGCCTGCAAAAGAAGAAGTAGAGAAACTCAATGAGTTTGAAAGCCCTGTAGCGATACTTATCGACGAATTGAAGTCTAAAAACTGTACAACTGAAGACATTACGAGAGAACTGGCGAAACAGGGTTATGGTTGGGACCCCGAAACCGGAGCTTGCTGGAAGGGGACGCCTCCTTCAGCGGAAGAAATGGAAATCATTCAGAAAATTCGTGGTTCAGACTACTCACCATTTGATGCTGAAGTAGGTACGAGAGCACTTGAACAGGCTCTCCAGATGATGTACGTCACGAATAACAACGTGTACAGGGGAATCAACACATATATGAAGCCAAGCCAGATGATCGTCGAACAAGAAGGAACGTATCAACACGTGATTACGACACATGTTGGAAGGAAGCCGAATCCCTCGACCGAATGCTGGACAGAAGTGGGTGTTGCAAGGTCTGTCCCGGATAACGTGAAACAGCGCTTTACGTACGATAATGATGAGGGTGGGTGGCAGTTCCACGGCGAAACCGATTCGTCAACCTACAGGAACTACATCATCTACGTAACCGACACATATGAAAGCGGTGGTTACCTGTACCACATCTGGATCGATGGGGAGTGGGTGCGGAGCGGACACCTGGCGTTCAGAGAAAACGATGTTAACTATGCCAATGAGATCTGGTCGGACGAGAGTGTTCCTGCCTGGACCGACGATTCAGGTATTGCAGTTTATCAAGATGGTTTCCTCTATCAGGGAGATGGTGCAGTGTGGTGGAACTCGGAAGTTCCCACGCAGTGGTTCAGTTCTCCTGTTCCCTGTCCGATACGAGAATCTCACAGCATAGTAGGAAACGCATGGAAGTACTTTACCTGGATCTGATATGACAGAACGACTGATCGTGACAGGAGTGATCATTCTCATTGTTGCAACACTTGTACCCGGCT
This sequence comes from Methanoculleus marisnigri, assembly GCA_002503885.1. Lineage (GTDB taxonomy): Archaea > Halobacteriota > Methanomicrobia > Methanomicrobiales > Methanoculleaceae > Methanoculleus > Methanoculleus marisnigri_B. Next base: position 27,666 of record DASQ01000124.1, on the reverse strand, counting down.
GCATGGAGACGGGGGACGGACCTGCGGCTCCTTCCCAACTTTCGGAGGATGAAAAGGCGGAAGCGGTTCGAATTGCCCTGGAGAACACCACCGTGAGGGAATATCTCTCTGGAGAATACGAAATCCGGGATGTGTACTACGATACATTGACAAGCGTCTCCGGGGGTGTGGAACGGTCGGAACGGTTGCCTGTCGTCACAATAGATACCAAAGACGTGCGTCTCTGGGTGTTCGTGGATCTGGAGAAGGAGATGGTGGTTGCCATCGCAAAGGATTACAAGCGGACTCCCGTCATCGTTCCCCCGGTAACGCAGCCAGTATCGACGCCACCCCGGGGCGAAGTACCCACGCTACCGGTCTCCACGCCCACCGAGACGCACCGATAGGAAGTCGTAATCTCACCGGACGGAGGAGACACAATCGAACCGTTGGTCCGGTGCGGCGCAACGCCGCCGTCATCCCCCAGAGGATGAATACTGACCTTCGACCTCTTTATGCCGCCGGATGGGACCAGGAGGTACACCGGCACGGAGCAGGCCACGCCGGAGTACACAGCACGGCCAGTACAGGCAACGCCCGGCGCCCCTCCGCCGGTCTTCGCGGAAAAAAATGCCTGTCCTGGGCATACTCTTTGATGCTTTTGCAGAAGCGATCGGAACGGCCGGGGAGATCGGGTATAGGGGTTTCTTCTCTCTCGGGTTGCTGGCCGGGCTGTACCTGGAGGTGTTCTTTGGTGTAGCGGTCGTCTGCCTGGTTGCAGGCATCGTGATGCGCAGCCTGGGTGGACATGAAGTGGAGGGTCGGAGGTAAACCCGGAGAGTGCCGAGATGTATCCCTCAAGGTGCGCCCGGGCGTTCCTGCACCCGGAACTAAACCCGAATTCGAGGGGGAATCTTATAAAGCCCGCTGTCGTCGTTCGGTTCTGGCCGAACAAATCTTAAACCTTGCGATCTGCTGCGTGGCGGGTGGGTAAAGGTGCGGCTGTCCGGGACTGTGAAGTGTCGGCGGGTCCTGTCTCCAGGGGCGGGGACCATTGTCCTGCCATAAGAAGGTTTATAGGGCGTTCGGTTCCAGCCGAACGATGGCTGCTGATTTTATATGTTCTAACGACCCAGAATCGCATCGGGTGCCGCGTGCGGTGCCCATCTGTGTGCGGGGGCCGCCCATCCCCAGGTCTGACGCCCCGGATGACGCACCCCACATGCCCGGAGGCAAAGGGAAGGTAAGCATTCTGCGTACTTAAACATGTGCCTCTCCTGCCTCCGGGCTAGAATGTTATGGAGGTAGGTTACATGAAAGGAAAAACTGGAATGCGGGCACTTTCCGTGCTCCTGGCGGTAATGCTGGTGAGCGTGGTTGCTGTGCCCGCAAGCGCATACTACTACTGTTGCGCAGAATGGGTGAACGATTATAGCAATAACCCCGATTTTGGAAATTTAGATAAGAATGACGAAAACGCACAGGGATTCTACTACCAACTCGGTGGAGACTCATCGTGGTGGGGAGACTTTATTTATGGCAATGGCCAGGTCCTGGAAAGACATTGGAAAGATCCCAGCAAACCCGGTAATGGTATAGATTATATTTACACCGACGACATGCATTTTGCATTTTTCTCGGGTCACGGCTACAATGATGGTTCGGGATTTGCATTTGGCACCAGCCAGGACGATTTTAAACTACATTACAACGACGCCCTCTGGGGGAATCACAGATGGACTGGATTACACTCGATGCCTGCAGAGTTCTGCGAGAGGATAGGTATACAAACTGGTACAGTGCATTTGACGGCCTGCACTCGATGACCGGTTTCCACACAGGATGCACCGATGTGGAGGACAGGGGATCCAACTTTGCACGCCGGATGGACGGCACGTGGACCACCCAGCCGATCATCACTGCATGGTTCATTGCAGCGAAGGATACAGAGCCTTCGACCACGTATGCGGCAGCCCTTGCCCGAGAAGGCTGCTGGTCCGACTATGTCTACGGGCACGGAAGCCAGGGAACCCCCGGTGCGTCGTTCCTGTACGGCACGTACCAGTGTTGAGGTGATCTAGATGAACATGAAAGTAATTGGGATAAGCGTCGCTATGCTGGCGCTTCTGGGAACTATCTGCGCGATCGGCGTACCCATGCTTGCCGACGATCCTCTTCGGGATGATCGTTCCGACCTGACAGGCGGTATGAAATCGACGAGTAATGCAAACCTTACCTATACCGTCTCTGTACCGTTCCCATCGACGCCCGAACAGGTCGCTCTATATAAATCAGTAAAACCGGAGATCACAGCGGAACTCGTCTCATCGATGGCGGAGAAGATGGGTCTGGAGGGAACGGTGCGTGAATCGTACGACCAGATGCTGCTCTCCGATGAACCCTACTCGCTGGAGGTCCATATGAAATCGGGACGTGTCGCCCTGATTGACATCCCCCGCTGGATGAACCCGAACGACAAAGACCTGCCCTCAAACCTACCTTCGGATGAGAAGGCGATCGAGATCGCAACGAGATATCTGGAGGAGACGGGGCTGGCACCCCCTGATGCGACCCTGTGCGGCGTCGATCATCCACAGATCGTCAAACAGAATGAGAATGGCGAGGTTATCGGTATCGCCTTTGAAGACGTTCAGGTCTCGTACTCCCGCACGATCGACGGCCGGCCGGTTGTCGGTTCGAAACTGACGGTTGAAGTCGGCGGTGGAGGGGATATCCTGAATGTATATAAACTCTGGAGAGACTATGTCCCACAGGAGGAGATACCAATCATAACGCCGGAGGAGGCGCTTGAAGAGTTGAAAGTCGCCGGCGTGGCGGAGGGCCTGAGCGCGGATATCACCGGGATCGAACTCGGCTATTACGAGGCCCCGGCGACGAGGGAGCCCACCCACCTTGTCCCGGTCTACATCTTCACGGGCAAGGTGCTGGACGGGACCGGGGAGGAGACCTCGTTCGTCCGCTACGTCCCCGCGTCTCCCGAGTTCAGGAAGGAGGTCCCGGCGGTCAAGTGACCGCTCCCGGCCCCCTTCCCTTTTTCGGAGCAAGCCTATGAAGAAGATCCTGTATCCCGTCATCGCCTGTGCCGCCGCGGCTGCACTGATCCTGGTCGCCGCACTGATGCTGCCGGATATGGTCTCGGAAGTCCCAGAGATTCCGGAGAATCAGACGGCCCGGCTGACGGACGCCCTCCGGGAGAATGTCTCGTTCATTGAGGTCCGCGCTCGCGGGGGCGGGAGCACCCTCCTCTACCCGGAAGACCCGGGGTATTTTGCCCTAGAAACGGAGTGCCTCGAGCAAATTCGGTGTATCTCTGGCCAGTATAAGACAGGGTTCTCGCGGGAGGAACTGGACGCCATGAAACAGAACGGCACCTATGTCGCGATGTATTTCCCGGTTTCAACGACATTCGTGACGGGTTATATCGTCGATGGGTTGCCGAAGGAGATCCTTGCAGACGAAGCGGTGTTCTTTCTGGATCTCGAGGACTGGTCGGGGAACATGATCGTCATGCGGCTGGGGAACGACGGTTGCGGGGTCTGGGATACGTCTCGCGATCGCGGAGAACTCCGGGATCTGGTTGATCCGATCTTGTTGGAGTTACGAGCGAGAATGGGTGACGACTGAATACTCGGCCGGATCCGAAGCGAGCGGAACGGTCATTTTCTGGTCGCTTGAGGATGGGTATGGATACGGTGTACCTTTTTCAGATCTCGCATCGGGAGCGGATCTCAATGTGACGGTTCCGTTCCAGGTCATCGCGCAGGAGAGTTCTGTCGGGTTGAAACCGATAGCTGTCGAGATCAGAGTTGATCCGACCGGCCTTACGTCATGGATAGCTAGTACTCGTTGTCATTTAACTCTATGAATTTCCTTTCCCGCCCTTCGCATCTCTCACGGCCTGCCTTCTGTGTGGGACCATATCCCGATCTGCACCATGGATTGCTTCACGCGAAACTACGAAATCTCAGTTCTGTTGAATAGTGTATGAATAGGGAAGCATCGACCCGGGACGAGGAATCACCCCGGGCATGCCCCTGCAAGTGGACCGTGGGGATATCGCCTCGCGGGGGTGGGGCTGACGGGGAGGGGNNCCCGGTGGAAAGCCGTGCTCCGGAGTACCCCCGGAGTGCGACCATAGCGCCCGCCCCCACACGCCAAAATTCCTAACATAAAGTGACAAGATGCACTAGGATGCCGATCGATGCCATAGAGAAGTATAACAACGATGCGTCGCACCTCCTCGATCCTGATGGCGGAGAAAACCTCGAAACGAGCGATCTGTATCATTTCCCGTTCAGTGAGGGATATAGGGTACTATCCAAAGCAGCACGGGTAGCTGACAATACGACCAATCCGTATCAATCTGCCTACGAGATAATGCAGTACGTTTACGGAGCCATGAGTTACACATACGAAGAGCCGTACATCGAATACACAATCTCCGACCTGTACACCATGGATCACCCATCCCCCCATAGACGGGAAGTACGTGGGAGTCTGCGATGAGTATGGGACTCTGTGCATCGCTTCCACCCGGGGCGCTGGGCATCCCGACGCGGTTCCTGTCGTTCACCATGGAAGAAGTGGCTACCGGTAATGTATCAGGGCATGCCATCGCAGAATCATGAAATGGAAATGCCTGGATACACTCGGATCCGACGTGGAACTCGTTTGATAACCCACAAGTTTATAAGACAGCAGGAAACACTCACATCAACATCACTGTCTACGGTGACGCCGACGACTCCTATTACACGCAGGACCCGAACGACCCGACCGGCGACGGCATTCTCAGGTATGAAGACTTCAGAACACAGATTCTCCTCGGAGAGGTTCCGAGGTACAATTAACCCTTTTCGTATGAAAATGGGTCACCTACATATTTTCATCCGGTATGCCTGTGGCCCCACGGGCATCATGTGGTTTTTTATGAAGAAAGATATTGTCCTTCTGGCACTCGGGCTCGTCATTGCGGTACTCGCTTGCAGCGCCTCTGCAGGTGCAGTAGTGACGCCCCTTCCCGGACAGGGAAACCAGACGGAGATCCTGTACGGGGTCCACCCGAACGCGAAGACCAACGAGGCGATTACCGCGTTCATAGCCGAACACGGAGAGATCTGGTGGCATGAGGGTGTGTACAATCACACCCACAAGTACGTGTACGTCGTGCCGGCGAACGCCTGCGAAGAACAGCTCGTCTATTTAAACCGGATAACCGACAAGCGCAGCGGCGAACAGTCTATTGAACGCATCTGGATTATCGGCTGCGACGAGGCGATGCCCCTGGCCGCAGAGCTCCGGTTCCCGGAGATCTTTGCGAAGTACCCGGCGCTCAGCAACAATGCAGAGCTGCGGTCGTACATTGAGAATCACTCCCCAAACCGCTATGAGGAGGTTACGGCCAGGCCCTCGCGTGCGCAGGTCTATTTCATCAACGATACCGGCGTGTTCACAGAGTACATCGTCCTCCTCTCGGGCGGACAGATCGTCTCCACCACCTACGTTTCGGAAGAGAACCTCACGGTCGGGAGAGTCGAAGCGACGGCGCAGGCCCTCTCCGGACAGCCCCCGGGCGCCAGCGTCGAGAACATCGTGCTGAAAGTCTACGGCGGCGACCGGATTGTCTGGGAGATTACCGTTCGAGCCGGTCAGAAGACCGACGTCGTGCAGGTCCCTTCGGATCTGGCGCCCGGGCAGTCGCTCCGGACGACGACGCCGGGGTTTGGGGCGGTCTTCGCGGTTCTTGGTGTCGGGATGGGTTTTGTTCTGTGCCGGCGACGGGGGTAGAACCGGAGTTATGGGTGCCCTCTTTTTGTTGTTCAACAACCCGGCTACCTGTTCTCGCCGCCGTGTAAGCCCTTCCGTCGTTCGGCCCTACGGTTGGCGTGGTCGTGACCGATCCCGCGTACTTCAGCCCGGTCCCGACGGCCGGAGAAGTGAACCTCACAAGCCTTCCACCCCTCCGGGAGTACGACCTCGTGATCGCCGATCCGGCGTCGTTCGTCGCCGACGCGGGTTCGGGCAGCCTGGTGGCGCTCCACCTTCCCGGCCGGGAGTTCGTGCTCGACCTCGAACTGGTGCCGGCCCCCGTCGCCGAAGGTGCCCGGGCGTTCGTCAAGAACGAGTCGGGAACATTCGAAGTCGCTCCTCCCCGGATCTGGTTCTTCGAGGGGATCGTCGCTGGCGAGCCCGGGAGTTCCGCCTCGTTCACGGTCGGCGACGGCGTGATCCTCGGGACGATCCGGTGCGGCGCGACGTCGCTCGTCATCGACCAGGCCGGGACGGTCGAGGTCGACGGGGAGCAGAAGATCGTGCACGTCGTCTACGACGAACAGGACGTCATGCCGGCACGTGGCCTGCATTGGTTCATTAATCCCTAAACTCCCGGAAAAGTTAGGCGCATTCTTCCACCAATCCCGTGATAAATCTCTTTTTTTCGGAAATATCTCTGTAATCCTATTAGAATCGAAAGGCCAAGCGGATCGCAGTGCCTAAATTTTATAGGCACATTACGCCTCAGTAAGCCGGACATAAAAGGGAGAAAGGAAGCGAATAATGGTGAAAGGAGCCACTATCGTGAGAATAGATGGTCCCGTGCGCCTAATCGCTACGGGNNTTTTTCGGAAATATCTCTGTAATCCTATTAGAATCGAAAGGCCAAGCGGATCGCAGTGCCTAAATTTTATAGGCACATTACGCCTCAGTAAGCCGGACATAAAAGGGAGAAAGGAAGCGAATAATGGTGAAAGGAGCCACTATCGTGAGAATAGATGGTCCCGTGCGCCTAATCGCTACGGGAGGTTAGGTTAATCCTTCGGTGAGTCCGATTGACGTTATGAGGGCGCTGAAGGCTTAGCGGCACAGGCATTGTCGACGCACCTTGCCGGGGCTCGACAAATAGCCTCCCGGCACAGAAAAGGTATAAGGGCCGGGGCGAAAGTCTCCCGTGTGGATGCCGGAGCCGGCCCCCCGCAGGGGAGCGCGGCTCTCTTCCGCACCCGATATCCCGAGGAACCACCATGAAGAACATTCTCTCTGCCCTTCTCCTGCTCTGCTGCCTCCTTGCCGCTTCCGGCTGCACCGGCGCAGAGCAGGCCGTGCCGGAACACGCGGGCACGCTTGCCGAGGCCCGCGAGGTCTTCGGCCCCGATATTCCCGAACCGTCCTACCTCCCCGAAGGCTACACCTTCGAAAACGCCGTCCGCACCCCCGACGGCAGCGTCACGCTCACCTACACCAGCACCGCCGGCGACCTCCGGATCACGAGGCTCCCCTCTGCCGACGCCCCGTGCCCCGGCCCGGCGGTCGCCGGAAACAAAGAGTGGATCGTCCAGGGCAACGGCATCCTGGGCCGGGTGGTCTACCAGAACGACGACCGCTCGGAAGGCTCCCTCTGGCTGCTCCGGTGGGACTGGAACGACGCCTCTTTCTGCATGACGGGGAGCCTCCCCGCGGACGAAATAGCGAAGGTCGCCGCATCGGTGGTCGGCGAGGAGTGACAGGAACGGCCATGAGCCCGCCGCTCTCTCACCCCTCTTCCCGTAGCGCCTCCGTCAGGCGTTCCCTCAGGACCCTGATGGTCTTCTCGCTCATCCCGTCGACGATGCCCGTGTATTTCACCAGGAACCGGGGAGCGGCCCGGATAAGTTCGTCGCAGAAGAGGTCGGGAATCTCCCGCGAGGCGTAGTACTGGACATCGACCCGTGCTCCCCTTGCCTTTTCCACGAGTGCCGCCTCCGCAGGAGCGAAATGATCGGATAAAAGCCGTTCCATGAGCAGGATGGTGCAGGAATGGTTCTCGCACCGTATCCCGATTCGCGTGAGGACAGCGTAAAAGGAGAAGTACATCGCGTAGTATGCGGTCGTTATCCTCCAGTCGTGAGCGGTGATCGTCTGCATTGTCTCAAGGGCCTCTTCGGCCTTCTTCAGGTATGCCGACGCCAGGCTTTCGTTCGGGGCGGCGAGGGAGATGCCGTTCCTGATCCGGCCGCACCATACGAGCTGGTCCATCATCCCACCGCCTTCTCGACGAAGTGCTCGGTGCCTTTGATCAGGACATGGTTCCGGAGCACTTCCCGGAGAAAGGGGTCCGTACGGAGGTCACGATCAAAGACCTCCCGCGGGTAGACGGTGAGGTGGATCGGAAGGCCGTAGGTCTTTCCGATTCTCTCGATCTCCTCCACCCGGCATCCTCCGGCAACGAAAAGGTCGAGGTCGGACCCCTCGTCCGCGGCCCCCTCTGCACGGCTCCCGAAGACTGCACCGCATCCCTCGATATGGGGGACTATCCGGCTGAGAACTCCGGTGATGAAGGGTTCCTCCTCCCGGAGACAGATCCTCCGGTAGACCTCTGCCAGGGTGCAGAAGTCCCGTGCGTGATCGCCCCGCCGCAGGGAGAACAACCGCGTCCGGCCTCTGGTGGCGGAGCGGAGGACCTGCTTTGCCTCAAGGTATTCGAGGGCCGTCTGGGCCGTTCCACGGCTGATCGGAAGGCACCTGGAGACCTCCCGGATGTACATCTCGCGGTCGTAGCCCCGGATGAAGAGGGAGAGGACCCTGAGATGGTCCTCCCGGATGTCCAAAATTTTAGACATATGTCCAGAATGTTGGACAGTCCTCGGCATCAGGATTCCGGTCGACGGATGGTTGCCGGGTTGAGGGGCCCCCCTGCGCGGCCCCGCTTCCCGGCCCATTGCGGCGGTTTTGGGCCCGGAATCGATGTGGGTGACCCGACGTGTAGCTGCGTGTCACAGAAAAGGTATATAGAGGAACGTTGACTTCTCCATCGTGGATACCGGAATTGGTATCCCGAGATGCGCGGGGGCCGCCCATCCTCAGGTCTGACGCCCCGGATGACGGGCCCCGCATGCCCGGAGGCAGGAAGATGTACGCATTCTACGTACTTGAATGTATGCTCCGTCCGCCTCCGGGCTTTAAACAGACATGGAGGTAGACCGCATGAAAGGAAAAACTGGAATGCAGGCACTTTCTGTGCTTCTGGCAGTAATGCTGGCAAGTGCGGTGCTGGTGTCGGTGGTGAGCGCGGATGTGAAAAAATGCGTTGTCGGAGATGTTGTCGATGAAGCTACGTTAATCGAAAGATCTTCGTCACTGATTCGGGAATATCGTACAAATGCAGACGCTGAAAAGGCGATTGCAGCTGAAATTCAAAAACTTCCTCGGGTGAGTTATCTCGCGGGCTGGTCGGAAGACGATGCCGAGAGGGTTAAACATGTTTACGCGCAAGCGAAAGAATTCGAAGAACAGAAAATAGGGGACCGCAGCCTAACCCAAAAAGATGGTCGTATGTGGATAGATGAGTATAACTACCGAGGCATCAACGGTTTTGTGCATCCCGGAGGAATGGAAGTCTCTTCGTCGGGTACAAATTGTCAGTATCTGACAAGTCACCTGGGGCAACCTATCGGGGGGAATCCCTGCTGGATAGAAGTCGGAGTTGCAAAGTTTTCTGAAGTATTTGGTGGGGACCCAGATGAGTTTGTAATATACACGACTGATAGTACACTCCCGGAGAAAGATCAATTTGAACCGCATGGCAGTTTCACTAATGGAAACCAAGATTTCAACTTTGAGATCTACGTCAGCAGTGTTCAAGATCCTGAAGGGTACCCCTATATGATTTTATGGGGAGGGCAGGTAATTCGCACCGGTCATGTACCATTCACAAGAGGGAACCCCGATGAGAACCACGAGTATTTCGCGACCAACAGCAGCTTTACACCCGTATCTACTGCATATTTCTGGGACTCGTATCTCTACAACGATCAAGTTGCTGTATGGTGGAATGATAACCTGCCGGAGGAGACACATGGCCAGGGCCTCTCTCCGGTGATGGTGGATATGTACGTCCCCTGGTGGTCGCAGGCATACAGGATCGACTCATGGATCCCGTAAAGGTTTACACCGGAGTTAGGGGAGGTCTTTCGCCCCTCCTCCTCATATCTTTGATTCTTTCGTGCGGCTGTATGCAGGGGTCCGGAACGGGACACGATGACGTTGTCTGGACGGAAACTCTTGACTGCAGGGGCAACGAGTCGGAGATCGAACTGGTGCAGATAGCCCTCCGTGACGAACAGGTGGTTGATGCGGTCAGCAACCACTCGTTTGAGACCGAAATCGCCGTTTCAAACCTGAATTGGGGGGAGGGTAAGCCAGAAGAGGTTCTTGTCGTGCGGTTCTGGTTATTTAATGGCACATATCGCCCGAATGGAGAATATGTGGGTATCTATTCGGTCTCCCTCAATGATTCGAAACAGGTCGTTCTCCGCTCCTGGGACTACCCGCCTCGATATCCACCCGGTTTCCCCGTCGAGATGAAGGTGAATCTTACAGATCGCTCGATCTGCACGTACCACAATCAGGAAGATCAGTCCCGTGCCTCTCGTTGATCCTGCTGCCGGGTGAACTCTGATACCCTGAAGGAGCGGGCAGTGCTCCGGCTCTTCGGTCCGTATTCTTCATTATCGGCGCGGCCCTGGCTCCCGGCATTCTACGTCACGTTCTAGTGTGGCACCGATCGGGCAGGCCCGACGTGTAGACGCGCGTCACAGAAAAGGTTTATAGAAGAGCGTTGACTTTTCCCTCGTGAATACCGGAATCGGTATCCCGGAGCGCGCCGGCAGGTGAACATTGATGGGAGACGGACGAGTCATGAACGGTACCGGCCGGGGAGGGTTAATCTGCATCGCCCTGCTGCTCTTCGTTCTGATCGGCAGCGGTGTAGCGACTGCATCTGCGCCCCCGGGTGGGGATGTGCGGGCCGATTCGGCGGGCGGGGGGGCATCGCCTGACGATGCAGGGAGTGCGTCGCAAACGTTGCTCGAACAGCCCGAGATAGGGGATACGGTGACGTATCACGGATCTGAGGATGCGTTTAGCATGTTCTACGAACCCGTGCTCCTATGGTGCGTTCTGGGGGCCGTGATCGTGCTCTTGCTGGGGTACTATCTCGTTCGAACATATCGCAGAAAGGATACTTCGTGACCTTGTGAGAGGGTGTTCGACCGATATCGCTTGCGAACATATCCGATCCTGCAGAGTGGGTGTAATCCAGGATCCGACACGCGTACGGCTCAATCCCTGCAATTGATGGAACCGGCAAGACCAAACCGCTCCTCATTCTCCTTTTTACGTTTATGCTCCTGGCGTTCGGGTCAGGGTACTACCAGGCACCAGCAGTTGACCGACAATGCGCGCGTGCCCTCCGGGATGAGCGACTGCCGGACACGGCGTATTCCCACGTTCATTCGCTGTCGTTTCCGGCACACCGGTACAGAGGCACGGTGTTCTCCGCCGTCGAACAACAACCCTTAAGAGGAACCTTTAGAGAGATACTACCTAAGATGCTCGATCAGTTCAAGGGCTGTCTCCTCGGGGCCGCCATCGGCGACGCGCTCGGCATGGCGCGGGAGAGCACGCCGCCGGACCTCCAGCGCCTCCACGAGGGATACCGCCGTGCGTGGCGGGGGCACCCGAACGCCGGGCTGACACCCGGACAGTTCACCGACGACACCCAGATGATGCTCCTCGTCGCCGGCATGCTCGCCGACGGCACCTACTCGGAGCAGGGGTACGCGGCCGCCCTTGCCCGGATGTACATGAACGAGGAACTCCGGTTCCCCGACGGTGCCGTGGACGCCGCGTGCCGGCACCTCCTCCTCTCCGGCGAGAGACCGGGCGGCGTCTCCTCCAACACCGCCGGCTGCACCGGCATCGCCGTCCCGTTCGGGCTTCTCTACGGCGATCCCGTCGACGTGACCGAGCGGGTGGTTCAGGCCTGCAGCGTCACCCACACCCATCCGGGGGCGCATGCGGGAGCGGTCACCGTCGCGATGCTCGTCCACCACGCCGTCCGCGGTCGCTCCGACGCCCTCTCCCTTGCGGGGAAGCATGCCAGCCTCGAGGACGTTGCCCTCGGCAACAAGATTCGCGACGCTGTCCGCCTGGCAAACGAGGGTATCAGCCTTGAGAGCGCGTTATCCGTTATCGGGAACGACGTGACCGTTTACCAGACAATCCCGCTCGCGTTCTTCCTGATCAGCCGCATCCACGACGTCACGGCCCTCCTCACCACTGCGGCGCATGTGGGAGGAAACACCGATACCATCGCGCTCATCTGCGGGGCCTACGCGGGTGCTGTCTATGGGAAAACCGCCCTCCCCCAGGATCTCCTCGAAGGGCTCGAAGGAAGGGACGAGATCGAGTCGGTCGCCGCCCGACTCTACGAACGATACACCACAAAGCCTTAAGATTGTATAAACGACACCTCTTTCTTATGGAAATTGCGATTATCGGTGCATCCGGATACACCGGCGGGGAGTTGATGCGGCTCCTGCTGCACCACTCGTCTGCGGATGTCGTCGCTGCGACATCCCGCAAGCTGGACGGGGTCAGCGTCGCCTCGGTCCATCCCCATCTTCAGGGACTGACCGATCTCGTCTTCCGGAACACCGAAGCCGGTGACATCGATGCCGACTTTGCCTTCCTCGCCGTACCCCACACGGCGGCGATGAAGGTGGCCGGGACGCTGGTGGAGCGGGGCATCAAGACCGTTGACCTCTCGGCCGACTACCGGCTCTCAAAGGATATCTTCGAGAAGACCTACGGTGTCTCCCACGAAGCCTACTTCAAGGCCCCCTACGGCCTGCCCGAACTTCATCGGGACGAGGTCAGGGGAGCCTCCTTCGTCGCGAACCCCGGGTGCTTCCCGACCGGGGCGACGCTCGCGGCGGCACCGCTCGCAAGTCGCGCCCACACCATCATCTTCGACTCGAAGACCGGGGTCTCCGGGGCGGGGACCTCCCCCTCCGCGACCACCCACTACGGAAACGTCGGCGACAACTTCACCGCCTACAAGTGGACGAATCACCGGCACCTCGCGGAGATGAAGCAGGAGGTCGCCCGGCTCGGCTCAAACGCCCGGTGCTACTTCACGCCGCACCTTCTCCCGGTGAACCGGGGCATCCTCACGACGGCCCACATCCTCCTCCGGGAGCCGATGGAGCAGGGTGAGGTGGAGGCGCTCTACCGGAAGTTCTACGAGGACGAGTTCTTTGTCCGCTACCAGAGGCCGACCCTCGCCGCCGTGCGGGGGACGAACTTCTGCGACCTGGCGGTGGAGAGCGAGGGCGACCGGGTCGTCGTGGTCTCGGCGATCGATAACCTGGTCAAGGGCGCAAGCGGCCAGGCGATCCAGAACATGAACCTGATGTGCGGGTTTGCGGAAGACGACGGTCTCCGCAGTGCCGGGATGCTCCCCTGAGGTGACAATGATGCTGGTTAAGGATGTTATGACGCCGGACCCGGTGACCGTCCGGGTCGACTCACCGGTGCGTGAGGCGGCGGGGCTGCTCCGGAAATACCATATCGGCGGGCTTCCCGTGATGGACGGCGAGCGGGTGGCAGGAATCGTCACCGAGACCGATGTCCTCTCGCTTCTGGATACCGGTGATCTCTCGAGCGACCTCTGGCTCCCGTCGCCGCTCGAGGTGATCGAGGTCCCGGTCAGGGAGTTCATCAACTGGGAGAAGACAAAGCGTGCGCTCACCGATATCGGCGATATGGAGGTGCGGCGGGTGATGAGCAGCCCGGTGATCGCGATCGACGAGGAGTCGGATATCACCGATGCCGCCGCCCAGATGCTCCAGGAAGGTATCGCACGCCTCCCGGTGCTCCGCGACGGCAGGCTGGTCGGGATCGTCACCCGGGCCGACATCGTCCAGGGTCTCGGGGCATCTTCCCGGGAGGAAGTGTCGTGAAGAGCATCTGTGCGGTTGAAGGTGTCAGTGCCGCGGGGATCAAGGAAGGGAAGTTCGGGCTTGCCCTTATCCGGGCGAGCGGGACCGCGGCCGGCGTCTTTACCTCGAATAAGATGCGGGCGGCCCCGGTCGAGGTGATGATGGACCGGATGCGCCGGGGCACCCTCGACGCCATCGTCGTGAACAGCGGGTGCGCGAACGCCTACACCGGCGAGCGGGGATACCGCGACGCGGTGGAGATGTGCGCCATTGCGGGCGAATCCCTCAACCTCGCCCCGGAGTCGGTCGGTGTCGCGAGCACCGGGGTGATCGGGCGCTACCTGAATCTCCCCCTGATCCGCGACCAGTGCGGGCGGGTCGCGCCGCTCCTTGCCCGGAACGGCGATGCCGAGGACGCGGCGGCGAAGGCGATCATGACCACCGACACCTTCCCCAAACACGCCCTCGTCGAGACGGAGTCGTTTGCCGTCGGCGGGATCACCAAGGGGAGCGGGATGATCGCCCCGAACATGGGGACGATGCTCGGGTTCCTCTACACCGACGCAGAGGTCGAGGCGCCGGTTCTGCACGATATCCTGCGCCAGGCAGCCCGGCGGTCCTTCAACCGGGTCGTGGTCGATGGGGATACAAGCACGAACGATGCGGCCCTCTGCACTGCGACGGGGGCCGCAGGCCGGGTTGACCGGGACGAACTCGCGAAGGCCGTCGAGGCCGTCTGCCGCGACCTCGCCGTCCAGATCGCCCGCGACGGCGAGGGGGCGACGAAGCTTCTCGCGGTCACGGTCCGCGGCGCCCCCGACGAGGACGCTGCCGCCGCCGTGGCACGGACGATCGTCGCCTCTCCGCTCGTCAAGACCGCCGTCTACGGCGAAGACCCGAACTGGGGCCGGGTGGTCGCGGCCGCCGGTAGGGCCGGCGTTGAGTTCGACCCCTATGGGGTCTCGCTCTCTGTCGGCGAGGGTGCCGGACGGACGCCGCTTGTCCTCCGCGGCGAGATCGTTGCGGACCTTGCAAGAGCGAAGGCCGCGATGCGCGGCGACACCGTCACGTTCGACCTCGACCTTGCCGCAGGCGAGGGGAAGGCGACGGCGTGGGGATGCGACCTCACGGAGAAGTACGTAGAGATCAACGGGAAGTATACGACATGAAGCGAGAAGACGTGCTGATGGAGGCACTCCCCTATATCCAGAAGTTTCACGGCAAGACGATCGTGATCAAGCTCGGCGGCCACGCGATGGTCGACCAGAACATCCTCGATACGGTGATCCGGGACGCCGTCCTCCTCCGCTACGTGGGGATGAAGGTCGTCCTGGTCCACGGCGGAGGCCCCGAGATCACCACAAAGATGCAGGCGATGGGCAAGGAGCCCAGGTTCGTCGGCGGCCTGCGGATCACGGATCTTGAGACCCTCGAGATTGCCCAGATGGTCCTTGTCGGGAAGATCAACGACGGAATCGTCTCCCTCATCGCGAACTGCGGCACCCGTGCGGTCGGGATCTCCGGCAACGACGGCAATCTCCTCATCGCCCGGAAGATGGATCCCCAGCGGGTGAAGGTGGGGGAGGTCATGCAGGAGGTGGACCTCGGCCAGGTCGGGGAGATCGAGGAGGTCGATCCTGAGGTGCTCCACTGCCTCCTCGCCCAGAACTACATCCCGGTGGTGGCCCCGATCGCCATCGACCGGCAGGGCCAGAGCCTGAACATCAACGCCGATACCGCTGCCGCCGAGATCGCGATTGCTCTGGGGGCGTTCAAGCTGATCAACCTCACCGACGTTGACGGGGTGATGAACCCCGACAGGACCCGGGTCTACCACCGGCTGACGCTCACTGAAGCGGAGGCGATGGTCGGCAACGGAATCATCGCCGGCGGGATGATCCCGAAACTCGAAGGCTGCATGAAAGCGGTCAGAAATGGTGTGACGAGTGCTCACGTCGTGAACGGCAACCGGGAGCACAACCTGCTCCTCGAGCTCTTCACCAACGAGGGCGTCGGCACGATGCTCACTCAATAACTTTTTTCAGGTGGTCGTCGCAAAGCGCTCTGGCCGAAGCGGCCTCGCAGGCGTTTTGGGATGACCTCTATGGCAGGTTGCCGTCGCCGCTGCACTCCCGCTGCCGCTCTTCGTTCATCTCGATCAGGATCTCAAAGACCCTCCGGACGGCGACCGGGTCGATCCGGCTCTCGACGGCGTAGGTGAAGACCCGGTCGAGGACCACCCTCCGCTGCGCTTCGTCGCGGATGGGGAGACTGTTCTCCTGCTTGAGGCGGGCGATCTGCGCCGCCAGTCTCTGCCGCTCTACAATGAGATCGATGATCCGCTCATCGATCTCCTGGACCCCGTTCCTGACGGCATCAAGGGACATACTCCATGATTGACCGCGGCCGGAGAATAAACCTGCGGGTTGGCCCGGGCGGGGGATCCAGACCGACAACTGCACCCTCCGCTTCACCGGCGGATATCGCCGGTCCCGGAGGAAGCGAAGAATATTATCGTGCCGGGACAAACCTGGTACCGAATGCTGGAACGAATACCGCCACGCGAACGCCGGGACCTCCTGATCGCGTGGCTTGCCATCTCGATTGCCTTCACCCTGATCTACATCCGGGGCGGGATAGACCCCATCGGGTTCGTCTTCTTCTTCGCGATGTCTCTTGTCACGGTGGGGGTCGCTTTCGTCCTCCACGAACTGGCGCACAAGTTTGCCGCCATGCGCTACGGCTATTGGGCCGAGTTTAAGAAGGACAATCAGATGCTCCTCGTTGCCGTGGTGATGGCGGCGCTCGTCGGGGTCGTCTTTGCGGCGCCGGGGGCGACCTATGTCTACGGGAACGCGACCCGGACCGAGAACGGGCGGATATCGGCGGCAGGCCCGATCACGAACCTCCTCCTCTGCATCCCGTTCGCGATCCTCATGCTCTTCGGTGGCGGCGGTCTCATCGGCCTCGTGGGCCTCGTCGGGCTCCGGATCAACGCGATGATCGCCGCCTTCAACATGCTCCCGATCAGCGTTCTCGACGGGCGCAAGGTTCTCGCCTGGAACCCTGCCATCTTTGCCGTCCTCATGGCCGCCTCCGCCGGGCTTCTCCTCTGGTCGCTCCTCTGAGGCCCTCTCTTTTTTTCAGGCCCGCTTCAGGGTGAACCGGAACGCGGCGCCGCATTCCGGCCGGCCCGGCACCCGGTCATCCACCCGGATCCGGCCGCCGTAACGCTCGATGAGCATCCGGGTGATGTAGAGGCCGAGACCCTGGCCGCTCTTCCGGTTCCTGCTGTGCCCAAAGCGCATGAACACGGCCTCTTTCATCTCGTCGGGAACTCCCGGCCCGGTGTCCTCGACCGAGACCAGAACTTCATCGCCGTGCTCCTCGACCCGGATGGTCACCTCGACCGCCTGCCCACTGAATTTGATGGCGTTCCCGATGAGGTTCGTGAAGACCTCGGGCAGGAGCGCGTCGGCCATGACTGTGAGGTCCGTGCCGCCGTAGTGGATCCGGCTCCCGGAGAAGATCGCGATCTCGTCCCGGATCACCCGGTCGAGGTCGACCGGCACGAGCGCGGCCGATTCGTGGTGGATCCGCCGGATGGTCGAGACGTTCCGTAAGATCTCAATGCTCTTCCTGATGCTGCTCCTGAGTTTCTCTGCGTAGCCCTTCGTCTCCCCGTCGAGCATATCGACGAGGAGGTTGGTGTAGAGACCCGAGACATTCTCGGCGTTCCTGATATCGTGGCTGAGAATGTCGAGATAGAGGTTTGCCTCCCGCTCGGCCGTCTCGAGCTGCCGGATCAGCATGCTGCGCTCGACGGAGGTGCCGATCTCCCTCCCGATAGCCGTAAGGAGGGAGCGGTCGGCATCGGCGAACCCATTGCTCTCACGCGGGACCACGTTCAGGGCACCGACGATCTTCCCGTGCGCTATAATCGGGATGCTGGCGAACGGATGCGGTGTTCCATCGCCCTCCCCCGGGTAGCGGAGATGCGGATGATCGTTACAGAAGAGAGGCTCCCCTTCCACCAGCACCTTCGCGTAGGGCGCGAGGGTGATATCGGGGATGCACGGCTGCTTGGGGAACCCCTCTGGGAGGCCCTGTGTGCAGACGAGCCGTGCCCTCTGCTTTCCCGGCTCGATCAGATAGATGCCGCCGCCCGCAAGGTCGAGCAGAGTAAGGGTCCCCGCGAGCACGCTCTCCAGCACCTCGTCGATATCCGTCGCGGACGTCGATACGCCGATGATCTGGTTTAAGACCGAGAGGGCTCGGTTATGGGCCTGGACTTCCGCTTCGGCCTGTTTCTGGTCGGTGATATCGGTGAGCGACGCAGCGAGACCGATCGGGACCCCGGCGTCGTTCGTGACCACGTTTCCCGAGAACATGGTATAGAACGTCGATCCGTCCCGCCTCCTGCCGACCCGCTCACCGGTGTATCTGCCGGTCTCAAGGAGCGTCTGAAGAATAGTCATGGCCTCCTTTCCGTCATGCCACAACTCCTTGACCGGCTTCCCGACCACCTCGGAGGGAGAGGTATAATCCCACATCGAGAGGAACGCCTGGTTGACATAGGTCAGGCGGCCATTGAGGCCGGGGATGGTAAACGCGCTCGGTGAGGATGCTATCGCCATATCCTTGATCCGGAGTTCCTTCTCGGCTCGCCTCTGCGCAGTAACATCGCGGAGGGAGCAAAGCATCCTGGTGCTCCTCCCGTCCGCGTCGTTTAAGGTGCTGACGGTCTCGTCGACGAATATGACCTCCCCACCTTTCTTCCGGTGGAGGACAACACCGCGCCAGGTCCCTGAGGACCGAAGGGCGTCCCAGGCGTTCCGTTCGTCGTCCGGGTTGATCCACTGGTAGGTGAAGAGCTCCGAGTCGAGTCGACCGAGAGCCTCGCTCCAGGAAGTGTCATAGAGCCGTTCTGCGGCCCGGTTCATGTAGGTGATCCGTCCCCCGGTGTCGATTGCGATCACTGCGTCGTCCACCTGCGAGAGCACCCGGGCCTGGAACTGGAGTTGCCTTTCCGCCTGCTTCCGACCGGTGACGTCGCGGCTGATCCCGAGCAGAATCGACAAATGGGGAATATTCTTCACTTCTGCGTCCCGGGGTCGGCCGCGCGCGGACGGGGGAAGATCAGGCCTCCGCATCTTCCGGCGTCTACGGCTTCCGGAGGAGGTCGACCACGCTCCGCCCTTTCTCCCGTGCCTCTGCGAGTGCGGTGGGGTGCCCCGTAATTCCGCCGTAGCGGTCGAGATCGTTTGCTATGACGTTGTCCCAGTACTCAAACCCGGTGGTGTTGAAGAAGGCGGTGATCGCTGGAAATGCCGCATCAAAGACGTTCTCCCACCCAAGCCCCGCGGTCGATACGAAGATCCCCTTATGACGCCGGGTATGCTCGGCAGTGAAGTAGAGATTCTTCAGGATGAACTTGCGTGCCCAGAGGTACTGGGCCCGGTCGATCAGCCCCTTCGCCTCCGCCGTGATCCCCATCGAGTAGATGGGGGATGCAAGAACAAGGACGTCAGCGGCGGCGAGCTTCTCGAACACCTCCGTGAGGTCGTCGCTGATGACGCAGACCCCGGTCCGGTGACAGACGTTGCACCCCTGGCACGAGGCGTAGTCAAGCGGCCGGAGGATGACCTTCTCCACCACGCCCCCCGCCTCCCGGGCGCCCTCGAGCACGGCGTCGAGCAGGGTCTCGGTGTTCCCGTGCCGCCGGGGGCTGCCGGAGATGCCGAGGACTCTTACGGGTTCGGTCATGCCGCTCCAACCTCCCGCAGGTGTTCGATGACTTCCCGCGCCAGGGCCTGCGCGTCGCGCCGGGCGGTCGGGTGGCGTTCGATCGCGCCCTTCTCATCGACGCCGTTCACCATCAGATACCGGAGATCCTTGTTCCTGACGTCGATCACGTTGAAGAAGCACTTCACCGAGGGGATCGCCGCATCGAAGACGTAGTCCCAGTTCTGCCCGGCGGTCGCAAGGAAAATGCCCATCCGCTTTCCCTTCCGCTCCGGCGGGACGATCGGGAGATGGAGGACGTATTTCCGGGAGCGGAAGACCTGGGTCCGGTCGACCAGCGCCTTCGCCTGCGACGCAAGCCCCATGCAGTAGATCGGCGACGCGAGGATGATGCAGTCAGCCTCGACGATCCGGTCGTGGACGTAGTCCATGTAGTCCCGTTGCACGCACCGGTTGAGCGCCTCGCAGACGTTGCACCCGCGGCAGGGCCTGATGTCGGCCTCGGCGACGATAATCTTTTCAACCGCAGCCCCTTCCTCTTCCATCGCCGCGAGCACCCAGTCGAGGAGGGTCTCAGAGTTGCCGTGGCGGCGGGGCGAGGTCGCAAACGCAAGGACGTCAAGGGTCATACAAGGAGTGTTGTCCGGCCGGAGGCAAAAAAAGTGCCGGGTTTAGAGTTGCTTGCAGCAGAGGCACCAGTCTTTGCACTCGTAGCCTTCGTTCATCCTCTTCTCGATCTCTTCGGGGGTCTTTGGCGCCGGGACGATGACTTTCTCCCCAGCCTCCCAGTTCGCCAGCGTCGCGACGCCGTGCTTATCGGGGGTCTGGAGGGCCTTCGTGAGCCTGAGGATGACCCACTTCCCCGCCAGATCCGAGAGTTTCAGGGGTCGGTGGGTGGTCAGCGCGTCGAACTCAGGTGCTTTCTCACCGATCACCGGCATCTGGAGCAGCTCTTCGGTTCCATGATTTACTTCCGCGGGCGGTTGCCCAGGTACTCCTCGAGGGCGGTCTTGCCGTAGACGTAGGCCGGCATCCCCGCGAGCAGGAACGCGACCCTGAGCCCTTCCTCGATCTCCTCCTTCGATACGCCGAGGTTCCCGGCACCGGCCATCTGTGCCCGGACGGCATGCCCGTCCCGGAGCGCGGCGGCGATCGCGATCGCAATGATCTTCTTTGTCTGTCTTGAGAGGGCGCCGTCGGCCCAGATCATCTGGTCAAGGCCCATGACGCTTCTGTAGAGGTCGGGATCCGTCTCTTTCAACTCTTTGAAGATCTCGGGCACTTTTCCGATCTTCCCTTCCAGGTTCTTCTGATTCTCTTCCATCTCGATCACTCCTCAAGCACCATCGGTTCGCCGCAGCAGACCAGTTCTCCGCCGCCGGCTTCCAGGACCTGGACCACGTTTCCGCAGATCTCGCAGTGGTAGACCTGCCCTTTTGCCGATACGTTCACCATTTCTCTCACCTCGGGTTATTCTGTCTTGCTCTTCCTCTCCGGGGGGTGCAGGACATCCTCCGGTGTTTTGATGTCGGGCCGGATATGGGTCATCGGGAGGCAGTTGTACATCTCGCAGGCGCAGGTCGGGCACCTGACGAGGTCCTCATCGGTGCTGTCGAGCCGGAGCTCCCGCCCGCAGTCAATGCAGATGAACCGGCCGGGACCCGGCTTCTCTCCTGCCTTCGCTGTTTTTTTTGCTTCTGGTTCGGCCACAGAAATTCACCAGAGCGATAGTTGCTTCGCAAGATATTTAGCAGTTCGCCTTCCGGCCAGCGCGTCCGGCCGACCCGGTCTCCGCATCCTATTAATAGGGTCGTGCGCAACCCAGCATCATGTCAAAGAAGATTATCGCGCTGCTCGGAAGCCCCCTCCTCGACGGGAACACCGCCCACCTCCTCGACGAGGCCATCCGGGGTGCAGAGGAGGCCGGGTGCGAGGTCGAGAAGTTTGAGGTAGCGCACATGGACGTTCTGCCCTGCATGGAGTTCTTCCAGTGCAAGGGGAGCGAAACCTGCCTGATCCAGGACGAGATGGAGGGGATCTTTGCCAGGTTTCGCGAGATGGACGGCCTGATCATCGCGACCCCCGTGATGACGATGGGCATCCCCGGAAGGCTCAAGTCCTTCATTGACCGGTTCCAGGTCTTTTACATGGCCAAGTATCACCGGGGCCGGTCGTTTATCTCCCCGGAACGGCGGAAAAAGCGGAAGATGCTCTTCATATCAATTGCGGGGATGAACATCCCGAACGTCTTTGAGGGCGTAAAGATGACCGCCCGGGCGTTTGGGGAGATCATCGACTGCCCGTACTGGGACGAGGTGCTTAGAAACGATATGGACACCATTCAGGATATCACGACGCGGCCGGAGGTGATGGAGGCGGCCTACCGGAAGGGCTACGAACTCGGGAAACTGTTAGGGTGATTCTTCGGGTTCGATATGGACCACGACCTCGGCGAGCTCCGGCACCGTTTCTTTGAGCCGCCGCTCCACTTCGTCGGAGATCTCGTGGGCCAGGGAGACCGGGAGGGCCGGGTCGACGGTGACGTGGATATCGGCAAAGATTTCACCCATTTTTCCCCGGCACCGGAAGTCGTGATACCCGGCCACCCCGGGCGTGTCCATCACCACCGCGCGGATGAGCGCCGGGTCGCAGGGGAGGTTCATCGCGTCGGTGAGGACCTGTGCTGCGTCGTAGAGGATCCCGATCCCCATCCTCGTGATGAGGAGGCCGATGGCAAAGGCGATGATCGGGTCGGCCTGCGGGTAGCCGAGCCTGACGGCCAGAAAGCCCCCGAGGACAGCGATGGATACAAAGACGTCGCTTCTGGTGTGCAGGGAATCGGCGACAAGGATCTGGCTCCGGTACTCTTCGCCGCGCCGACGCTCGTAGGTGGAGACGGCGATGTTGATGATGAGCGTCACGACCATGACCCCGACGGTGACCGCGGTGATCGCGGGGGTGACGGGAGCAACGAGCCGCCGGTAGCCTTCGTAGAGAATCCCGGCGGCGGTCAGGAGGAGCATCGCCCCGATGACCAGGGTGCCGAGCGTCTCGATCTTGCCGTGGCCGTAGGGGTGCTCCGGGTCGGGGGGCTTCCCGGCGAAGTAGAGGGCGACTATTCCGACGATGTTCGAGAAGGAATCGAACCCCGAATGGAGGGCGTCCGCTATCATGCTCACCGACCCGGCAAGGAGGCCGAAGACCGCTTTTGCGAGTGCGACGGAGAGGTTTAAGGCGAGGACGATGATGAAGACCCGCTGCACCCGGACTCGCGCCTCTGGTGCTCCTGCTCCTGCCGTTCCGCCCGTCGCACTCGGAGACCTTCGGTCTTCTCGAGTTCCGTTTGCACCTTTGGCGCTCATGCTCCACCTCTTCGGCCCGTCGCAAGTCGCACCTCTGGTGCTCCTGCTCCGGTTCTACGAACCGTCGCACTCGAAGACCTTCGGTCTTCTCGAGCTCCTGCCGTTCCGGCAGTCGCAACCTGCATCCACCGAGGGTAGGTTCTCCAGCGGCATAGGGTTTCCGGGGGGGAAGAAAGTGAAAGATTTAATAAGAGCGTCCCGCAATGATCCATCCATGCCGACTGATGAAAACGCTCAGAATGCGTACGCCGGGGAGTCCCAGGCGAACAGGAAGTACTCGGTCTTTGCAGAGAAGGCAGCCGCCGAAGGTTACCCGGCAGTAGGGAAACTCTTCCGGGCGGCGAGCGAAGCGGAGGCCGTCCACGCGAAACGCCTCCTCCTCATCATGAACGCCGTCGGGAGCACCGAGGAGAACCTCAAGGGTGCGATCGAGGGAGAGAACTACGAGTTCACGGAGATGTATCCCGCGTTCGTCGCCGAGGCGAAGGGGGAACGGAAGAACGAGGCTTCGATCGTCTTTACGCACGCCATGCGGGCGGAAGAGGTGCACGCGAACCTCTACCTCCAGGCAATCGAGGCCGTCCGGGAAGGAAAAGACCTCGACGTCGAGAAGATCTATCTCTGTCCGGTCTGCGGGAACATCGAGCTTGGAGCGGCCCCGGAGAAGTGCCCCATCTGCGGGGTTCCGGATCGGATGTTCCGCGAAATTCAATAACCTCTTTTTCAGTCTGCCGCCGCTAACCACGAACCCCTCCGCACCCGGTCTGCTCTCCTCATCCCCCACAAGTTAAATAGCGCTCCGGAGATACTCCATCTCATGGCTGGTGTGAAGGTCTACACGACGGAGAGCTGCCCCTACTGCCGGATGGTCCAGGCGTTCCTCAAGAAACACAACGTCGAATACGAACTCGTCGACGTCGGGAAGGATCGCGAGGCAGCCCGGGAGATGATAGCGGTCTCGGGGCAGCGGGGGGTGCCGGTTACGGTCTCTGGCGACGAGGTGATCGTGGGGTTTGATGCCAAGAGGCTCCGGGAACTCTTCGGGACGCCGGTGACGGCCGGGGTCTACGACGCGATCATCGTGGGTGCCGGGCCGGCCGGGCTGACAGCAGCGGTCTACTGCGCCCGGAAACTCATGAAGACTCTCGTTATAGGGGAGAACGTCGGCGGTCAGGCGACCTGGAGCTGGAATATCGAGAACTACATGGGGTTCCCGACGATCACGGGTGAGGACCTTATCCGGAAGTTCGAGGAGCAGGTCCGGGGACTCGAAGTCGCCATCGAGCTCGACAGCGTCCAGAACATCCAGAAAGAGGGCGACGTCTTCGTCGTCCGGACTGTCTCGGAGAACTCCTTCCGTTGCCGGACAGTCATCCTTGCTCCCGGAAAAGAGGCCCGGACCCTGGGGCTCCCTGGCGAGGATCGGTTGATGGGGAGGGGTATCTCGGTCTGCGCGACCTGCGACGCCCCGCTCTTCCACGGCAGGCCGGTCGCCGTCGCCGGCGGTGGAAATGCGGCGCTCCAGACCGCGATCGAGATGACGAAGATCGCGAGTTCCGTGACCCTGGTCGTCCGGAGTGCTCTACGGTGCGACGAGGTCTACGCCGCCCGGGCAGAGGAACAGGGCGTGCGGATCTACCTCCACCACGAGGTGACGGAACTCCACGGTGAAGCGGCCCTGACCGGGATCACGGTCCGCGACCGGGATACCGGGAAGGAGACGGTCCTCGACGTGGAGGGGCTCTTCCTCGCGATCGGGCTCGCGCCGAATACAGGGTTCCTCGGGGATCTGGTGGCGTTGAACGAGCAGCGCGAGATCCTCATCGACGAGAACACCCACACGAATGTCCCCGGGATATTTGCGGCCGGGGACGCGACCTGCGTCAAGGCCAAGCAGATCATCATCGCTGCCAGCGAGGGGGCGAAGGCCGCTATCGAGGCGCACGAGTACTTCGAGCGTCTCATGACCGAGCAGACCGGAGAGGAGCGGGTCGTCTGCGAGTGAGGCCGACCTCTATACAGACCCCTTCTGGCCAGCACCTGCAGAATGAACCGTTGCCGTTCTGGACCTGTCCGGCACCCCCGTCCTGAGTCATCGCTGTGCAGTTGGATGCCCTTCTGATAATGTTGGTTTTTCAGAATATTCTGAAACTTGGGAAAATGTATGTGCTTCCACAGACAACTATGATCCCGTGAGCCACATGGGGGATGCCAGAGATGAGCAAAGATCCTCCTGTTCCGGACCCTGCACGATCGAGGCGGTCGTGAGCGTTGACGCACGGGGACAGCTGGTGCTTCCGAAAGATCTCCGCGAACGGGCGGGAATCACTCCCGGCGACCGGCTTGCAGTTGTCTTCTGGGAGAAGGAAGGAGACGTCTGCTGCATCACGCTGATCAAGGCGAGCCGGTTCAACGGGATGGTAACGACGCTGCTCTCTCCCATGACGGAGGAGCTCGCAGACAAAGGCGCATCAGACGGCTCAGGAGTTCAATCACAATGAAAGAAGAAGATATTCATAAACAGGTGCGGAGTGCATACGGGCAGGTGGCCCGGCAGGGCGGATGCGGATGCGGCACCGGGTGCTGCGGCACGGGGAGATCGGTCGAATCGGTGAGCCTCGGCATCGGCTATTCGGAAGAAGACCTCGAACAGGCGCCGGAGGGCGCGAACCTGGGGCTCGGGTGCGGCAACCCCGTGGCTCTTGCCTCCCTCCGGGAAGGCGAAGTCGTCCTTGACCTGGGGTCGGGTGCGGGGTTCGATTCTTTCCTCGCGGCGGAGCGGGTCGGCCCGACGGGCCGCGTCATCGGCGTCGACATGACGGCCGAGATGCTCGATAAGGCGCGGGAGAACGCAAAGAAGAGCGGGCGGGCGAACGTAGAGTTCCGTCTCGGCGAGATCGAGCACCTGCCGGTGGCGGACAGTTCGGTCGACGTGATCCTCTCAAACTGCGTCATCAATCTCTCTCCCGATAAAGCGGAGGTGTTTGCAGAGGCCTTCCGGGTCCTCCGCCCCGGCGGCAGGCTCATGGTCTCCGATATCGTGCTGACAGCGCCCCTCCCGGCCCCGCTCGCTGAGTCGGCGCTTCTCTACAGCAGCTGCGTCGCGGGTGCGTTGCTCAAGACCGAGTACCTCGGCCATATCGTCGGTGCCGGCTTTACCGAGATCGCGGTCCAGGGGGAGACGGTCTTCCCGCCCGACCTGATCGTGAGCGAGCCGGAGCTTGCCGGGCTCCTCGGCGAGGACGAGAGAGCGTCGATCGAAAAGAGCATCGTGAGCATCAAGGTCGGCGCCAGGAAACCGGCGGGTTGCACCTGCGGCTGCGGCGGGACGTGCTAGACACTTCCTTATTTTTGCGGTCCGGGGAGGTACGCTCCCTCCCGCGGGTCTGCACGGCCCGCTGCCTCCTCCACTCCGGTGTCCCGGGACGGGATCCATACCTGTGCCGACACGTTCCGTGTTATGCAGGAACAAGGATCTCTCGATGAACGTTGCGGAGAGTGCCTGCAAAACCGTTTGCCTCTCCCTGCGGCACAAGGTCTTTATCCGCCGGCGCCGATCTCTCTCCGATGAGACCCCGGAACCTCTCCCCGGAAGAGAAACAGCGCCTCCGTGCCCTTCTCGCCGCTCGACTGGAGGAGAAGGAGGAGATCCTCTTCGCGTACGTATACGGCTCCTTTGTGCAGGGTCCCTTCCGCGACATCGATATCGCCGTCTTCCTCGCGGACGGCAGCACCGGGTCATCCGACCCGCTCCGGTACGAACTGGCGCTTGAACAGGAACTGGAGGAGGTTACCGGGGTGCCTATCGATGTACGGGTGCTCACCACGGCGCCGCTTTCGTTCGCGTTCACGGTCCTCCGTACCGGGGAGATCCTGGTATCCCGCGATGAGGAGACGCGCTGCGAGTTTGTCTGCAGGATTCTCGCCGAGTATCACGATTTCTCCTATTACCGGGAGCGCTACAGGAGGGAAGCCCTTGGTCTCCTACGATGAGGAGAAGGTTACTGCGCTGTCATCGGAGCTGATGCAGGCCTGTGAGAGGCTCCGGGAACTGGGTCGACTCCCGAGGGAGGCGTTTATGGGGGACCCTCACCTCGTTGCAAGCGCGAAGTATCACCTCATCGTCGGCATCGAGGCGGCTATTGATCTTGCCAACCATGCGATCACGAAGAATCGATGGGAAATACCTGAAAATTATGCCGATACATTTCGTATTATGCAGGAACACGGGTTCTTCGACGAGGACCTTGGAGAACGTCTGCAGATGATGGCCCGGTTCAGGAATCGGTTGATCCACATCTATTGGGATATCGACAACGGCAGGATCTACGACCTGCTCAGGGAGGATGTCGGCGACATTGAGCAGTTCCTCGCCGAGTATATCCGTGCCCTGCAGAAGGAGTCAACTACCCCCGGTTAAAACCGGGGGCTTGCAGCGGGGCCCCTTGTGGGGCACAGGGCTGCAATTTAATCGGTGCGAAGGTTGACGGTTCAAAAGACGTCCTTATTCGCACGGGCCGGTTGACGCGGCCCCTACCGATTATCCGTGGAACCACGGAATCACCGGCTACCTTTCGTAAATGGTTCAGAGCGCCGTTGACATCGGCGTTGATCAGGGTGCCCAGAGCACTCCGGTACAGTCCTCGCTTGATCCGCCGCTTCCTCCCATAGGGCGGTTTTCGGATCGGGTCGAGCGCGAGAGCGTCCACCTGCGAGGTGTATGCCTCGGAGTGCGAGTCATCGAACCGGATACCATACCCCTCGCACTTGCTCTTCAGCTTCTGCCGGAACTTGTGGAAGGG
>DASQ01000130.1 GCA_002503885.1 Methanoculleus marisnigri | reverse complement strand
CCCCGTCCTTCAGGGCGGGGTAGTTGACTTGTTTGTCTCTCTTGCTAGCAAGACTTGAATGCGTTTTTTGAACCAGGATATACTCTTTCCCGGGTAAACCCGGAGCATAAACGTCTGGAGGTGTCTGCGCAATTCGGTTCCGTGAAGATGCCGCAAAGACGTTTTGGCCTGCCACGGCAGCGTCCTCTGCCTCAGGGACGGCAATCGTCCGCTAATCGTGGCAAAAAGTGAGCTAAAGGCAGGTCTGGAGCAATGCTGATTCGATATTGATATATGATACGACGCAGATATCTCAATGAGATATGCCGGGGTTAATCAGATGAGTTTTCATCCCTTCGTGGAAGAGAGTGCCCGGAGACGCATCGATGAGATCCGATCCGTCGTCGGTGTCGCTGCATGCGCCCTCGTATCCTGTGAGGGCATAATTATGGGCAAGTACTTCCCGGAAGGGGGCCTTTCGTCGTCTCTTTTCGCAACGATGTGTGCAACGGTCATTGCATCGGCGGAGGCAGCTTGTGGCAGTGCCAACATAGAGCGGCCGTCTATGGTCACGATCACCGCGGCCGACGCTACAATCCTCATTTTGAGTGCTGGGCAGGCCGCCCTGATCACAGCGGTAATAGATAAGTCTGTAGATCTCCCAGGAGTACAGAGACAGTTATTAGATATAGCAGTCAGAATCGGAGAGGAGGCGTGATGTACACAATACTGGCTGTCGATGATAGCCCCATGATCGTCGACGTTTTTGTTACCATGCTGGAGCGTGGTGGATACAGACCGATCACCGCCTTTAGCGGCGAGGAGTGTCTGGAGGTCCTGAATGCGACCCCCCCGGATCTGGTCCTTCTGGATATCATGATGGAGCCGATGGATGGCTGGGAGACGCTCGGGAGGATCAAGACCAACCCTGCGACACGGGATATCCCCGTCCTCATGTTGACCGCCAAGCCCCTCACGCCCGAGGAGGCCAACGAATACGGCGCTTACATCGAGGACTACATCCTCAAACCTACCACCCACCATCAGCTCTACGAGGCCATCGAGCACGTGCTGGCACGCCGGCACTCCATCGCCGCTGACATCAAGCGGGCGCGCGAGGCCGGCGTGGACGCCCGGATTGTCGATGAATACGAACGCCTTTCCAAAAGTGTCGATATCAACAGGCGCCTCCTGAAGATCCTGGAGACCACCTACAGCATCAAGGACGCCCGGACGGGAATGGGCGAGGACATCACGAGGGCCATTAAGAGCATGGCGGCGAGCATCAGGCTCCAGGAAGAGCGTCTAAACCAGGTCCGGACCCAGTTTGCAGATCTCTTCGAGGTCCATTGATCGGCTTCATTTCCCTACTTTGAAGGGGCCCCTTCCCGGACCGGCGCGCTCACGGTTGCGAAGAACCGTGAGGTGGCAGGCAGGCCAAACTGGTCAGGGCAGCCTTCCGGAACTCCTCTCTTCTCCAGGACCCCCTAATTATTATCCGCGTGTTCCTGTCTCCCGATAAAGACGATCGCGATCGTCAGCACGAGGATGGCGACAAGCGTCATGCCGATGTCGACGGGCTCGACGGGCTCGACCCCGAAGGTCAGCACCCGCCGCACCATCGCGGTGATGCCCGCGATCAGGATCGGTGTCACCAGCACCCTGTTGGTCCTGAAGTATGCCGTCACGGTCTCCAGGATCTCTACGATGATGAGGGTCAGGAGGAGCGCGTGCAGCACCTGGAGCACGCCCTGTGTCATATCCTCGGTATGGATGAGCGCTGGTACCTGCAGGATAACATCGTAGAAGGAGAAGATCGCGAGCAGGGAGAGGGAGGCGGCGATGAGCAGGTATACGCCCAGTGTCACCCATGATATGGCGGATATGACCGCATCGGCACGGTTTTTCAAGGGACTCATGTGGGCACCCTGTCCGGGAGAATATACATGAACAGGATGTTTAGAGAGCATTAAACATTCCGGTAGGTCTGCAACGGGTGGCGTATTGAAAAGTTTATATCGTTAGACTGCGAATGATATGATACGCCTGCAAGTAAATTATTTATACTATTCTCGCGTTGTAATAATGCTGGATGGCAGTACGAGCGGGGTCTATAGCTCAGTTAGGTAGAGCGCCTGGCTTTTAACCAGGTGGTCGGGGGTTCAAATCCCCTTGGGCCCGTTGCCATGGGCGATGTCTATGGATTTTAACAAGGTGATGCATCTGATACGCAACTTTTTCGTCGGTGAGGTGTAGGGCGATGGGCACTTCACTTGACGTACTTAGCCATGAGATGGTTCCGGACCATCAAATTATGGACGGAGAAGAGGTCACGAACCTTCTTGCGACGTACCATATCTCTTTAGAGCAACTGCCAAAAATGTATCATGACGATCCTGCAGTAAAGGCTATCGGGGGCGATGTCGGGAACGTCATCCGGATCACTCGAGACAGTCGCACGGCAGGTAGAGCCGAAGCCTACAGGCTCGTTGTGAAGAGACCAAAGAAATAATTCAGAGGCCGGGAGCTGATCCATCTGTTAGACAGAAGTGTTTTGTCGAGAGCATATTTTTCACGGGAGCATGTAGCGCGCCACCAGTTAGACTCTTATAATAACTTCCTCCTGTACAACCTTCAGAAAGTCGTCGACGAGCAACGTGTTATCGAGACCGATATTGAGACCCGTGGGAAGGGAAAAGAGGCCGTGTGGGTTGAACTGGGCAAGATCGAGGTGAAAAAACCCCGTGTCCGTGAGGCGGACGGGTCGCAGTCCGAGCTCTTCCCGAGCGAGGCGCGCCTCCGGAACCTCACGTATGCGGCACCCATTCAACTCGATATGACACTCATCCAGGGCGAAGAGCCGCGGGATCCGATCGTCACCGTCATCGGGCAGCTGCCGGTGATGGTGGGTTCGGCCGCCTGCAACCTCTACAACATGAACGACACCGAGCGGACCGAGCATGGCGAAGATCCCCTCGACCCCGGCGCCTACTTCATCGTCAACGGCACAGAGCGGGTGCTGATGACCCTCGAAGACCTTGCCTCCAACAAGATCATGACCGAGTTCACCGAGCGCTACAACGAGCGGATCTACGTTGCCAAAGTCTTCTCGCAGTACCGGGGCTACCGGGCGCTCGTGATCGTCGAGCGGAACCGCAAGAACCTGCTCGAGGTCTCGTTCCCCTCGGTCGCCGGGCACCTCCGTTTCGTTGACCTGATGCGGGCGCTGGGGCTCCAGGGCGACCACGACATCGTGGAAGCGGTCTCGACCGACGAGGAGATCCTCACGTTCATGATGCAGAACCTGGAAGAGAGCGAGTGCGACACCGTCGACGACGGCGTCATGTATGTCGGGAAAAAACTCGCTCCCAACCAGACCCGGGACTACCAGCGCAAGAGGGCGGAGTTTGTCCTCGACAACTACCTCCTTCCGCACTTGAACTACCTGATGCCGGTGGGCTTGAAAGAGGAAGACCCCACATACCGTGCGACAGTCGAGGGCGTCCGCCTCGCAAAGGCGCACTTCCTCGGCCGCATGGCCGAGGCATGTTTCGACCTGGTGCTGGACCGGCGCCGGATCGACGATAAGGACCACTACGCGAACAAGCGGCTGAAACTCGCTGGCGACCTGATGGAAGACCTCTTCCGGATCTCGCTCAACCGCTTAACACGGGACGTGAAGTATCAGCTCGAGCGGGCCAGCATGCGCCACCGCGACCTCTCAATAGGCACCGCCGTGCGCGCGGACGTCCTGACCGAACGGCTGCTGCATCCACTTGCCACCGGCAACTGGGTGGGCGGGCGCACCGGTGTCTCGCAGCTCCTGGACCGGGTGGACCACATGGCGGTGCTCTCGCATCTCCGGCGTGTCATCTCCCCGCTCTCCCGCTCGCAGCCTCACTTCGAGGCCCGTGACCTGCACCCCACCCAATGGGGTCGGATCTGTCCGAGCGAGACCCCTGAGGGTCCGAACTGTGGACTGGTGAAGAACTTCGCCCAGATGGTTGAGATCAGCAAGGGCGTTATCAACGAAGAGGAAGTGAAAAATATTCTGTACGATATGGGCGTCATCGCCCTCCGGAGAGAGACGGCATGAGGCAGTCACGTGTCTTCGTTGACGGAGCTCTTATCGGGCTCGTGGATGACCCCCGGGACCTGGTGGGGCGGATGCGCGATATGCGCCGGCGCGGCGAGATCCCCGCCGAGGTCAACGTCTCCTACAAGGAATTCAACAACGATGTCATCGTCCACACCGATCGCGGCAGAGCGCGCCGGCCACTGATCGTGGTCCGCGAAGGCAAACCGCAGGTGACCACTGACGATATCGAACACCTCCGAAACGGCGAGATGACCTTCGCGGACGTAGCGCGGAAAGGTGCGATCGAGTTTGTCGATGCCGAAGAGGAGG
This sequence comes from Methanoculleus marisnigri, assembly GCA_002503885.1. GTDB lineage: Archaea > Halobacteriota > Methanomicrobia > Methanomicrobiales > Methanoculleaceae > Methanoculleus > Methanoculleus marisnigri_B. Next base: position 32,408 of record DASQ01000130.1, on the reverse strand, counting down.
AAGATCTCTTCATCGCTATCGACGAAGCGGATCTCACCCCCGAGCACACGCATCTCGAGATCGACCCCTCGCTCATCCTGGGTATCGGTGCGGCGCACGTTCCGTTCCCCGAGCACAACGCCAGTCCTCGTGTCACCATGGGTGCCGGGATGGTCAAGCAGGCGCTCGGGTTCGGTTCTGCAAACATGAAACTCCGCCCCGACACGCGGGGACACATGCTCCACTACGTCCAGAAGCCGCTCACCTTCACCCAGACCTCCGATGCGATCGGTTCCGACGACCGGCCTGCAGGCCAGAATTTCGTCGTCGCGATCATCTCCTATGAGGGATTTAACATTGAAGATGCGCTGATCATCAACAAGGCCTCCATCGACCGGGGCCTCGGACGCTCGCACTTCTTCCGCACCTACGACGGCGAGGAGCGGCGCTACCCCGGCGGCCAGGTCGACAAGATCCAGGTCCCGGACGAAGAGGTCTCCGGCGCGCACGGCTCCGAGTTCTACGCGAACCTTGACGTCGACGGCGTCATCAACCCCGAGACGGTTGTCCGCGAGAAGGATGTGCTGATCGGGAAGACCTCCCCGCCGAGGTTCCTCGAGGAGCCTACGAGCGAGCTCATCGCCGTCGAAAAAAGGCGCGACACCTCGGTCACGATGCGGAGCAACGAGCACGGCATCGTGGACACCGTCATCATCACCGAGGGCGAGAACTCCTCGCGCCTCGTGAAGGTCCGGACCCGGGACCTCCGGGTTCCAGAGGTGGGCGACAAGTTCGCTTCCCGCCACGGGCAGAAGGGTGTCATCGGGCTCATCCAGTCTTCGGCGGACATGCCGTTCACCGAGTCGGGCATGACGCCCGACCTGATCATCAACCCCCATGCAATCCCGAGCCGTATGACCATCGGGCACATGCTCGAGATGCTGGGCGGCAAGGTCGGCTCCCTCGAGGGCCGCCGGATCAATGCGACAGCCTTCCGCGGCGAGCGCGAGACGGACCTCCGGGGTTCGCTCAAGGAACTCGGGTTCGCGCACAATGGCCGCGAAGTGATGTACGACGGTATCACCGGTCGGCAGTTTGCAGCCGACATCTACATCGGTGTCATCTACTACCAGAAGCTCTACCACATGGTATCGAGCAAGATGCATGCGCGGTCGCGCGGTCCTGTGCAGGTGCTCACCCGCCAGCCGACCGAAGGACGTGCCCGTGAGGGTGGTCTCCGGTTCGGTGAGATGGAGCGGGATGTGATGATCGGTCACGGTGCGGCCATGGCCTTAAAGGAGCGGCTGCTTGACGAGTCGGATAAGGTGACCCAGTGGGTCTGTGCGAAGTGCGGCATGGTGGCGATGCTTGACCGGAAGAGGAAAGTCACGCGGTGCCTTGCCTGCGGCGGCGAGACCGACATCTACCCCGTCGAGATGAGCTATGCCTTCAAGCTCCTCCTCGACGAGATGAAGAGTATGGGCATTGCTCCCCGCCTGAGACTCGATGATATGGTATAAGAGAGGGGGCAGTTTCAAACTATGACCAGTCCAAAACGTGTTGGAAGGATCGAGTTCGGGCTCTTCTCCCCGAAGGAGATCCGCAAAATGAGCGTCCGGAAGATCATCTGGGCGGACACCTATGACGACGATGGGTTTCCCTACCCGCAGGGTCTGATGGACCTGAACCTGGGTGTCATCGATCCGGGCCTCCGGTGCAAGACCTGTGACCAGAAGGCAGCCGATTGTCCGGGTCACTTCGGGCACATCGAACTCGCGAAGCCCGTCATCCACGTCGGGTACACCCGGCTGATCCGGAAACTCCTGCGGGTCTCCTGCCGGTCGTGTTCCCGGCTGCTGATGACGGCGGAAGAGGTCGAGAAGATTATCGGCCCCGAAGACAGCGAGCTTGCAGGGGAACTCGTCTCCGAGAAGGATATCAAGAAAGAGCGGGTCTGCCCCCACTGTGGAGAGCAGCAGCTCAAGATCAACTTCGAGAAGCCCACCACGTTCTCCGAAGTCTTTGTGGAAGACGGGAGAAAGGTGGAGCACAAGCTGACCCCCGCCGACATCCGGGCGCGCCTCGAGAAGATCCCGGACGACGACCTGCGGGCTCTCGGGGTCAACCCCGACGTCGCGCGGCCGGAGTGGACAATCCTCACCGTCCTCCCGGTCCCGCCGGTCACGATGCGCCCCTCGATCATCCTCGAGAACGGGCAGCGGTCCGAGGACGACCTGACCCACAAACTCGTGGACATCATCAGGATCAACCAGCGGTTCAAGGAGAACCAGGACGCCGGTGCACCCCAGTTGATCATCGAGGACCTCTGGGAACTCCTGCAGTACCATGTCACCACCTACCTCGACAACGAGGTGGCAGGGTGTCCGCCCGCCCGGCACCGGAGCGGTCGGCCCCTAAAGACCCTCTCGCAGCGTCTCAAAGGGAAGGAAGGACGTTTCCGCGGATCGCTCTCCGGTAAGCGTGTGAACTTCTCGGCCCGTACGGTGATCTCTCCCGACCCGAACCTCTCCATCGGCGAGGTCGGGATCCCGCTTGCCATCACAAACGAGATGACGCTTCCCATCCGGGTGACCCCGTTCAACATCGATGAACTGAGGCAGTACGTCTTAAACGGCCCCGAGCGCCCCACCATCAAGTCACCCTGTGGTGCGAACTACGCTATTCGGCCGGACAACAGGAGGATGCGCCTGTCGGACGCAAACCTGGAGACGGTCGCGGAGATGCTCGAGCCGGGCTGGACCGTGGAGCGGCAGTTAAAAGGCGGGGATATTGTCCTCTTCAACCGGCAGCCCTCGCTGCACCGGATGAGCATCATGGCCCACCGGGTCGTCGTGATGGATGGGAAGACCTTCCGGCTGAACCCGGCCGTCTGCCCACCCTACAACGCCGACTTCGACGGTGACGAGATGAACCTGCATATCCCGCAGACCGAGGAGGCACGGGCCGAGGCCGAGATCCTGGTCTCGGTGCAGGCGAACATCCTCTCGCCGAGGACCGGTGGTCCGATCATCGGAGGTATCCACGACCACATATCGGGCATCTTCCTCCTGACGCACACGGTCCGGCACTTCAGCAAAGAGGAGACGCTCTACCTCACCCAGCACCTGCCCATCGAGCACCTGCCCAAGCCTGACAAACTGGATGATGACGGGAAGCCCCTCTGGACCAACAAGCAGGTCTTCTCGCTCGTCCTCCCCGACGATCTGAACATGCTCTTCCAGGCCTCGTCGTGCCAGAACTGTGAGACCTGCAAGCGGGAGATGTGCGAGAACGATGCGTTCGTCCGGGTCGTCAACGGGAACCTGATCACCGGCACCATCGACAAGAAGGGGATTGGCGCGTTCGACGGCCAGATCCTGCACCGGATCATCAGGCAGCACGGCATGAAGCGGGCAGCCCGGTTCATCGATGACGTGACCAAACTCTCGATCCGGGGTATCATGCTCGAAGGGTTCTCGTTCGGTATCGACGACGAAGACCTGACCCGGACCGAGTATGGCCAGATTGACGAGGTGCTCAACGGTGCCCTCAGTGACGTCGAGCGCCGGATCAAGATCTATAACGAGGGGCAACTCGAGCCGATGCCCGGGCGGACGCTTGAGGAGACGCTCGAGATGCAGATCATGCAGGTGCTCGGCAAGGCCCGTGACCGCACCGGTGAGATAGCCGGGCGGCATCTCGGGATGGACAACAGCGCCGTGGTGATGGCGGTCTCCGGCGCCCGTGGGTCGATGCTGAACCTGACGCAGATGGCCGGATGTCTCGGGCAGCAGTCTGTTCGTGGCGAGCGGATCATGCGTGGCTACGAAGACCGGACCCTGCCGCACTTCCGGCGGAACGAGCGCGGTGCAAAAGCACATGGGTTCATCACCAACAGTTACAAGAGCGGCCTCTCCCCGACCGAGTTCTTCTTCCATGCTATCGGTGGGCGTGAAGGTCTTGTGGACACTGCGGTCCGGACGTCGCAGAGCGGTTACCTCCAGCGGCGGATGATCAACGCGTTGCAGGACCTCAAGGTGGCATACGACGGCACTGTCCGGACGACAGGCGGCCGGATCATCCAGTTCTGCTACGGCGAGGATGGAACCGACCCCGGCAAGAGCAGTTACGGCTCCCCGGTGGACGTGAAGGGCATCATTGAGAGCGTCTTAAAGCAGGAGGTCAAATGAACAGCGATATAGAGCAGCAGATCGAAGCCCTCGATCTGCCATACCGGACCCGGGAAGACCTCAAAGCGAGTCTCGCGGAGCGGGACGTCACTGACGAAGAGTTCGGCCGGATCCTTGAGATGGTCTTCTCCGAGTACAGGAAGAGCCGGATCGAGCCCTGCGAGGCGGTCGGTGTCGTGGCGGCGCAGTCGATCGGCGAGCCCGGCACCCAGATGACGATGCGAACCTTCCACTACGCGGGTGTGGCCGAGATCAACGTTACCCTCGGTCTCCCCCGTCTCATTGAGATCATGGACGCCCGACGTGAGCCGAGCACCCCTACGATGGCGGTCTTCCTGCTCAACGACTGGGCGTTCAACCGTGACCGCGCCCGTGAGGTGAGCTGGCAGATCGAGGCCGCGCCGCTCCACGAGTTCGGGGATATCACCATCGACATGGAGAACATGCAGGTTCTCGTCATGTTAAACAAGGCTGTCTGCGACCGGCGAAAGATCAGTGTGGGTGAGATCCTTGAGGCAGCCCCGAGGAAGATCCGGGAAAAACGGCACTTCCGTGACTTTGACGTTGAAGGGGACACGAAAAAGGTTTCGATCACATTCACGCCGAAGAACCAGGAGAGTTATCAGAACCTCTTCCAGCTCGCAGAGCACGTCAGGCACGTCATCGTTCAGGGCCTCGACGACATCGAGCGGGTTGTCGTCAGAAAGGAAGGCGGAGAGTATATCCTTTATACTGAGGGCTCCAACCTAAAAGATGTCTTCGAAGTCGAAGGAGTCGACACCTCCCGCACCCGGAGCAACAACATCAGCGAGATCGCCGATGTGCTCGGTATCGAGGCAGGCCGGAACGCGATCATCCATGAGGCCTTAAGTACCCTGAACGAACAGGGTATCGGCGTTGATGTCCGTCATATCATGCTCGTCGCTGATATGATGTGCATGGACGGCGAGGTCAAGCAGATCGGCCGGCACGGTATTGCCGGTGAGAAGGAGAGCGTCCTTTCCCGGGCTGCATTCGAAGTAACGGTCAACCACCTGCTGGATGCGGCAATCGCGAACGAAGTGGACGAATTGAACGGCGTCACCGAGAACGTGATCGTGGGCCAGCCTATCCAGCTCGGCACCGGTGATGTGAAACTCATCGCAAAACCCGTAAACCTGAAAATCTAGGAGAATCATCTATGGACTTTAATGCTTCACTACGTAAAGCCGTGAAGACTGGTACAGTGTTCCTGGGTCAGAACAAGACCCGGGAATGCATCGAGGAAGGCAAGGCAAAACTTGTCGTAGTGGCCAAGAACAGCCCTGAATCTGTCAAAAATCTCGTGAAAGAGATCGATACCCCTGTCTACGTCTTCGAAGGCTCGAGTGTCCAGCTCGGGAAAGCCTGCGGTATGCCGTACGTTGTCAGCGCGCTCGCCGTGGTCGAGCCAGGTGAATCCGATATCTTGAGTGCTGCGAGAGTGTAGACAATGCCACAGGTCACGCTGACTGAGGAGTGCATGCGCCTCATCTCCCAGTTTGAGAGTCTTACCGGCGCAGGCAGCCGCGATTGCATCGTTGATAACCGCAACGAGCGGATCATCTTCGTGATCAATCCCGGCGACATGGGACTTGCCATCGGCAAGAGCGGGTCGAGTATCAAGAAGGCATCTGACGTGATGGGCAAAAGGATCGAGGTCGTGGAATACTCCGCAGACCCGGTTCAGTTCCTCCGGAACTGCTTCCTTCCCGCCCAGGTCACCGATATCGATTTCGACACCAATGAGGAGGATCAGCAGGTCGCTCTCATTGAGGTCCGGGACGAGGACCGGGGTCTTGCCATCGGCAAAGCGGGGAAGAACATCTTCAAGGCAAAGGTTCTTGCACAGCGGCAGCATGACATCGCCGATGTCCAGCTGATGCAGAACGAGCTTGCCTGAACGTTCCCCCTTCTTTTTTGTCGTAGTTTTCCTGGAACCCTCCTGGTTGAGAGGTCGCGTGCTATACCCCGAGCTCCGGAAAAGTTTTATCGGGCCTGATCCGTGAGGGAGGTTTCGAGCGGGCTCCTATCCAGAAATTATTTATATTGGTGTGCGCTTCATGAGACTCTCATGAACAGAGGATCCGCCTGGATAGTGAAGCCTGCCCTACCTGCAGTAGAACCGGCGAGCAGGGGGCACGGAGCTCCCGGACGCCTGAGGGTGATGCAGTTTGGGCGTCTGCTCCTCGCATCTGTGGTTCTGGTGCTCTGTATCGGCATGGTCGCCCCCCTCGCGTCCGCGCTCCCGGACCCGGGTGAGAACGGCACCGGGGATTCTGTGGGTGGGGAGGCAGGCAGTGGCAAACCCGCTATCGCGAAGCTGCCGATTATCCCCGTCGTACTCTCGGACCCGGTGACGGTCACGCCTGCAGAGACCCCGGCACCTGAAGAAACGGACGAAAAGGCCGTAACGGAGAGGGAGCCCGTCTCCCTGATTGCCGGGGAGACCACATCTCCACCCAAAGAGGTGTCGGCGACAACGGAACCGATTTTCACGGCCTCCCCGGAGTCTACTCTGGCGGCGACCGTATACGCCAACGACTCCGGCGATGAAGAACCGGACCCGACGGCGACGATCACATCATCGCCGAATTCAACCGTTTCCCCGGAACCTACCGCGACAGCGACTGTATCCGTTGACAACTCCGACGACGAGGAGCCGGAGGAGACCCCGGGGGTGATACCCACCCTGGAGCGGTATGCTCCCCCGCGGCCGAGCGCGACGATGGCGAAAGCACACTATTCTCACGACCGGCCGCTGGTCCAGAGCGGCCACCAGATCGTCAGTCCCGCATCGCCGTCCACTTCCGGGGTGAATGAGACCGCGGCAACGGTCGGTATCGTCGAGCCACGCGACGGCCTGTTCGTCAGGGGTGTCGGGGTGCTCCTTGCCCGGACTCCCGAAGACGTCGCCCTCACCCGGAGCGGGGTGGAGATCGCGAACCTCGACTGGCTGCTCGACCCGGCCATGCTTCTGGGCGGCCGGCACCCGCGGGCAGTGTTTGAGGGGGAGACGTTCACCGTCACCGTGACGGTCGAGGCGAGGAACCTGACGGTCACGGGGGAGGACCCGGCCTATGTCGTCCTGGTGCCGCCACCGGGCGAGACCGGGGTCTACGAGATCACGCGGACCCGCGAGCCCCGGAGCCTCCGGGACGGAGAACGCGGCGTCTGGGAGTTCCTGGTCACCACCCGCACCGGGAGGCTGACACTTGCGAACCTCACCCTCCCCGAGGAGCGGCTGGTCACCAACCTGACGTCGAACCCGGATCTCTTTGCCTTCCGGGCATACGCTCTTGCCGGCACCCAGGAGATCCCCTCGATTGGTGTCTCCGACCCGATACTTGCCATCCGGCCCGATGGGAGCGCGGGCGTAGCAGAGGCGTCTTCCCTTCCCGAACTCTACACGTTTGCAGGTATCCCCGACTCGACGCTCCGCCCGTCGGAGACGATGGCCGGGGCGTGGGCCCGGGGCATCGGCCACGACACAATCGTCGCCGGGGCGGTCGGGCACCTTGAGGTCTTAGAGAATCTTGGGAAGGGGGAGGTAGGGGCCCTCTACGCCACAGAAGAGAAGGTCGGGGCGGGCGAGGTGGCTGCATCGTCGCCATCGCTGTTCGACCAGATCATGGAGTTCTTAAGCGGGCTGTTTGGTGCTTGAGCACCGAAGAACGACGTGCCTTCAGGAGCGGAGTTCCTACCGGTGCTCGAGCTCCGCTCTTTCAGAGCGTCGCTTCCCTGAACTGTTTCCAGAGATACGCGAGCCCGAAGCACCCCGAGAGCATCATATCGCCGAAGGGTGCCGCCTGGTAGGCCTCCGGCAGCAACCGGAGCCGGTTTGGCCCGGTGACAACTACGGCACCGGTGGCGAGGGATTTTCTGACCGCGGCCCCATGGCCGCCGTCATCGAAGACCTCTTCAGAGGTCAGTGTGCCGTCGGCGAGCCGCCGGATGTAGCACTGCAGTTTTGCGGGATCGAGCGCGCCGGTGTGGTGCTCGAAGAGCCCGTAAATCTCCCGCCCTTTCAGGGTGAAGCAGAGGGTGTGCCCGTTCCCGGCGTTGACGAGGGTTACCCCCGTCGCAGCCAGGTGCCGAACCACAGGGTCGCAGAGCGCTCCGATAAGGGCGACCGGCCCGGTATCGGTGACGAGCGCGCCCGGCGCCTGGTGCCGGACCGCCTGCATCCGGGTCATATCGGCGAGCGGTGGGTCGGTAGCGAGCGAGAGGAGGTCCCAGTCACCGGCATCCAGCCGCTCCCGCATCAGTTCGAAACGGTGGATGCGGTTGCTGCGGTGTGGTGAGTAGCCGTGGTCCTGGACCGCAATCGCGACGTTCTCCGGGTAACCGACGCCGAAGAGGGAGAGCGCCCTCCTGAGTTCCGGTTCCATGTAGTCGGTGGTATGGATGGTCACTGCGTCTCCCGGAGGGGCGGCCCGGATCTCAACGCCAAGCGCCCGCACCCTTTCTAAGTCGTCGTGGATTGTCCCGGCGGCCTCCGGCGTGGCGTAGACGGGAAGGCCGCGTGAGAGGTGCTCCCGTATCGCGCCGCTGTTCGCGCCGCCCCCCATCAAAAACCCGTCCAGGAAGACCGGACACCCGGCCCGGGTTGCCTGCCGGATCTTTGCCGCCACCACCACGTTCGGTGAGGGGAGGACCAGTTTTATGCTGTTCTCGATCGATCGGCCGGGCTCGTAGACCAGGATATCCTGGGTGCCCCTGCCGACATCGATGGCGAGGAGTGGTGTCGTCAGATCGATCATACGTGGCCTCAAGCACCGCCGCAGCCCCATGGCAGGCGGTTCTATCTAAATCTCCTCGCGAGGCGTAAAAAGAGTATGGTCGCGGTCAGGCATCCGCCCGGTCTGCCGCGGGGGACGTCCCTGCCGTCGCTCCTCGATCCGGATGCACCGGCTTTAGCTCCCGGTACTCCTTCAAGGAGACCGTCAGGTCGCGGGTGAAGGCGAAGTAGCCGATCTGGGTCGTCCGGCAGAGGTTCATCGCCATCTCCATCAGCCCCCTGGGATCGGGGCGCGCCTCCCCGAGCCATACGTGGAAGATGTTGCCGCCGTCCACGATGGGGAAGAAGATATGCTCGATCTCGATCCGTTTCGTGAGCGAGACCGGGGCCGCCGGGGTGACGTGCGTCCCGTTGGTGTAGTAGATGGGGAGATCGAGCGTCGTGCCGAGCATATCGAGCGCTTTGTCGGCGTTGCCCTTGATGACCTTGAGCGCGTGGTCCCGGAACCGCTCGTCGAGGAGATCGGCGACCGCGAACCGCTGCCCGGTCGTCTCCGCCGGGGTGCGGGCGAGGGCGATCGTCATGTTGTGCTTCTTCGAGAGTTCGCGGGAATACATCTCGAGTTCGGTCATGGCCCGGACGGCGAGACGGAACGCCTCCTTTGACTCGTGGAGCTGGTGGCCGGTGAAGTGCTGCACCATCTCGTTGACGCCGACCACGCCGATGGTGTAGACGAGCCCTTCGAGGTCCACGGCAACCGCACCGCGTTCACCGGTGTTCGGGTCCTTTGGACGCTGCATCGCAAACGGCATCCGCCCGTTCGCACGGATCAGGGACATCCACCGCCGCTTGATCCGGTAGAGGTCGACGGCGATGTCCATGAGCGACTTGAGCTCGGCAAAGAGGCGTTCCGGATCGCCTTCTGCCTTATAGGCCGCCCGCGGACAGTTGATGGACATCACCTGCCAGGAGCCCATCGAGAAGTGCTTTCCCTCCCGGAAGTAGAGTTTGTCCTCGAACTCGTCGTCCTCGTCGGCGAGGGAGGAAAATTGGTACGCGCAGCAGTTTCCGGTCACGATGCCGAGCGCGTTTGCGAAGGTGTGGGTGCCGGTGACATCGACGAGGTCGTAGACGTAGTCATCATAAGGCAGCCTTTCAATAGACCGGATGCGGACCGGGTGAAGATCCCCGTTGATGAGCCGCTCAACGTCTCCAGTCTGTGCTTCCGGCCGTATAAGGGATACCTGCGCGCTGTGGTGGCCTGATGAGGCATACTGGCTGGCATAGACGAGTCCGGCGTAGTGAAGCCCGCTTGTCCCGATCGGCAGGCGGGTGAAGATCCCTCCTGTCTGCCGCGACGATCCGGTGACCGCCGTCGCGCCGTATCCCGTCTTCTGAGAGAACCGCTGGATCTGATCCTGGGCCGTGATCGTACAGGTATAGGCTGTGAGAGCGTACGGCTTGCCTGTCTGGGGGTGTGCGACGGTTGTTTCCTGTTCCATGTAGTTCATCTGGACCCCGATACGCTGCGCGAGCCAGACCAGTTTCTGAACTGCGTTCCGCGACACCAGTTTTATCCGGATGCCTCTTGCGTGATGGACGTACGAACCCTGGTGCCCGGTCCGGATGCTGATGTTTCCGTCGCCACGGAACGCGGCATCGAGGTATGTACCCACCAGATCCCTGTCGACGTCGAAGAGCAGATCCGGTACGTTCTTCTCGGCAGCACATTTTCCACAGCCGATAGCGTCGAGGAGGAGATAGAGGAGTTTGCTGTTGACGGTCACGTTGACGGCCGTGGCCTCCTCGGAGATCAGCGGCTCGTACCCGAGGAAGCCCTTGATGCACGTCGCGGCATCCCGAATGAGACCGTCTTCGTGCTTTCCGAACGAGAGTCTTACCGTGTGCCGCCGTCCGCTGGTATCGCTGCATCCCTCTGCAAGATAGTACCCGAGGAACCTGATGAGCTCCTTTGTTATGGGGAGAATCCGGGGCAGGCCACGGTTCTTCGCGTTCCGTATGTTCACTTCCCCGTCCCGGAGCACGATCTCATCGCCATGTCCGGCGGCGCAAAGCGTTTCTGCGACGTCGAGTTCCCGGACCGAGTTGTTGCCGAACTCGGCGGTTTTGACCACGGGGAGGTAGTCTCCGGTACGAAGCGCCTGTGCCGATGTCTTCGTGAACCTGCCTGCAGCCAGGGCGAAGACCGGGTGATCCGGCGTGACGGTGATCCGGCGGCCCGACTCGAGAGTGATCCTGAGCATCACCCCTGAATATTTCTGCCGCATGACCCCGCTGAAGGGACGCAGGGCTGCCGTCATATCGGCGATATCGACACTCGGGGTATTTGCATCGAGGCGGGCAAACTCTGTGCCGTACGGATCGGTGTGCCTATCTTCTCCAGACGTATCTTCAAAGAGGTCTTTGATCTCCCTGATCCGGGTTCTGCCGTCAGCGTCCACTATGGGAATGAGTTCATCCCCTGCCAGGCACTGGTAGCACGAGATCCCCTTCCCGGCGCCCCGGTAGCCGGGGATCTGGTTGTCGTAGTAGGGTGTGCCGTACTTGGACGCGAGTTCGAAGGTCATCAGGTAGAGGTCCTGGTAGGTGGGAAGATCCGGGTGCTCGCGATTGAACTCCTCGTTCTCGGCGAGGAAATCGGGCTCGATGCTGATCTCGGGTTTCGGGAAGGAGAAGGGCTTGCCCCAGTAGTCTCCCTCGAGCATCACCTCCATCAGCGCCTTAAAGAGGAGCCTGACCTCCCGCTCGAACTCGCCGTAGGTCCGGAGCGGTGCCTGCTTCCCGTCCCAGACCTTGCCGCGGTAGACGCAGGGTTTGTCCTTCCAGAGGGCGGGGACCCCCGGGGAGAGCTGAACCGATGAGAAGACCACCTGGCCGCCCCGGGCGACCATCATCTGGGTCATCTCATAGACGAACATCTGCATCAGCTGCCGGATCTCCTCGTAGTCCATCCCCTCGAAGAAGGGCGCCATGAACGTGAGGAAGTTGTAGTAGCCCTGGCCGCCGGCGAAGTTCGTCTGGGCGGAGCCGAGCGCCTTGACCGCGTGGAGGACCGCCACTTCTGCTCTCCTGGCGGGGCCGGCGACCGACGCCTTCGTCCCGTTGCCATCAGGCATCAGGCCGTAGTAGAAGAAGTAGCGCAGGTCCCAATCCTGGCAGTTGTGGATGAGCAAGCCGTCGGAGGCGAAGAACGTATGGCTCTCCTCGGTCCCGTCGCCGTCGAGGAAGAGGTCGTAGACGTACGCACCGGTTGGCTCCGCCGGAGATATCTCGACGACGGTCTCCTCCCGCTCTCTTACCTGTCTCTCCTTCACCGCAGAGAGGAAACCGTCGATGTGGTCCTGCCGCTCATCGAGGAAGGTGGCATATCGGGCAAACGTCTCGATATTCTTCCGTCCGTTAAGCTGGAGCCGGTAAAGAGTTGGGCGGTCTTCCTCCCCGTAGAGTTCGACGATCTGGGGGTTCATCCCGAGCGTGGTGAGCAGGAGAGAGAGTTCCTGTCGGAGGGTCGGTGATATGGTGGTGTAATTGACGATGCAGTCCGATTTTTCCGGGCGGTAATATGCCGAGCCGTCTCCGGTGAAGAGAGCGGAGAGGAACTCGTGGAGGAGCACGTCGTCGAGGTGGTATACGATCCAGGGGAGGCGTTTGCCTGCCGCTCCCTCCGGGATGCCGAAGACGTAGCGGAAGAGCAGATAGGCCGGTTTCCCACCGAAGTAGACCTGCAGGGCCCGGTTGCGTTCCACCTCGATCCCGTAGATGGTCGTGGTGTCGGGAGTGCCGCCGGCGATCGTTGCATACGTGTTCAGGGTGGTGCGTGCCGGGGCCAGGATGGCGGGTGCCTGGCGGTTCTTGGTGATCGCCAGGTTGTACTGCCCGGCCTCTAAAGAAACGTTGTAGTTGCCTTCCGCAACGAAGAACCCCAGGAGGCGGATGAGCTCAGGTGTCAGCGTGAGAAGGGCGGGCAGTTCGTGTTCGCTCCCGGTGACCCCGATGGTGACCCCGGCATAGTCCTCGACACTATAGCGGCTGCAGAAGGCTCCAAAGAGCGTTACCGGCATGGTCCCCCGCGTATACCACTGCTTCTGGTGCTTGACGCCGAGCGCCTGCGAGATCTCGGTGTACGAGGTGGCCCGTCCGGTCCGCACCGCATCGATAAAGATCTCCCGGGCACCGCGGACGTAGACATTCTCAAGGAGATGTGCCGGCACCGATGCCGGCAGTTCCCGGACGAGATCGATTGCCCCTACTGCCTCTCCGCGGATGGTATCTGTCCCGGAGACCCTGTAGAGAGCGTCACCGGCACGAACCTCATCGGCACGGCGGATGGTCATCTCGCCCCCGGTGCGGACCGGGATCCGGTGCTCGCCGGTGACCGTCAGTGAACGCCCCCCTGAAGTCCGGATCCGGAGCATCTCACCCGGGTTCACCCTCCGGCGGGTCACCTTTGAAACCTGTCTCCACCCCTTTGGCGTGAGCGCGGAGAGGTCCTCGGGGCGCCACTCGTCACCCTCGATCGGGAGTTCGTCGGGACGGATGCTCCGGATGCGGTTCTCCATCCGCACGGGTATCGCTGTGCTCCCATCGATACAGAATGGGCGGGTACCGAAGTATTCCAGGTCGTGGATGTGGAGATCGCCGCGGAGGTGGTGGTCCGCAAGTTCCGGGGGGAGCTGCAGGAGGTACTGCTCCTTGCTGATCTTGTCCGCCTTCTTCTTGTGCGAGGTCTCGGCGTTCTCCTGGAGATTGGCGTTGTCGTGGGCCTCAAAGCCCCTCCCCACATCGATGAGGTGCGCGTCGAAGACCGGGGTTCCCACCCGGGTGCAGACGTTGCGGTAGGACGTAAGCCCCCGCTCAAGGAGCGTCATGTTGACGATCTCGCGGATCAGGGGGCCGGAGAGCGACTGGAGCCCCAGCATCTGAATCTTCCTCTCGACCCGCCGGGCGATATCCTGCGCCGTCTCCTCATCGGCTCCCTCGTAGCCGTAGAAGACCTCTACGAGCCGGCTCTCCTCCACGATCTGCCTGACGATCCGATCGCGGTTCCAGTCGAGGAGGTAGCCTCCCGAGGTCCGGACTTTGGGGAAGGTGGGGAGGAAGTCCCCGAATATGGTCGTCTGCGTTGACTTGCGTGTCAACCTCATGCCTCCGTGATCAGGTCGGCGACAAGGTCTTCCCGGAACGCGCCCCCAACGAAGAGATCGCCGGACGTATAGAATGCGTCGCCCTTCTGCAGCACCGGCGCTTCCTGAACGAATATGCCGTTCATGCGGAGTTCTGTCAGCCCCTCGGCGGACGCCATGTCGCACTCGACGAAGGGAACGCCCCTGGATGCCAGGAACTCTTTGAGTATTTCGCAATTCGGGCAGAATTCTAGTGTATATACAATGAATTGCGTTGTATCGGAAATGATAATACCCCCGGATTCGGTCGTTATGTTTTCGCTCTGTACGGTTATAACAGATCTTATTCCTTACCGGGCACCGTTTACCAGTGGACGCGCACCCGGTATGCCGGAGCGGATTGCGGGGCGAACCCCTGCCGAATTTGGCCCTGAGCCGTCTCCCCGCTCCGTTCTGCCGGGTGCGCCTCTGCCGGACAATCACCATTTTGTAGGGTGAGGCACGATAGTACGGTAGTATGGTCAGGACGTTCGTTGCAATCGATCTGCCGGAGGAGATCCGCGAGAGGGCCCGTGAGTCCCAGGAGATCCTGAGACCGTCTGGTGGGCGGCTCGCTATCGTCGACCCTGCGAACCTCCATATCACGGTGAAGTTTCTCGGGGGGGTTGATCCGGCACGAATCGAGCCGATCGTCGAGGCGCTCCGGGCCGTCAGGGCCGACCCCTTCGATATGACGGTCAGGTATGCGGTCTGCAACCCTCCACGCAGGCCGCGGGTGGTCTGGTGCGACGTCGCGGACGCCGGAGAGAGCGCCGCGCTCGCCCGGCAGGTGGACGACCTCTTAGCGCCGCTCGGGTTCCCGCGGGAGAGCCGCCCCTTCCGCCCCCATGTGACCCTTGCGCGGGTGAAAGAGTTCCACCCCTCGCAGTGTTCGCAGGTGGAGTGCACACCCCGCGAACCGCTCGGGAGATTCCGGGTGGAGAGCATCAAGCTCAAGAAGAGCACGCTCACGCCCCGCGGATCGATCTACGAGGATCTGGCGGAGGTCCCGCTTTGACCCGGTGCCCCTGTGAGGAGGAGGTGCTCAAGAGGATCCGCCCAACACCTGAAGAGCGGACCTATATCCGGGCGATCGGGCAGCGCCTGATCGAGGCGGTGGAGCGGTCGGGGATGGCGAAGGCGATGATGGTGGGGTCGGTCGCCCGCGACACCTTCGTTCGGGGCGACCGGGACCTCGATGTCTTCATGCTCTTCGACCCCGCCCTCTCACGGGAGGAACTGCAGGAGCAGGGGCTATCCCTCGCACACAGGATCGCCGAGGAGTTCGGGGCGACCTGGCGCGAGAAGTACGCGGAGCACCCCTACGTCAACGCAACGATCGACTCGCTTGATATCGATCTTGTCCCCTGCTACGCCGTATTGAGTGCCACCGAGATCCAGAGCGCCGTGGACCGGACCCCGTTTCACACCCGCTACATTCTCTCCCACATCGACGACTACGCCGACGACGTCCTCCTTCTCAAGCAGTTCGCGAAGGCGGGCGGGGTCTACGGGTCGGACCACATGACCGAGGGGTTCTCCGGCTACCTCTGCGAAATCCTGACGATCTACTACGGGGGGTTCCACGCGCTCATCGAGGCTGCCGCCTGCTGGAAGCCCGGGGAGACGATCGATATCGAGAAGCATGGAACGAAGCGGTTCGAGGACTCGCTCGTCGTCATCGACCCGGTCGACCCGGAGAGGAACGTGGCGGCGGCGCTCTCGCTCTCGCGGATGTTCGAGTTCGTGGAACTCGCTCGCGGCTACCTCGCGGAGCCGTCGGCGGCGTTCTTCTGCCGGGGGCAGTCTCCGCCGCTCACCCCGGAGGTCTTTTCCCGCCTCCTCTCTGCCCGGGGGACGCACCTCTTCTCCCTCACCTTCGCGACGCCGGACTACACGCCCGACACGGTGGTTCCCCAGCTCCGGAAGTCCGCCGAGTCGATCCGGGAACTCCTGGAGCGGAGCGGGTTTCCGGCCAATCGCATCGACGTCTGCATGACAGAGGAGCGGTGCATGCTCCTCTTCGAGCTGATGGCCGGCGAGGTTCCGGTGATGCGCCGGCATCTCGGGCCGCCGGTCTCGGCGCGGGAGAACGCCGAGAAATTCCTCGCGAAGTACGTCCGTGAAGAGGTCTTCGCCGGGCCCTACGTCGAGGACGGCCGCTACGTGGTGGAACTCCCCCGCCCGTTCACCCGGGCTATCGACCTGCTCCGGTCAAAAGCCCTCTTCGACGTCGCGCTGGGCAAGCACGTCCGTCGCTCAATGAAGCAGGGATGGACGGTGAAGGCTGGTGCGGAGTGCTGGGACGAGGAGTTTGCCGGGTTCGTCTCCAGGTTCCTCGATCGCGCATCACCGCTTGCGAGGATCAAGAGGACGACGGGGAAGTAGGGTGCCTACGGAACCACGACAGCGTTCTCTGTCACGGCTATCCTGTATTGTTCGTCTTGACCGTAGGGGTTGACGAGCGTGGCACAGAGACTTGGCGTGACGACCGGCACGACACTACGCTCTGTGCCCCATGGGCGGCGATGATGAGCGGGATGGCAAAGGTCGCAATGCTCCCGAACGCGGCTGCCATGACCCCGGAGTTGGTCGTCTTCGGCGGAGCCCGAGTGCCCCGGCGCAGGGGGAGCATAATCGGGCACGATACGTTGACTATCGGGATGAGTCCCCAACATCGGTCGAATACGGGATGGTTCAAAGGCCTTTCAAGTGTTCCGGGGGAGCCTGCACCCTTCTACGTTGTCACCGGTCCGGACACCCGGCTCATCCCGGGCGGCCTGCCGGAGCGTGAACCGGAACGCCGCCCCTCGCTCAGGATGGCCCGGCACCCTGTCCTCCGCCCAGATTCTGCCGCCGTAGCGCTCGATGAGTACCTGCACGAGAAAAAGCCCGAGTCCTTCACCGACGCCCCTTCTCCTCTTCTCGTACCGGTGGAAGACCTCCTGTTTCTGATCGTTGGGGATCCCCGGGCCGGTGTCCTCGACCGAGACCCGGACGAACTCGTCTTCGTCGTCCACCCGGATCTCGATCTCGACATCGGGCCCGCCGAACTTGACGGCGTTGCCGATGAGGTTCGCGAAGACTTCCGGGAGGAGGTCGTCGGCCAGTACCCGGCGGTTGACCGTATCGTAGCGGACGACGCCCTCAGGGAACTGTGCGATCTCATCAAGGATAACCGTATCCAGGTCCACGCACCTGTGCCCGCCGGACGGCTGGTGAATCCGCCGGATCTTGGAGACGTTACCCAGGATCTCGATGCTTTTCCGGATACTCCGCTGAAGTTTCTCCACGTATGTCCGCGAATCCCCGTCCAGGGTCTCGATGAGCAGATCGGTGTAGAGGTTCGCGACGTTCTCGGTGTTGCGGATGTCGTGGGTGAGGATATCCAGGTAGAGGTTCGCCTCGCGGTTCGCTGAGGCGAGTTGCTGGTGGAGTCCGGCAAGGTCTTCGGTGTGGCGCTGGAGCGCTTCCTCAGTCTGTTTCCTCTCGGTGATATCGGTAAACATGGCAAAGGATCCCGCAAACCTGTCGTCTCCATCGCTCAGGGCGGTGGCAGAGACCAGAACCCACCTGACGCTGTGATCGTTGTGCCTGAGCCGGCACTCGTATCTGCCGCCAAGACCCTGCTCTCTCTCCGCCATGCGGCTCCAGTGCTTGTCGAGTTCCTCTGTAACTATGAAGTCGGTTGCCGGTCGGCCGAGCATCTCTTCAACCGAATAACCGAGCATCTCGGCCATCGTATGGTTGACGTAGGTGGTCGTGTAGCGGCTGTCTATCTGCAGGATGCCTTCATTCGCCATCTCGACGATGGAGCGGAACTTTGCCTCACTCTTTTGCAGGGCTTCCCCTGTCACTCTGCGTTCGTTCGCTTCGGTTACCAGCATCGCAAGAAGGGTTTGCTGTTTGCGGAAGACAAAGAAAGCAGCCGCTGTGGCGAGCAGGGTAGTGAAGATGACCGTATGCAGGTGCGAATCCGAGAGCGAGATGTCGGGATAGAGGTAGTCCATGATGAACTGGTATACACTCATCAGGACGAAGGCAAATATTCCCACCTTTCCAAGGGTGAGATAGAGGTTGACGGGTTGAAACTCTTTATCCATGCACGCCCCACGGGGAAGCGGTACGGGGTCCTCTGCGTACCTTGATCTAACCGATTTACGGGGTTTTATGAAATGCTGCACCTGACAGGTCCACCGGTCCATAGCCCCCTCCGGTCGACGTTACCTGGTGTACCGGGGTTAGAACCGGAGTGACTGCGGTTCCCCGGTACTCGAGTGCATTCTCCCCTGCAATTTGATAAACCTTCCTTAGTGGGCAATATATCATACCTCGAATCCCGGTTAAAAATGCTGATACTCCTCATCCTGGTCTCTTTTAAGGGCGTGCATGCCCGCTTCATCCGGGAAGGCGCCCTGCTCGACGGCGTCGTCCTCCTGCCCCTCTCGGGGATGGACGCCGGCACCTACATGGCCCAGATCGGCCTTCGCTACCTCACCATCCCGATCATCGCGATCGGGATCGGATATGCGGCTGCACAGGCCGTGCGGGGTGCGACGGTTCGGAGTGCGACTGCCGTCCCGGCAGGAGCATGAGCACCGAAGGTGCGAAGAACCAGAGCATGAGAAGACCGAAGGTCTTCGAGTGGGGGTAACCCCTGGAACCCCGCCCCTCAGGTGCGGATCTTCCGGAAGAGGTACGCCCCGACGACGGTCATGAGCACGGCACAGCCGACCATGACGGCGAGGCTGACGAGCGGGTGGATCTGGGCCGTCCCGGAGAGACCGTAGCGGATCCCCTCGACGCCGTAGGTCAGGGGGTTGGCAAGCGTCAGCGGCCGGAGCCAGGCGGGCAGGTTGTCGATGGGGAAGAGCGCTCCCGAGAGCCCGAAGATCGGGAAGATCACGAAGTTCATGACGAGCTGGAAGCCGTGCATATCCTCCATCCTCGACGCAATCGCAATGCCGAATGCGGTGAAGAGCACACCGATCAGCGCCATGAACCCGACGGCGATCAGGAACCCTGCAATGCCGGTGGGCTGGAGCCCGATGAAGAGCGCCAGCACCATGAGGATCAGCCCCTGGATGACCGCCGTCGTCGCTCCG
The DNA here is from genome assembly GCA_002503885.1 of Methanoculleus marisnigri. GTDB lineage: Archaea > Halobacteriota > Methanomicrobia > Methanomicrobiales > Methanoculleaceae > Methanoculleus > Methanoculleus marisnigri_B. The sequence goes on along the minus strand of DASQ01000130.1, from coordinate 13,192 downwards.
CCGAGCGTCTGGCCGAGCATGATCTCGAGGCGCGAGACCGGGGCGACCAGGGTCTCTTTCAGGAACCCGAACTGTTTGTCCCAGATGATCTGGATCCCGGAGAAGACCGAGGTGAAGAGGACGCTCATGGCCACGATGCCGGGGATGATGAAGTTCATGTACCCCTCTTCCGTGCCGGGGATCTGGACGATCGAGTTCAGCCCGAAGCCGAGCACCAGCATGAAGAAAAGGGGCATCCCGAGGCTGCCGAGGATCCTGCTCTTCGACCGCAGGTAACGCTTGACGTTCCGCAGCCAGATAGTATAGACGATATCCACCCTTAGCGCCTCCTTGCCCGGTGGAACATGCGCGTCGCCTCGTTGCCGCTCGCTTCCTCCTCCCGGATCGTCCTCCCCGTATAATGCAGGAATACGTCCTCGAGCGTCGGCTTATGCACCGAGAGCGAGGTGATGCCGATACCCTTCTGGTGGATGGCGGTCACGATCCCGGGGATGTGCTGGTCGGCATCCTGCAGGCGGATCGTTACCAGCCCGTCGTGACACTCGATCCCGGAGATCCACGGGGCGGCCAGGAGGCCGGCAATTGCGCCGGGGTCAACTGAGGCTATGGTGACGACGTCGCCGCCGATCGAGGCTTTCAGGTTCTCTGCGGTGTCGAGCGCGATGATCGTCCCGCGGTCGATGATCGCAACCCGATCGCAGAGCCGGTCGGCCTCCTCCATGTAGTGGGTGGTGAGGATGATGGTGATACCCTTCTCTTCGTTTAACCGCGCGATATACTCCCAGAGATGGTTTCGCGTCTGCGGGTCGAGGCCGAGGGTGGGCTCATCCAGGAAGAGCACTTTCGGCTCATGGAGCAGCCCCCGGGCGATCTCGAGCCGCCGGCGCATACCGCCCGAGTAGGTCTTGACGAGGTCGTCTTTCCGGTCTTCGAGCTCGACGAGGGTCAGGAGTTCGTCGATACGCTGCCGACGCTCCTCCCCGCCGATCCGGTAGAGGCGGCCATGGAAGTCCATGTTCTCGTATGCCGTCAGTTCTTCGTCCAGGCTCTGGTCCTGGAAGACGATCCCGATGGATCTCCGGACGTTGTCTTCATCGGTCACGATATCATGGCCGTTGACCGTCGCCGTTCCCGAGGTGGGTTTCTGCATCGTCGCGAGCATCGAGATGGTCGTTGTCTTTCCCGCTCCGTTCGGGCCGAGCAGCCCGAAGATCTCGCCGCCCTCGATGGTAAACGAGATGCCGTCGACGGCGGTGAAACCGTCGAAGGACTTTGTCAGGTTATTGACGTGTATGGCCGGCGTGGGTCCGGCTCCATGGCCTGGTGCATCCGTGTGCATTCGAGCAGCTCCTTGTTCACTCCTCGGGCGGCTCTTCCGGCGCCTTTTCAAAGATTCGGAGCATCTCCTCTGCGATCCGGCGGAATTTCTCCGCCTTGACAACGGCGAGCCCATGCTCCTCGTCGCCGAGGACCATCAGTGTGTCACCGGGTTTGATGTCGAAGATCTCGCGGGCCTCTTTCGGGATGACGATCTGGCCGCGTTTGCCGACCCTGGCCGTCCCGAAGATGTGTTTCCTGCCGTCATGGTCGTGATGGCAGCGGTGGTTGTGGAACATGATTCTGGTCACCTCGTCGGATTATTCATATTTTTCATACTAGTATGATACATCATGCCATATGAATCTCCCCGGATGAGTGGGTGAAAGCGTTTGCTTCACGGGGATCCGGCGGCCTTGAAGGTGTCGGTGTTCTTTCCGGAGGCTACCGGGAGGCTGATTGCTACCCGGCGTACACCGGAGGGGATCTTTTTCGAAGGTCCGGAAGCCGGAAACCACCGGGCTCCCGAGGGACGCTAAAAAAGGTATTATTTCTGCCGGCGCTCTGCCTTTCTCGCGGCCAGGCGCTCGATCGCGGCGAGGTCGACGCTGCCGCCGGTCAGAAGTTTTCCCTGCCGGATCGCCCGGTCAACGAACCCCTTTCCGATGTCGTTTCGGATAACGAGTGTCGTGCAGCCGTCGGACGAACCGACAGCCCCTGCCGAGACATCCGCTTCTACCGCCGTAAAGTCGGTGCAGACCCGGCATCCGGGCCGGACAGCCTCCTCCAGTTCGGCGAGCGGGATGGAGACATGCCGCTCGTCCTGCAGGTAGACGTCCAGTTTTCCCCTGATGTCCAGGCGGCGGATCTCCCAGGGCTCGATCCGGCGCTCGGACTGCAGTTTCCCCTCGACCAATTTTGCGTAGTCGAAGGTCTCCGTGCAGAAAAGGCCGATCACGAGCCGGATCGCCTTCGCGTAGGGCTGGAGGAGTTCGTGGTTGCTCGCCCGGATTGCCTGCGCCGCCCGCGCCGCACAGGGCACGCCCACGACGGCAATGTGCCGGTACTTCCGGGTGACGACTGCCTCCTTGAGGGATGCGAGAAGCGGCACCCACCAGGAATAGCGGCTCCCGGCGTGCTGGATGAGTTCTTCCGAGGAGGTGATCACCGCTGACGACGGCTTCATTGTCCAGGGGTCGGCCGTCACCGTGACGACCGCATCGATCAGCCCCTCATCGAGGGCGCTCGCGAGGATCGCCGTCACAGCACCGCCGCTCTGCTTTCGCTCAACCGGGAAGAGCGACCGGGCCGCAACGATCTCGCGGTACGGCCCGAGCATCTCCTCCTGCGCCGCGAGGTCGACCCTTGGGCAGGCCGCGTAGCATGCCCCGCAGGGTACGCTGTCGTTCTCGGCCTTACAGTAGCCGATGTTCACCGGTGTATCGGTGTTCCCCGGCGCGAACCGGAGGGCATCCGCCGGGCAGACTGCCACGCACGCCCCGCACCCGGAACAGAGGTCCGTAGCCCAGACCTCGGACTCCAGGTCCTTGTATGTCTTCATCTCCATGCCTATCACTCCCACGTATACTTCCCGGCAAAGGGCCTTGCGCTCGCAGGAATGATCCGGGTGTAGTCCGCGTTGACCAGCGGTTCCGCATCGATCCCGAATTCTCCCGCAAATTCCCGGATAACCGGGGCAATCCTTCTCCTGTCCTCATCCGTGAGCGGCACCTTCTTTGCCCCGGGAGCGAGGCAGGCGTCATCCACGTCCCCACGGATGACTATCTCTCCGCCGTGGATCCCGCTCCCGATCTCGCGGGCCTTCATGACCCCGTCGAGACCAAGGACGATCAGGAGGCCGCCCGCCATGTATTCACCAAGGAATGTCTGAGCGGATCCCCCGACGACCAGTATGGGGCGCTCGCCTTCATACTGCTTCATGTGGATTCCGCCCCGGTAGCCGATATCTCCGCGGACAAAGACCTTGCCGCCCCGCATGCTGTGCGCCACCGCGTCGCCGGCGCTCCCGTGGATCACTACCTTCCCGGCATCCATTGTGTTGCCGGGCGCGTGCTCCGCGTTGCCGTGGACAATGACGGTCGGCCCGCTCATGAACATGGCGAGATCGCCGCCCGCGACACCGTGGACCTGGATGGTGGCGTCTCCCCGGAGACCGTCGCCGATGAACCGCTGTCCGAGGACATTGTTGATGATGATCTCGTCGGCACCGTCCTCCACGGCCTTCCGGATCTGCTGGTTTAAGGGAGTGTAGTGCACTCCCTTCGCATCGATCGTGACCTGTTTTGTCATTGTTTGCTCACGCTCCCACCGGCCTGGTGTCGGGAAGATCAGGGACCCTCGTCCGACATAGAAGCCCGGAATCGGTCGAGGTTGCCCTGCAGATTATCGAGGCTATCTATCCCGGCGTCTCCAGGGCCCGTGCCCTCACGGATGCTGCCGCGCTCGTTCATCGTGAAGAGGGCCTGCCGGATGCCGGATCGTTCACCCTCCGGGGCATCCTGTCCGCTGCACCTGATCTGCCACACATGGTAGCCCCGGCGGTATCTTCTGCTGCCGTTTACTATAATTCTGCCCGGGTATATTTATGTCAGTAGGTATTTATGCCATCGGGTAGAAGTTGACTTCCACATGCCCCGTGATGCCACTTCTGCGATGCTTGAGCGCGTCGAACAGGACAACGTCCGATTCCTTCGCCTGCAGTTTACCGACCTTCTCGGCATGCCCAAGAACGTCGCCATCCCGGTGAAGCAGGCTGAAAAAGCCCTGACCGATGGTATCGGGTTTGACGGGTCGTCGATTGAAGGGTTCGTCCGGATCGAGGAGTCCGACATGGTGCTCAGACCCGACCTCTCCACCTACACTCTCCTGCCCTGGCGGTCGGGGAAGTATGCGGAGGCACGTTTCGTATGCGACGTCTACAAGGCCAGCAGCGGCAAACCCTTCGAGGGCGACCCGCGCTACGTGCTCCGCATGGCGATGGAGGACGCCGCGAAGGACGGGTACGTCTTCAACACCGGGCCGGAGCTGGAGTTCTTCCTCTTTAAGATGCTTGACGGCCGACCGACCACGCAGTTCCAGGACGCCGGCGGTTACTTCGACCTCGCGCCCACCGACCTTGCGGAGGACGTCCGGCGCGAGATCATCCTCGCCCTCACCGAGATGGGGTTCGATATCGAGGCGTCTCACCACGAGGTCGCCGAGAGCCAGCACGAGATCGACTTCAAGTACAGCGACGCCCTCCACACCGCGGACAACGTCATCACCTTCAAGTTCGCGGCCAAAACGATAGCGCTGATGCGCGGCCTGCACGCATCGTTCATGGCCAAGCCGATCTACGGCATCTGCGGGAGCGGGATGCACGTGAACTGTTCGCTCGCGAAGGATGGTAAAAACGCCTTCTACGACCCCGACGCCCCGCTGCAGCTCTCAGAGACCTGCATGCACTTCATCGGCGGACTGCTCCGCCACGCGCCGGCCATCACCCGGGTCGCAAACCCGACGATCAACTCCTACAAACGGCTCGTCCCCGGCTACGAGGCACCCTGCTACGTCAGCTGGAGCGCCGGGAACCGCTCGGCCCTCGTCCGGGTCCCGAGCCCCCGTGGCAACAGCACCCGGGTCGAGTTCCGCAGCCCCGACCCGACCTGCAACCCCTACCTCGCCTTCGCCGCGATGCTCGCCGCCGGGATGGAGGGCGTCCGGGAGGAGATCGAGCCTCCGTGCGGCATCGATAGGAACGTCTATCACATGACATGCGATGATCGGAGACACGCCGGGATCGAGACGCTGCCCGGGGACCTCGCCGAGGCCCACCGGGACCTGCTCGCCGACGACCTCATCTGCAGGGCGTTCGGCCCCCACGTCGTCGATGCCCTCACGAGCGTCGCAGAAGCCGAGTGGGATGCTTTCCGGACGGCGGTCCACCCCTGGGAACTCGACCGCTATCTCGCAACATACTAACCTCTTTTTTTCGGGCGTGCGAGCTGTTTTCGCACACCGGGGTGCGCAAGTGCCCATACCGCCTCCAAGGGTGGCGGACGAAACGACGCCCCCTCCGGCCCTGCAGTCTCGCGACAAAAATAAGAGTATCAGTGGCCCTCGGGGCGCGGACGTGGTGAACGCGAGCACAAAAAGACTGCGATTTCAGGCCGCTCAGCAGCACTGGTGCTTGTCGCCGGCTTCTTCTCCTTCGAGGAGGAGCCTGCCGAAGAGCACCCTCTCAAGTGTCGAGGCCACATACTTCATCCGCTGGGCCGCTTCCATATCCTCGTAGCGGTGGATGTCGGCGTAGACCTGCAGGCGGACGAGGCCGAACCGCAGGCGGTCGATATCCTCGTCATCGAGATCTGAGACCTCATGATAGATAGGCTCGAGCAGGAAGGGGAACTCCTCGTAGTTCTCGAGCGCCTCGACGACCCTTGAAAATACCGGGAGGGGTTCCTCCTTCCCGGCAAGGATCCCCAGGTTATCCATGTTACCCCTCGATCTGGTCTACCAGGGCATTCATGATGGCATCGAAACTCTTCCAGGTCGGGCTCTCCTCAGCCCCGGCACGGCGGATGATGAAGGGCCTTCCTTCGTCCGCTGCCTTCCGCATCTCAGGATCCAGCGGAATGGCTCCGAGGAAGGGCACACCGAGCTCCTTTGCCTCTCTCTCGCCGCCGCCCTTGCCGAAGATATCGATCTCTTCCTTGCAGTGGGGACAGACAAACCCGCTCATGTTCTCCACGATCCCGAGCACCGGGAGTTCGAGTTTCTTGATGAATTCGACCGCTTTGCTCGAGTCGAGGACCGCAACATCCTGCGGGGTGGTGACGATGACCGCCCCGGCGATGTTCGGTGCGAGCTGGGCGACGGTGAGGGCCTCGTCGCCGGTGCCGGGCGGAAGGTCGACGATCAGGTAGTCGAGATCGCCCCAGCTGACATCTTCCAGGAACTGCCGGATGACCGTCATCTTCATCGGACCACGCCAGATCACGGGGGTGTTGCGCTCAGGGAGCAGGAATGCCATGGAGATGACTGCAAGGTTGCCGGTGACCCTGACCGGTTCGATGATCTTCCCGTCATAGGACTGGAGACGGGCATCCTCGATCCCGAGCATCTTCGGGATGTCCGGGCCGTGGATATCGAGGTCGACGAGACCCGTGTTAAATCCGCGGTTGGCAAGAGCGTAGGCGAGGTTTGCCGAGACCGTGCTCTTCCCGACCCCGCCCTTTCCGGAGAGGACGAGGACGACGTGCTTTACGTTGACGTTGGCCTTCGGGGGGAGACCTTTCGGGGCGTCCGCATTTCTCGGATCGTCGCATTTGGTCGTAGCCGAGCAGCTGGCGCAATTGCCTGTGCATGTATCTTTATCAGGTTCGTTCGTTTGAGTCATAAGAAATATCCTCTGCGGTATAGTATCCTTCTAGAGAAGGATCTAAATCTACTATATATTAACGGTAAATGCCACAAAAAGGTATAGATGTTGGCATATAATCCCGTTCTACTGCCCGGGGACCGTTTCATGCTCGGATCATCCTCCACCGGCGGGGGGGAAGAGGGCGACGGTATCGCCATCGTTGAGAGATGTTTCAAGATCCCCGCTAAAGTGGATGTTCCTGCCGTTCTTTAAGATGTTGACGTAAGCGCTGACCACGCCTGTTGGGGTGAAGAGGGCGTCGCCGAGCCCGGGGTACCGGGCGACGAGGAGCGTGAGCAGGTCGCCGATCGTCGATCCGCCGGGGACCTCCGCGTCATGCTCTGCCGGCATGATATCCCGGAGCATCGCAAACACCCTGACCTTCACCGTTATGGTCTCCTCGCCGCGCGTGTCCCGCGGAACCGCCTTCACCTCCCGCACATCCGACGTATGGGGGTGCCCGGCCTTATCGGTATCGTTTCAGGGGGTATGGATAGATCTTGTTTATTTTCCTTTTAGGCCAGGTTAATCATTTCCTCCATCCAGCAGCCTTATTGCCCTCGGGTGACGCCTGTAGGCATGGTGATAACCTATGAACGGCTACGCAGAGAGGATCCTCCACGTCGATCTCGCGAGAGAGCAGACGATGGAGGAGCCGTTTCCCGAAGAGTGGAGACGGACATACATCGGAGGCAGAGGGCTTGGAGTCCGTATCCTCCAGGAACTGGTTAACCCGGGCATCGATCCCCTCGGTCCGGAGAACGTGCTGGTCTTCGCCACCGGGCCGATTGCCGGGAGCGGTCTCCCCATGGGGTCCCGGTACGACGTCGTCACGAAGTCCCCGCTGACCGGGACACTGACCAGCGCGAACTCCGGCGGGAAGTTCGGCACCAGCATGAAACGCGCCGGGTACGATGCGGTCGTGATCCGGGGGCGGGCGGAGAGGCCCGTCTACCTCCTCCTTGACGACGGGCATGCAGAGATCCGGGATGCCTCAGAACTGTGGGGGTTGACGACGAGCGAGACAACCTCCGCTATCCAGAAGGATCTCGGCGACCCCGGCCTCAGCGTGGCCAGTATCGGCCCTGCCGGCGAGCGCCTCGTCAGGTTCGCCGGGATCATCAACGAGACCTCCCGGGCCGCCGGCCGCGGGGGGGTCGGCGCCGTGATGGGGTCGAAGAACTTAAAAGCGGTCGCCGCCCGGGGGAGCGGCCGGATCACCGTTGCCGACCGTGACAGGTTCCTCGTCCTCAAAAGAGAGGTTGCGGAGAAGATCCGGGAGAACGCCATCTCCGGCGGAGGGCTGCCCCGGTTCGGGACGGGGGTCCTCGTGAACATCATCAACGAGAACTATATTCTTCCGGTCCAAAACTTCCAGAGCGCACACTTCCCTGCTGCGGAGAACGTCTCGGGGGAGCGGATAGCCGATACCATCCTCACCGGAAAGATGGGGTGCCAGGCCTGCGTCATCCAGTGCGGCCGCGAGGTTGAGGTCGGGGGGAAGCAATCCGCAGGCCCGGAGTACGAGACGATCTGGGCGTTCGGTCCTGACTGCGGAATCGACAACCTTGCCGCCATTGTGGAGGCGAATAACCTCTCTAACGACCTCGGCCTCGACACGATCTCCACCGGGTCGACGATCGCCTGCGCCATGGAACTCTCGCAGAGGGGCTACATCGACGAGGAGATACGGTTTGGGGATGCGGAGCAGATGCTCGACCTCGTCCGGCGGATCGGCTACCGTGACGGCATCGGCGACAGACTCGCCGAAGGCTCCTTCCGCTTTGCGAGAAAGCACGGGCACCCCGAACTCTCCATGAGCGTCAAACGCCAGGAACTCCCTGCCTACGACCCCAGGGGGCTGCAGGGGCACGGCCTTGCCTACGCAACCTCGGTCCGGGGCGGCGACCACGTCTATGCCTACCTGATCGCCCCTGAAGTGCTCGGGTCGCCGGAGAAGCTGGACCCCTACTCAAACGAAGGAAAGGCAGTCTGGACGAAGACATTCCAGGACCTCACCGCCCTCATCGACTCGTCGGGGAGCTGTCTCTTCACCTCGTTCCCGCTCGGGGCGGCGGATTACGGGGCCATGGTCTCGGCGGTCACCGGTTATGAGATCGATGCCGGGGAGGCGCTCCGGATCGGCGAGCGGATCTGGAACATGCAGAAGGTCTTCAACCTGAAGGCCGGGTGCACCCGGGAGGACGATACCCTGCCGCCGCGCCTCCTCCGGGAGCCGCTCACCGAAGGCGGCCCGAAAGGCCGGGTCTGGGAGCGCCAGCCGCTCCTTGACGAGTACTACCGTGCCCGGGGATGGGACCGGGAGGGGCGCCCCACACAGGAGAGGCTCCGCGACCTCGGCATCGGGGAGGAGGCGGTTCCCTCTCTATGACCCGATCTATTTTTTGGTGTGCCACCCGCCCGTCGCTTCGGGGATGCAGTCGATCTCGGGGGAGTAAGGTTTGATGTCCAGCACCGGGGTCCCGTCCAGAGCGTCGAGCCCCCGGACGACGAGGACGTTGCCCTCCCGCCCGACCAGGTCGACGATCCCCAGGCCAATCGGGTTCGGCCGGGCGGGGGAACGGGTTGAAAAGACCCCTCGTTCCCGGGTCTCCCCGGGAGGTTTCGCGAAGAGCATCCCACGCTCTGCCCGGTCGAGCCAGTAGAGCACGATGAGGTGGCTGCTCCGCTCCACGTCCTCAAGTCCGGGAGCGTAGGCGTCAAGGATGTGGATCTCCGCGACGGTATCCGCGAGGCGCCCTTGCCGGGGGGCGTCGCCCCGGATCCGGTAGGGTGACCGGACGACGCCGATAGGGATGCACTCGATCGCTGTCACACCTACCTCCTCCGCCTCTCTGCATCGAGTGTTTCGTTGCAGAGGCGGTCCGCGACCTGGATGCAGGGATGCTCTCTTGGAACGCTCTCGAACCTGACCTCTGCAAAATTACGCACCCGCTGCCGCACCTCGCCTGCGAGGTCTGCAAGGTGCTCTTTGGTGATGCGGTACCGGCCGGTGAGCTGGCGAACGACCAGTTCTGAGTCCGACCTGACTTCGAGCCTGTCGCAGGTGAACGCCCGGGCGGCCTCAAGGCCGTTGATGACGGCGTGGTATTCGGCCACGTTGTTGGTCGCGGTCCCGATGAATCCCGATCGGCTGGCGACGACTGTTCCGTCCCGCACGATCACGTATGCCCAGGCGGCGTCTCCGGGGTTTCCCCGCGATGCGCCATCGGTATACAGCGTCACCGCATCGGTTGCCGTCACCGGTACCCCCTCCGGTCTCTCTGTCTCTGCATCATCTACCGGCTAATCATCGATCTCTGGAGGGTTATTGGTATCGCTCCCCGGGGGAGGGGCCGCCCACCGGAAGACGTTAATATTCCGGTGCAGTAAGGGCGAACCTATGCTGGATACGGGCCGGATCATTGAAGATAAAGCGATGCGGGACCGGCTGGGTGTTTTCGAAGACCGGACCGATGCCGGGAGGCAACTCGCGGCGACCCTCTCGCCGCTGGAGACACTCACCGAGCCGGTGATCTGTGCTATCCCTGCCGGAGGGGTCCCGCCGGGGCTTGAGGTGGCACGGGCCTTGAAGGCGCCGCTCCGGATGGCGGTGGTGCGGAAGGTGCAGATCCCCTGGAACCCGGAGGCCGGGTTCGGTGCCGTAACCTGGGACGGGAGGGTCTTTCTGAACCGTGCCCTCATGGACGGGCTCGACCTCTCGGAGACCGAGGTGAACGCTGCCATCGCGAAAGCCCAAAAGAACGTGGAGGAGCGGATGGAGAAGTTCGGTGGAGGCCGGGAGGAGCCGGGGCTTGAAGACAGGGCCGCTATCCTGATCGACGACGGCCTCGCAACCGGGTATACGATGTTCGCCGCCATCGAGGCGGTCCGGACCGGGTCACCCCGTCAGGTTGTCGTGGCGGTTCCTACCGGCTCCCTCCACGCCGTCAACTTCATCGCCCGGAAGGCGGACCTCGTCGTCTGCTTAAACATCAGGACCAGCCGCACCTTCGCGGTGGCGCAGGCATACGAGCGGTGGCACGACATCACCGACCCGGAGGTGCAGGAACTGCTGATCCAGGCCCGGGATATGGGGCTCTTCTGATACAGGAGAGCGGTCGGGACCCGCTCTCCCTTGCCGGTCCCTTCGCCGCAACTGGTTTATGCGACCTCTCCCATGGGGTGCCGGAGGAGTAACAACTATGCAGAACCTGACGATCGAGGTCGATTTCGACCGCTTTCCCCCGGAGCATACCTGTGATGGGGAGAACACCTCTCCGCGGATACGGGTAATCGGGTCGAACGCGCCCTACCTTGCGGTCATCGTGGACGACCCGGATGCTCCCCGGGGCACGTTCACCCACTGGCTTGCCTGGAACATTCCTGCAGCCGATGAGATCCCCGGGGGCATCCCCCCGGAGCGCCGGGTCTCCCGTCCGGTCTCTGCGGTCCAGGGGACGAACGACTTCCAAAGGACCGGCTACGCCGGCCCCTGCCCGCCGAAGGGTGCGTCGCACCGCTTCTTCATCCGGGTCTGGGGCGCCGGGAGGGAGGTCGACCTCCCGCCGGGTGCCGACCGGTCACTTCTTGAGGATGCACTCGCGGCCGCCGCCATCGAATACGGCGAGACGATGGCGGTCTACGAGCGCAGAAAAACGCTCGCGGCTCCGCCGGATACCGGGCCCCGGACCTGAGACCCCGCCTCCACCACCTTTTTATCTCCCGGCACCGAGAACCCCCTCATGGGTTCCAGAGTCAGTAAACTGATCGTCTCTCTCCGCTCCGTAGAGTTTCCCGTCTGGAACACCTGCGACGGCCCCGATCTCTCTCCCGAGCTGAGGGTCGGGGGCCTCACGGAGGAGATGCAGTCGATGGCGGTCTTTGCGCTGAACCCCTTTGAACCCGGGTGCTCCTTCACTACCTGGATCATCTGGAACCTTTCCCCGGCACCCGTGATCCCGGAGGGCATTCCGCCGCAGGGTGTCGTGACGACTCCGGTGGACGGTGTCCAGGGGACGAACGACTATGGGACCCTCGGCTGGCGTGGCCCCTGTCCTCCCGGGGGCGAGACGCATCGCTACCTCTTCAAGGTCTACGGGCTTGACGCCATGCTCGATCTTTCGGCCGGCGCAGGCAAGCACGATCTCATCGGCGCAATGCAGGGGCATGTCCTCGGGTTCGGCGAGACCGTTGCCATGTACTCCCGGTGACCGCACAAACTCTTTTTATATCTTGGTTCCGGATGGGGAGTATCGACGGAGCCTGGTATGATGCAAAACCTGGTAGTAAAACTGGATTTTGAGGAGTTCCCGCAGGACTATACCTGCAGGGGGGCGAACCGGTCGCCTCCCATCAGGGTGGAGGGGATTTTAGCGAACATCAAGTCGCTTGCGGTCCTCGCGACGGCGAGCCCCGAGGAAGGGTCGTCGCGGGCAGCGTGGGTCATCTGGAACCTCCCCGCCGTCCCGCTGCTCCCGGAGGGGCTGGCGGCCGGAGAGGTGGTGGAGTCCCCGTTCCATGCTGTACAGGGCACGAACGACTTTGGCAGCACCGGCTACCGGGGCCCCTGCCCGGAGGCCGGGAAGACCGAGGCATACCTCTTCCGGGTGTACGCGCTCGACCTCGATCTTGCGCTCGCGCCCGGGGCGACCTGGGAGGAGATGGTCCGGGCGATGGAGGGGTCGATGAACCAGTCGGGAGAGGTCATAGCCTTCGCCACCGGTTAAGGGGTCGGGAGAGTCCCCGCCTGGAGAAAAACCACATGATGCCCGTGGGGCCACAGGCATACCGGATGAAAATATGTAGGTGACCCATTTTCATACGAAAGGATGCCGGCCCATCTCTTTACATGGGTATGGGCGGGCTCTGTTTCTCGATGTTTTTTGCAATAACAGCCATCTCCTCGCCCAGCATGCGGATCATGTCGTCCATGGTGACGATACCGATCATCTTTCCGGCGTCGTCGACGACAGGCATCCTCCGGATGCCGCTGTCGGTCATCTTCGTGATGGCCTCGTAGATCCCCATGTTATCCTGGAACGTGATCACGTCCCGGGTCATGACCTCCTCCGCCCTTACCTGGCCAGGATTCTTCTCCTGCGCCATGACGCGGACTGCGAGATCGCGGTCGGTAAGTATCCCGGCGGGCCGGTAATCGCCGGTGATGACGACGACGCTTCCGACATTCTTCTCTCCCATGATCCTTGCCACCTCCACCGCCGGCGTGTCCGGTGAAACGGCGACGACCTGCTCACGGCAGCACTTTACAATTCCCATATACGTTTCCTCCGTTGACGACGACTGACTCATGCCGGTATGATATATGAACGTAACCCGTACCGCCCGGCCCGGACTCTTTTCTTTATCTTGTGGGGGTGAAGGGGGCGGAGCGGGAAGACACCACCCTTCAGGGTGGGGATGAAAGCGAAGCCGCCCTTCGTCACCCTCTCG
>DASQ01000119.1 GCA_002503885.1 Methanoculleus marisnigri | reverse complement strand
GGCAACTCTTCTTTGAGAGCCGGGAGCTGCTGCATGAGGTCGTACTTTGACAGGCTGGTGCCGTCATCGTGATATGCCCGGTTCTTGCGGGCGAGCGCCCAGTTGTACACATACCGGCAGCACCCGAGGTGCTGGGCAATCAGGGGTTCCTGATCCTTCGTTGGATAGAGCCGGTACTGATACCTCCGCAGCATACGATAGGATCATCTGGGACTCCCTCCGGCATAAAGAATACCTGTGCGGTGTGAATATGAAGAAGGGGCTCCGCTTTCACCTCCCCCCTTGCGGAGGGAGCCCTCCCGCTCTGCCCCTTCAACCCCGCAGAGGTAGAGCACTTCTCCTATATACAGCCGGCAGAACCGGGCCGGGGGACGCGGAACTATCATATCCTTCGCGCCGACAAGATCAGGGCATGCAGGAGTACGGCCCCGACATCGTCGGCGAGGTCCGGTTCGCCCGCCAGGACGGCGGCTACTACGTACAGCTCTACGACCGGGAAGGGACTCCCATCGGCAGGACCGGGCTCTGGAGGACCGAAGCGAAGGCAAAAGAGTCGGCCCGACTGCTCGCCGCGAAGATTGGCAGGGGGTGAGGCGGGGTCGTCACGGTGACCCGGGGTGCGCCTCCGCGTAGCGGACGAGGCCGGCGATGCACTGGTTGTGCGGCGTCTCGATGCCGTGGCGCTCCCCGAGGCGTGCGATATACCCGTTGAGGAGGTCGATCTCCGTCCGGCGGCCCTGCCGGAGGTCGTAGTACATGGAGGGATAGACCTCGGCGAAGTCGGGCACCTGCACTGAGAAGAGATGGGCGAGATAGTCGTCGGCGGTCGCCCAGGGGAGTTTCACCCCTTCGGCGTCCGCGACGGCGAACGTTTCGTTGATGAGCCCGATGACGGTCTCCCGGACGTTTCCGTCGGCGGCGACCCTGACCGGGGCCCGCAGAAGGGCGCAGATCGGGTTCACCGCGATGTTGAGGAGTGCCTTGGTCCACTTCCCGGAACGGATATCGGTGTCCGCCTCGACCGGGATGCCGGCGGACCGGATGACGCCGATCAACCGGTCGAGGATCCCGGCGTCGTTGCCGGACCAGATCCCGAGATGCATCGGGGCGCTCTCGCTTAAGACCCGGACATGGCCCGGGCCCAAGACCGAGAAGTTCGTCGTCACGGTCCCGCCGATGACGGTATCGGTGTAGCCGGCGATGACCTCCTCGTTCCCGATACCATTCTGGAGGCTTGCCACCGGCCGGCTCCGGATCACCCCGGCGTACTCCTCGCAGATCGCCCGGGTATCGGTGCCCTTCGCGGTGACGATGACGAAATCGATCCCGGAGGGGGCCTCCTCCGGACCCGCGACACAGGCGATGGCGTCGACGGTGCCGTCTCCCCAGACACCCTCCATCACGAGGCCCCGCTCCCGGATCGCGCCGGCATGCACCGGTCGGCAGGCTGCATAGACCCTCGCCACCCCACGAAGTTTTCCGGCGAGCGAGAGACCGACCGCCCCCGCGCCGAGGATCAGGATGACCGGGCGTTGTAACGCTTCCATTCTCCCGGGGTCCCTGTTGGGCGTAAAAGAAGATAAGGACACGCCCAACCGCAACGTTTATACTCGCCTCCCCCGATGGGCACCCGCCCCGGCGCAGACCCGACCGGGCCGGAGCTGCAAGGCAGCATCTCAACATGGCAGGGGTAGGCATACCCTGCCTCCGATCCTCTCACCCATCCTGCTCCGCCCCGGATGTGCCGCCGGAGAACGCGGTAGCGAACGCTTTTCGTCTTCGGGGCCGACCTACCGTACCTGATGAAGTACGTCACGAAGGCCGACGGCAGCCCGCAGCCGTTCGACTGGAGGAAGGTGCGGCGGACGCTCCGGAACCTGGGCCTGGGTGAGACGGATGCCGAACGGGTCGCCCGCGAGATCGAGGAGTCGGTTCCGGACGGTGTGAAGACCGCCGCGGTCCTCCGGATGATCCGCGCCCGGGCACAGGTTGTCCGCCCCGCCGTCGCGCACCGGACCAATCTCCGGAGAGCGCTCGCCCTCCTCCGCCCGAAGCCGGAGTTCGAGGAGTTCGTGCGGGTCCTCCTCCGGGAGCACGGTTACCGGGTGGAGAGCGGGTGCATCCTTGCCGGACGGTGCGGGGAGCACGAGGTGGACGCCGTCGCCTACAAAGACGGGACCACTATCTTTGTCGAGGTGAAACACCACGCGAGCCACCACCGGATGACCGGCCTCGACGAGGGGCGGATCGCCCGGGCGATCGTCGAGGACCTCCAGGAGGGGTACCGCTCCGGGCAGTGCACCGTCTCCATCGACGGCGCCCTGATCGTCTGCAACACCAAACTCTCCGCTCACGCGAAGCGCTACGCGACCTGCCGGGGGATCGGGCATATCGGGTGGGACTACCCGGAAGAGCAGAACCTCCGGACGATGATCGAGGAGACTCAGTCCTACCCGGTCACCATCGTTACCGGGGTGAGCCCGTCGGTCTCCGCCAGGCTTGCCGCCGCGGGTTTTGTCACGGCAAAGCAGGTCGCCTACGGCGACGCCGCGGCCATTGCCCACGACGCGGGCATCCCTCTCAAAGAGGTGCTGCTGATAGCCGACCGGGCGCGTGCCATCCTCGAACCGTAGGCAGGGGATCCTTTTTGCGCCGGGGCTACGGCGCGCGAGGAGGAGCGCGCCCCGCGAGCCAGGTCACCGCAAGGCTCACCACGGCGAGAGCGAAGTAGATGCGGAAGAGCACCTGCATGCTCCAGAGAAACCGGGGGATGTTCTCGCCGATGATCTCCATGCTCCCGAAGAAGAGAGCGAAAATGATGATGGTGACGGCCATGCTGACGGTCATGCCGAGGAGGCGCATCGTTTCCACAAGTCCTGCGGCCACCCCATACATCGCTCTTTCGACCGCTCCGATAACGATGCTGTAGACCGGAGGCTGGAAGAACGCCACTCCCGCCACGAGGAGCACCAGCGCAAGAACGGCGACGGCCAGGGGCATGGCCTCGCCGATGAACGAGAGAATTGCGAGGCCCACGACCGTCATCGCGACACCGGCCGCTGCGACCAGGTGCGGGCTTCCCCGATCCGAGAGCCGGCCGGCGTATCCAACCAGGGACGCCGTGATCAGGCTTGCGACGAGGAGGATACCCCCGGCCACCCGTGCATCGAATCCCCGGACATACTGAAAGTACAGGCTGAAGAGGTAGATGGATGCAAACGATGCCGCGTTGTGAACTACCCCCAGCTTACGCAGGGGGCTTCCTGCTTCATCCCCCTCCCCACCGGGAGCGAGTCCACAGGCTCTTCGGCGCGTTCCGCGCCTGCAAGTGCGAATTGTTTGATATTGATCGCGGCGTTCAGGTCCCGGTCGTGGGTCGTGCCGCAGTCCGGGCACGTCCATTCCCGATCCTTCAGTGTCAGATCGGCTTTCCGGTAGCCGCAGACCGAACAGGTCTTGGAAGACGGCTCGAAGACCCCGATCTTCAGCAGGGTTTTCCCCGCCTCCCGACACTTGTACGCCAGCATCCCGAGGAACGTCCCCCATCCGGCATCGCTGATCGATCTCGCGAGAGAGTGGTTCTTCACCATGCCGTCCACGTTCAGGGACTCCACAGCCAGGGCTTGGTTTTCGCGAACCAGTCGAGAAGAGAGCTGGTGCTGGAAGTCCTTTCGTTGATCGGCAATTTTTTGGTGACACCGGGCAACCTTGAGCCGGGCTTTGTTCCGGTTCCGGGAACCCTTCTGCTTGCGGTCGAGTCGTCGCTGTAAGACGGCGAGCCGCGTCTGGGCGTTCCGGAGATACTTCGGGTTCTCCACTTTCTCCCCGGTCGAGACAACAGCGTAGTGTTTCAGCCCCATATCGATCCCGACCGTCTGATCCGGGATCGGATCGGCGGGTTGCGGAGGCTTCCGGCCGTCCTCGACCACGATACTGATGAAGTACCGGCCGGTCGATCTGCGGATGACGGTTGCAGACTTCGTCGTCCCCACGAAGGTGCGGTGGAAGACGGTTTTGATCACACCGATCTTCGGGAGTTTCACCGTCCCTTGCTTGAAATCCACCGTATACGACTGCGGCACCGTGAACGCCTGTTCGGGGTCGTGCTTCTTTTTGAAGGTCGGTTCTTCGGCGCGACCCTCGAAGAAGTTCGTGAACGCACGGGAGAGATTGTGGATCGATTGCTGCAGGGACTGGGCGTTGACCTCTTTCAGCCACGGCAACTCTTCTTTGAGAGCCGGGAGTTGCTGCATGAGGTCGTACTTTGACAGGCTGGTGCCGTCATCGTGATATGCCCGGTTCTTGCGGGCGAGCGCCCAGTTGTACACATACCGGCAGCACCCGAGGTGCTTGGCGATCAGGGGTTCCTGATCCTTCGTCGGATAGAGCCGGTACTGGTACCTCCGCAGCATACGATAGGATCATCTGGGACTCCCTCCGGCATAAAGAATACCTGTGCGGTGAGAAAGTGAAGAAGGGGCTCCGCTTCCACCTCCCCCCTTGCGGAGGGAGCCCTCCCGCTCTGCCCCTTCAACCCCGCAGAGGTAGACCCGGACCGCACCGTTGATAAGAACGAATGGCCGGTTGCGGGAGAAATAGTGAGTATCAAGGATCGGGTCTTTTACCCGGGCTTCATGGACGACGAAGGCGACGAGCGCCGCGAGGCCGGCGACAAGGGCGACAAGGGCGACGGTGCCCTGCACCCCTGGCAGGGTGGAGAGTCCGACCATGATCAGGAGGATCATCGTCGTGCTGAGGACGATGCCCGGAAGATCCGGGCGCGTCCCCCTTGAGAGGGCGCACTCCCCCGGTAAATTTCGCCGGAGGATCCCGATGGCGAGCAGGGCGACGGGCAGGGGCACCAGAAACAGCACCCGCCAGGTGGTGTAATAGGTGAAGAGGCCACCCCCCAGGAACCCCAGCGCGAACCCGCTGAAACTGGCGGCGATGTTCGTTCCGAGAGCGGCCCCCCGCTCACTCTTGGGAAGGATAAGCCCCAGCAGGGCAAACGATGTAGCAAAGATCATACCGCGCCGGTCTCCGGGAGCGGGGCTGCAGAGCCGCCGATAGTCCGGAGCTGTTCTTCGGTTGGGTTGATGAGGACGATCTCGGGCCGGCAGTTGAACCGGAGGTCCACCCCGGCGACGCTCGCGCTGCAGACCCCGCGGGAGACGTAAGTCGGCGTCCCGTTCGTATCGAACATGCCCGCGAGCTCGATGAAGCCATAGTCGTTTAACTGCTTGATGACCGGGAAGAGGAATTGGCCGCCGTGCGTGTGGCCGGCGAGGATGAGGTCGGCGTCCCAGTCGGCCCTGCAGGAGGGTTCGTGGATGAGGTAGATGGTGAATGCGTCCGTCGCCGGCACGTCGGGCGGGTCCGCCATCCCGGCCCACCCGTCGTCGACCCCGACGATGACAAGATCCTTCCCGCCGGCGGAGACCTTGGCGTAGTCGTTCCTGAGGACATGCACCCCGTTCTCTTCCAGCGTCGCGGCGAGCCCGTCGGCAAACGCGGTGTCGGCGGAACCGTCGTTCAGGCCGGAGACGTCGTACCCGGCGGCGGTGACGTCGGCCGAGGTCTGGACGGCAAGCGTTCTCTCGATGCCCGTCCGGCTGTCGGTGCCCACCCGGTAATCGTGGTTCCCGAGCACGGCATAGGTCGGTGCGTCCAGTGACCGCCATACCGCCTGAGAGGCGAAGTCCGACTCCTCACCGGTGACGAAGTCGCCGCCGATCAGGACGAGCGAGGGGTTTAAGCGGTTGACCTCGGAGATCACCTCCCGGACGTGGTCGATGTTGGACGCCCTGACGTGCGGGTCGGTGATATAGACGATGCCTTCAGGCGCCCCGTCGATCGTAAGGACGGTCACCTCGACGGCCCGCCCTTCCCAGGCCATGTAGCCGGTCATGGACGGGAGCAGGATAAGCATGAATAACGCCAGATATCGTGTGCTTGGGGCCTTCAGGATCACTCCATTTTATTCCTCCCTATGGATATAAATATAATTCGGCTGGCGCGAACCAGACAGATCAGCGGCCGCGAGCCAGATCGATCGGATCGCTTACGAGATCGCCCGGTTCCGGGTGATGGGTCGGGTCGGCGAAGAGCCGGATAAACTGGTGTCCCTCTGTCCTGGCGAGGGCAATCGCAGCGAGAACCGCCACGATCACCGCCCCGGCGAGGTCCACGATGAGGTCCGACATCGTATCGATGTTTCCATGCTGGAGGTTCGTGCCGAAGACCTGGTCGGCCACGAACTCGTAGATCTCCCATACCGTCCCCGCTGCCAGCGTGGATACCAGGATGAAGACGATGATCGCGGTCCTCGTCAGCCGGAGATCCCCCTGGTGCTCGGCGAGAACCGCGAGAAAGAAGGCGATGAGCGCGACGGTGACGGAGGAGACGAGATGGGTCAGTTTGTCGTAGTAGGGCGCGAGGGTGACGTAGTACTCCCCGACATGGCCCATGACGTGGAGGTACAGGGCGACGGCGACGAGAAGGTTGACCTCCCAGGGCAGGCAGAGGCGCAGGTTCCTCGTCATGAGGGACGGCGCCATTGTCAGGAGGAAGGCGACTCCCGCTGAGAGCCCGAGGAAGTACTCGCCCGCCGTGATGCTGGAGGCTGCGCTCAGGAGGATGAGCCCCTGGATGAAGTAGGTGAGGTAGATCCCGCGCGACGGGTCCGGGCATGCCATGGGTATGCTGGGTAGCTAGTCCCGGCAATATACATAACCGTCCCGGTGGCGGTCTCCCGGGTCCGGGTGATCGACCGGGGGTTCCGTCCGGGTGATCTCACGGCCAACCAGGGCGCGACCGGTGGCCGTTGCGGTCACCTTCCCGCCTCCGGGAGAATATTTGATAAGCTAGCAGTTGTATAAACTGGACACACAAGAAATCAAATACTCTGGAGCATGGGGTTGATGAACTGACAGATCCTGCAAAGCGCAAACCCGAGTCCAAAGGAGGGGAGGCGGGAGAGGAGATTATCCGCGTGCGCCTGCCGAACAAGAAGAACCGGGAGATGTTCGCAAGCGCCGAACTGATGCTGGGCGCAAATCATATCAAGATCCGCTGCTTCGACGGGGTGACGCGCACCGGGCGGATCAAGGGCAAGATCAAGAAGAAGGTCTGGATACGGGAAGGAGATGTCCTGGTCGTCGTCCCCTGGAGTTTTCAGGACGAGAAGTGCGACATCCTCTACCGCTACACGAGACCCCAGGTGGAGTGGCTCCGGAAGAACCGGTATCTCTGATATCCTCTTTTACACCCTATCCCCCTGCCCTGCACGGGCAAAGGCAGCAGAATTGAGTTGCCGGGTTCAAAAAAGTTAGATATCGTGAATCTTGATCTCGTACTCTTTTATGACAAGTTTGTCGACATTATCCCGCTCATATTCGTTGGGAGTGGTTTTATGCATCCCGACCGAACCCCCGGTCAGGTAGTTCTCCCACGCCACGGTAAGGTCGTTATCGCTATCTGTGGTATACGTTACCGTGACGTCGCCGGGAGAGATGTAAACCTCTGTGGCTGTGTTTTCCAGGCTCATCCTCACCGTTGCCATCCCCGACTTCGCCATCAGGTCGTCGGTGGTGATGTTCATGATGTAGACGACGAACGTTTTTTCACCCGTCGTCGGGTTAACGTCATAGAACCACCGGGGCTCGGCAAGCATCGCCGAACCCGTCGACCCGTCCTGGCGTGTCATCACCGCGCCGTTCTCGAGGGTGATCACCTCGTTGCTGCGGTCGGAACGGTAGATCAGTGCACCCACCGAGTAGTCCCAGGAATCGGTGCTGTTTGAGACATTGATCGAACCCCCGTAACTGGTGGCGTTGATCACCTCAAGCGTCCCGCCACTCACCTGGAGCGACGTCTCCTTGTAGGGCACATTCTTGAAGCAGAGGCTCTTCATATCATTCTGGATGACGATCATCGCCCGCTCCATGTTCTTCACGTCGGTGTTGCTCTGCTCCTTGAGGAGCACCGGGTAGCCGTAGAGCGTGACCAGACTGATGCCGGTGATGACGATCCCGAGGATCAGGATGAACCCGATCGCCTCGGAGACCGCCTTATCATTTATCTTCACGGTTCTTCGCCTCCTTAAGCCTCTCAGTGTCATGTCGGAAACCCTCCTGAGTCGTACTGGATTATGTTCCATCCCGCGCCGGTGGTGTTGCCGGAGACACATTTCGTCGCCCCGATACCGGCGATGGCGACCGTGCTCTGGATATTACCCCCCTGCACCTGGATAGCCTGGCTTGCCCGGTTCTCGCCCTCCATCCATACGTCCACGAAGTAGCCCCTCCCGGCAACATCGTCGGGGATATCGAACTTCGTGGCGATGGTCCCGTTGCCGGGCGCGATCACGTAGAGGTCCACGATCCGGGTGCTGACACCGTTCCCGATGTCCACGAAGGCGTGGTAGCGGAGTTTATCCGCCGGCCCCTCCATGAAGACGGCGTTGATGGTGAACATCATGACGATCATCAGCACGAGCAGCACGCCGCTGATGATGACATACTCCATGAGCCGGGTGACGCCCTCCTCGTTCACCGGCTCAGTAATACACGGTCTCATCGTACTCCGTCACCCCGTTGTTGTAGTGGATGGTTACCGGGCGGAGCAGGCGCCCAGAGACCTCCTGCTGTTGGCCCGCCGAGAAACTCACCACGGCGTTCTTCCGCTCGAGGGATATCGCGATGATATCCTTCTGCACCGCTTCGAGGCGCCCTGCCTCGACGTAGTCAAACACCGCCTCCCGCAGGTCCCGGATGTCGTTCTTCGGGAACTCGAGCACCCCTTCCGCGGTTGTCTGCCCGACGAGCGCCGACTGGTTGATGATCAGCGCGAGGAAGAACAGTCCCACGGCGACGAGAAGGCCCATCAACACGATCCACTGACCGTCTTCATTCATGCACGCCATAACAGCACCTCCACGAGGACGGCCTGTGCCCGCGACCCGTAGGGGGGTCCCCGACCGATCTGATAATCCAGCTGCACCCACCGGGTCACCCGCACGGCGGATTCCCTTCCCGTCCAGGAGCCGTCATCCGGTGTTGCAACGAGTTGATGCTCTTTGATCTCGTCACCGGAGCGGTAGGTGACGTTTGCGCTCATGTGCAGGTCGTCGTCAGCACCGCTCGTCAGCATGTTGCAGTAGCCCAGGAACGTACTGTTGAAATCGGTGCCATTATCCGTATCGATAAAAGTCTCCAGAGCGCTCTTTGTGCCGTTAGTATCCGGCGTATCCATCATCGCCAGCACGTCGCTCCCGAGCTGTTCGAGCTGCATGTCCGGGATGTGTGTATCCCCCGCGGTGTAGATGCTCGTCGTACTGATGACGATGTACACGGTGAGGAGCATGATGATCCCGGCCGCGACGCCCTCCATCGTGTAGAGCTGCCCCGAATCGTTCACCATATCGCCACCTCCAGGACGCCGGCTTTAAGGTCGGGGCGGGTGACGTTCGTCATGTTGTAGTCATAGTGGTGGATGTCGGTGATGTTGGTGTGCGGGTAGTCAGCATCCTCGAAATTAAACCGGATATCCAGGATGCTGTTCTGGTCCAGGGTGAAGAGCGAGGTTGCCGCCGGTTTCAGCACCAGGGAGATGTTCTCGTCGACCTCTACTCCCGGCGTGAGGTTTTTTGGATTCCCGTCGATGTATAGGGTGTAGAGTTCTGAGTCCGTCGTGCCGTACGCAAACGGAATCCGGGTAAACTGCGGGATCGGCCTCGTCGGATCCTTTTTCCAGAACGTCACGGTCTTGAGCGTCGCGTTATCGTCCGGTGGACTGGTTATGTTACGATATGCGCCAAAGTCCGTGATCGTCACGTTCACCGGCTCGGTCCTCGGATCGATCCGGTAGGCCGCCCCGACGGACGGGTCGAGCAATTTGCTGAAGTCGAGCCGGACGATGAACTCCTGGTTCGAGGAGAGTGACGTGTACTGTGGTGCGAAAGTTCCGTTGATCACCGCCACTCCCGGCTCCTTGATCTTCACCACCCGGCGGATGTAGCCGTAGCCGTAGCCGAGAGGGAGCGGGTCGCCGGTCTGCCCGATCAGGGTCCCCCCACTGGAGAGCGAAAAATTATAGGAATAAGGAATGTCGCCGAAGATCGCCTTGCTACGGTAATCATCCTGGTCGAAGAACCCCGCCTCGAAAAACTTCTCAACCTTCGTCGAGAGGAGGATGTTCGGGGTATCTTTCGAGGCCGCGAGGCCGATGCGCTGGATCTCGTCCTTATGGTCCCCGTCGTTCATCTCCCAGGGCGGGTAGACCGGCCAGCCGGGGTCCTCGACAAGGATCACCCCCGTCCGGTAGGCGACCGCGTCGTAGTCGATGCCGCTGCTATCGAGGCCCGCGAGGAGCCCCGGCACCATGCTCACCACCATGATCAGGGCGAGCATGAAGATCGTGAACCCCACGAGAAAGTCCAGCGACATCGCCCCGTCATCGGCCGCCGGTCTTATACGATCACCTCCCCGGTATCCGCCCGGAACGCGAGGGTCTCCATCCCCGCGTCCGATCGGATCGTGATCGCATAGACCCCCTCCGAGAGAGCAATATCAACCGTATCGGCACCGAGCTGCTCCATTGCGGGTGAGAGCACCCCGTCCTGCATCGCAAGGAGATCCTCCGGGGAGAGGACACTGGTGAGGTTCACCTCCTCTGCGGGCAGGGGGGCACGGAGCGAGATCTCCTTCCAGCCCGTGAGACCGAAGGTCAGCCAGCGCACCTCCTCGCCATCCGCAAGACCGAGGGCCCAGGAGGTGGCCCGACCGTCGAGGCTCATGCCGGTCCCGAGCACCTGGTGGACCGATGTGCCGGTGATGTTCAGGCCGCCTTCGGCCCCGAGCAGGTCCAGTTCCGCGAGAGCCCCGGTGAGGGTGCAGGCCCCCGGCGGCTCCGGCAGGTCGATGGGGGTGATGCCCCCGCCTGACGGCGACGAGGATGCACCGAGACAACCGCACGTGGTGCAGAGGATACATACTGCGGCAAGCAGGGTCAGGACGCCCCCGGAGACTCTCATGTAAAGCAGTCATTATACGCGAGGGCATATAAATAACCCCCTCTCTTGTATATTCAACAATCTGCCGTTAGAATCGGATATTGGAAACGTGCAGGCAACCGGTGGCAAAAATATTTCGTCCGGTGTGCAGACCCGCAGGTCGGAACGGTTCGGCCCTTATATGCAGAGGGAGTGGGCCCGCGAGCTCCGGCGGGCTATCGTAACATATATCCATCTGTTCGTAACAACATCTCATGCAGGGTAAGCACATGTGTAACACTTCACCCCCCGGCAAGCCGGGAGAAGCACACGACCGGTTCGCAGAAGCGGCCGCCTTCCACGGCCACGTCTGTCCCGGCCTCGCGACGGGCTACCGGGCGGCAGAGATCGCCCTTTCAAGGCTCCGCTCCGGCCGTTCGGAAGACGAGGAACTCGTCACCATCGCCGAGACCGATGCCTGCGGCGTCGATGCCATCCAGGTCCTGACCGGGTGCACCGCCGGAAAAGGAAATCTCCTCTTCAAGGACTACGGCAAACACGCCTTCACGTTCATCAACCGCCGGACCCGGGCCGCGATCCGCGTGGCGGCAAACCCGTCGTTCGACGTCGACTCACTCGACCCCTGCCTCGCGCCGCTCCGTGCGCGGGTGATGCAGGGAAAGGCCTCCGACGAGGAGCAGGCCGAATTCCACGAGCGGATGCATCGGATCGTCGATGTCATTCTGGAGATGCCCGCTGAAGAACTCTTCACCATCCGGGAGGTCGATCCCGGGATCCCGGAGCAGGCACGGATCTTTTCGTCGGTGCCGTGCTCGAAGTGCGGCGAAATGACCGCCGAGTCCCGGGTCCGCCTCGAGGACGGGAAGTTCGTCTGTTACGCCTGCGGAAAGGAGTACTCCCGGCGCGGGTGAGGGGTTTCCTGCCTCACCGCACTATTTTCGCTATCGGGATCTCAAGGATATCTTCGGCACCCGCGGCCTTGAGCGGCGGAATAAGGCCGTTGACGAGTCCCTTCTGCACCACCGTCTGGATGCTGAAGTAGTCTATGCCGTGCAGCCTGCCGATGGTGGGCTGTTTCATCGCAGGAAGGACCTCGATGACGCGGTCGAGCGCCGCCGCCGGCACGTTCATCGTCAGGAGGACCTGGTGGCGTGCCTCGATCACCCCGAGGAGGAGGGTTGTGATCTCCTCGATCTCCCGGCGCTTCTCCGGGTCCAGAAGGGACTCGCGGTTCGCGAGGAGCGCGGTGTGCGACTCCATAATCTGGCCGACAATCTTCAACCCATTCTTCTTGAGCGTGCTCCCGGTCTCGGTGAGGTCGACGACGACGTCCATGAGGTCGGGGACCTTCGCCTCCGAGGCCCCGTAAGAGGCAAAGAGCCTGACGGGGACCTCGATCTCCTTAAAGAACTGCTCCGTGATCCGGGGATACTCGGTCGTCACGCGGCTGCCCGGGCGGATGGCGGTGACGCTGTCGATTGGCTCGTCACGGTGAACCGCGACCACGATCTTCACGTTCCCTTCCCCGGTCTTGCTGTAGGAGAGGTTGGCGACCTCCACAACGTCGGCGCCGCTCTCCTGCACCCAGTCAAGCCCTGATATCCCGAGATCGAAGTAGCCCATCTGAACGTAGAGCGGGATCTCCTGTGGCCGGAGGATCTTCACCTTCCCGATCCTTGAATCGTTGATGCGAGGGTTGTAGTCGCGGTCGGTCCGCCTGACCTCGAGGTCCGCCTCCTTGAAGAGCTGGAGCGTCTGCGCTTCGAGGCTTCCCTTGGGGAGAGCAATCGTTATCATGAAGAGGTGATCGGGCAGAAAAAGAATTAAAGATGGTGATATGGATCTTCAATCGATGGTGTGGACGACAAGCCCTGAGAGAAGTTTCGGCTCGAACCAGGTGGACTTCGGGGGCATGACACCGTCTTTATCGGCAATCGCGAGCACCGTCTCGACCCGCACCGGCTGCATCGCTACCGCGAGGGCGTATTTGCCGGAGTCCACGAGCCGCTCGAGTTCGGAGAGCGGCTTTGCCCCGCCCATGTACTGGAGCCTCGGATCACCCCGGGGGTCGGTGATGCCGAGCATCCCTTCGAGGACATCCTTCTGCAGAACCGAGACGTCCAGGGACCCGATCAGGTCGGTGAGGTCCGCGACCGGCCGGGAAACCTCGTACCAGGTTCCCTCCAGGTAGAAGTGCATGACATGCACCAATCCCGCTCCGGCCGCGAGCGGTGGGACCTGGTAGCCCGCAGCATCGACCTTCCCGTAGGGGCGGACATTCCAGCCCGATTTCGGGAGCGCCTCCATGAACTCGCGGGGAGTGGTGTAGCCGCCGAGGTCCGTGACGAGCCGGCTGTAGCCGTGGATGCGGACCCGGTCGTGGGCGAAGAGGACCACCATGAACTTCCCTGCCTCTTCGGTGAACCTGCCATCGCTCTGCCGCCTCTCCGCCACGTTCACCGCCGACTTGGCGCGGTGGTGTCCGTCTGCGATGTATGTGTTCGGAACCGCCGCAAAAAGCCCCTCCAGGCGCGAGAGGATCGCTTCATCGGTGACCCGATAGACCTGGTGGAGCACGCCCGATCCGGTCGTGGTGCTCCCGTCAGGCGCCGCTGTGTCGATGAGGGAGTGGACATAGGAGAAGATCAGGCCGGGGTCGCGGTAGAGCAGGAAGACGAGACCGGTGTTGGCGCCGACCGCGTCGATGTGCCGGGTCCGGTCCTCCTCCTTGTCATACCGGGTGAGTTCATGCCGCCGGATCTGCCGGCTCTCGTAGTCCTCCGTCGCCACGCAACAGACCAGACCGATGAACTCCTCGCCGTCCTGGACGGCCCGGTAGACGTACATCCCGGGCTCCGGATCCTGCTGCATCAGGCCGTCGGCGACCATGCCGTCGAATATCTCCCGCGCCCGCTGGTAGACCCGGTCATCGTTCGGGGCGAGGTCGGGGAGTTCGGCGTCGGGCCGGCTTACCCGCAGGAAACTCAAGGGATTCTTCTCGATGCACTCCCGGGCTTCTTCTGCCGTCACCACATCGTAGGGCACGGAAGGAATTTTTTCGGAGTACCGCCGCCCCGGACGGACCGCCGCGAAACGATAGATCTGAACCATAAATGCCGCCACTCGTATGTGCCTACTATTTTGTCCCCTGACACTATATTAGGTAAGACACTCCACGAGGGAGAGACCGGTAACTATGATGCCGCTTCAACTCACCATCCGCAGGGCACAGCCTGTAGACATCCCGCAGATAGTTGCCATCGAAAGGACAGCGTTCGTCGACCCCTGGGACGAGAGGATGCTCCAGGAATCGCTCGCCTATTACCCGGAGACGTTCTTCGTAGCCAAAAACAACGAAGGCCTGGCCGGGTTCGTCGCAGGGGGGATTGAGGATACCGGGGAAGAGGTTTACGGGCATATCATGAACCTCGCCGTCGCCCCGGGATACCGGCGGCGGGGGGTCGGACAACAGCTCATTCGCCGCCTGGAACGGGAGTATGCAGTTTTAGGCGCGAGCGGGGTCCAGCTGGAGGTCCGGATCACCAATGCCGGGGCGCAGGAGTTCTACCACCGTCTCGGCTACCGGGAAGTCTTCCAGATTGCCAGTTATTACGCAAACGAGGAAGACGCCTTCGTTATGATGAAATGGTTCCGGTTCTAGGTGCGACGGGCCGAAGGGCCGGAGCAGGAGCACCGTCAGGTGCTCGAACTCCCTCCTTGTTACCCCCGACCGTGCTCCTGGTGGGCCCGGGCCAGGTGCTGGGCCGCGAGGGCGCCGAGGAGCGAGAGCTCGCCGGCGAGCACCCCCGCCCCCACGATCTCCGCGAACGCCTTCGCATGGGCTCCCGGCGGGTCGCCGCCACCCGCGACGCCGAGCAGTTCCAGGCATTCCCGCTGGGTATCGACCCCCGTGCCGCCGCCGACCGTCCCCACCGGGAGCGACGGGAGCGTGACCGAGACGTAGACGCCGCCGTCCACCCGGTCGACGGTGGTGATCGCGGTGCTCCCCTCCACGACGTGGGCGGGGTCCTGCCCGCAGGCGATGAACATCGCGGCGACGACGTTTGCTGCCTGGGCGTTGAACCCGAACGAGGCCGCCCGCGCAGAGCCTACCAGGTTCTTCCGGTAGTTGACCTCGGCGAGGGTCTCCGCATCGGTCTTTAAGAGGTCAGCGACCATCGCGTCGGTGAGGCGCACCCCCGCGACCACGGTCTTGCCCCGGCCCCGGATCAGGTTGATCGCCGCCGGCTTCTTGTCGGTGCACATGTTCCCGGAGGTGGCGACGAGGCGGGCCCCGGTCTCCCGCTCGATGAGCTCGCCCACCTTCTGGCTTGCGATTGTCACCATGTTCATGCCCATGGCGTCTTTTGTATCGAACTCGAGCCGGACGAAGACGTTCGTCCCGGCAACGTAGGTGACGGCGTCGAGGAACTCCCCGTGCTTCGTGGTGCTCTGTGCGGTCTCGCGGATCTCGGCGGTGTGCCCTTCCACCCAGGCGACCACCTCCCGGGCATGGACGACGTCGCGGGCGGCAAAGACCGGTGCCCGGGTCATCCCGTCCCGCATGATCCGCACGTCCGCACCCCCTGCCCGGGTGATCAGCGAGCACCCGCGGTTCACCGAGGCCACGAGCGCCCCTTCGGTCGTCGCCAGGGGGAGGTAATACGACCCGGCGGCATACTCCCCCTTCACCCGTAGCGGTCCTGCGACACCGAGCGGCACCTGCACGGCACCGATCATGTTCTCGATGTTGCGCTTCACGACCCGGTCGATCCCGATGGAGAACGACCCCACCGCAGGAAGGGCAACGTTGGTCTCACCCTCGATGAATGCCCGCCGCACCCGGACGGCCTCCTCGGGCAGGAGTTCCTTTTCGAGCGCGTAGAGTTTGAGGGAGCCGTCTTTCAGTCTCCCGATATACTCATCCATGAATAAGTATGAGAACGCATACCTAAAGATGGCTGGTGGTCCGTATACGAAAGGAACAGTGGTGCCTTGCGGTGCCGAAGCGAGAGGCCGAGCAGACACGGCGCCGGCTGCTTGAAGAGGGGCTCCTCGACCAGGGCTTAAAGCCGCGCCCCGAGGGGGACGCCATTCTCTTCCCGGTGACGGAGGAGATCGCGGGCGCCGCCTGGTGCGAGTTCGAGGCCGTTCCGGAACGTGCCGAACTCCCCCGCCACGAGCTCGTGGGCGGGATCGCCATCATGCAGGACGACGACCCGGAGGCCGCCCGGATGCTGCTCTCCTCCCGGCCGTCCCTGCAGACGGTGCTCTTCCCGGCAGGTCCGGTCGAGGGTGAGTACCGCACCCGCCGGTTCGCCGTCCTTGCAGGGGTTCCCACCACCCGCACCCGGGTGACCGAGTACGGGCTCTACTTCGACGTGGACCTTGCCCTCGCCTACTTCTCGGCCCGGCTCTCGACCGAGCGGCAGCGGGTCATCGAGGCGATGGAGGAGGGGGAGCGGGTGCTCGATATGTTTGCCGGCGTCGGGCCGTTCGCCATCTCCCTCGCCCGCAGGGCCGCCCTCGTCGTCGCCGCGGATCTCAACCCCGCAGCGGTCCACCTTCTGGTCCACAACATCGCGCTCAACCGGGCGAAAAACATCATTCCTATGCTCGCGGACGCCGGAAACCTCACCAGACTCGGCTTTCACCCCTTCGACCGGGTCGTCATGAACCTTCCTCTGGCCGCACCGCAGTTCCTCCCGGCGGCCGCCGCGCTCTGCCGGGACGGCGGGACGATCCATCTCTACGCCCTCCAGGCGCAGGAGGGTGAATGTCTCCCCCTGATCCGGGCTGTTACCTCCGGGGAAGTCACCGAGCGGCAGGTCAGGACCTACTCGCCGGGCAGGTGGCATGCGGTATACGATATCGTCGTGGAGAAAGAGGGCTGCTAATTTTCTCCGGCCCGTAGGGGTGTGGAGTGCTATGGCTTCACGCGAAGGGGAGTTACCGAGAACCACCGCACCGACCTTGCGTGATTCGACAATGGAGGATAGTATGGGGTTCCTTTCGCGTGGGGCCCCCAAAAAAAGTGAAGGGTCACTCCGTCGGCACGAACTTCGTGCCGTAGTGGATGACGCCGCTCTCGCCGTCCGCCGCTATCCGGCGGAAGACGCTGTGCACCCGCATCCCGATCTTCGCCTCTTCGGGGAGGCAGGCGATCTGGCTGGTGAGCCTCGGGCCCTCGTCGAGCGCTATGACCGCGAGGACGTACGGGGTGGTGTTCTCGAACTGGTCGCTTGCCGACCGGATGACCGTGTAGGTGACGACCGTTCCCTCACCGTTGAACTTGTGGTCGACGATCTTGCCGCTCCTCCGGCAGTCGGGACAGAGCGACCGGGGCGGGAAGAAGTACCGCCCGCAGGTCGTGCATTGCGTCCCGATGAGGTTGTAGCGCTGCGGGATCTTTCTCCAGAACCGTGAAACCGACATTTTTATACCCCCAGGATGTGCACGACGACCGTCGCGCCGGTGCCGCCCACGTTATGGGCCATACCGATCTCCGCGTCCACCTGCCGGGCCCCGGCATCGCCGCGGAGCTGGTTGACGATCTCGTAGACCTGCTTGATTCCGGTCGCACCGACCGGGTGGCCGCAGGCTTTCAGGCCGCCGCTCGTGTTCACGGGGATCTTTCCGCCGAGGGCCGTGACCCCTTCCTCGGTGAGCCTGCCCGCTTCGCCTTTCTTGCAGAATCCGAGGTCTTCGATCGCACAGATCTCGGCGATGGTGAAGCAGTCGTGGACCTCCAGCATGTCGATATCCTTGTGGGTGAGGCCTGCCTGCGAAAACGCCCGCTTCCCTGCCGCCACGGAGGCGTCCAGGGTGGATATGTCCCGCCGGTCGTGGAGCGCGATGGTATCGCTTGCCTGGGCGCTTGCAAGCACCCGCACCGGCGAGTCGGTGAACTCACGGGCACGTTCGAGCGGCACCACCACGACCGCCGCCGCACCGTCGGTGATCGGCGAGCAGTCGAAGAGCCGCAGAGGGTCGGCGACCAGCGAGGAGTTCAGCACCGTATCGATCGTGATACGGTTTTGGAACTGGGCGATCGGGTTTCTTGCACCGTTCTCGTGGTTCTTCACTGCAACCTGTGCAAGCTGCTCCCGGGTGAGGGGATAGCGGTGCATGTAGTCGGTTGCGATCATGGCGTAGAGCCCCGGGAAGGTCGCCCCGGCAAACCCTTCCCACTCGCGGTCCGCGGCGCTTGCGAGCATGTCCACGCTCGCCCCGGTCCCGACATCGGTCATCTTCTCGACGCCCGCGGCGACGACGATATCCTCCATGCCGCTTGCGACCGCGATAACCGCCTGCCGGAAGGCAAGCCCGCCGGAGGCGCAGGCCGCCTCCACACGGGTCGAGGCGACGTGGTTGGTCGCGAGCCCTGCGTAATCCGCAATCAGGGCACCGATGTGCTCTTGCTCGACGAACCTGCCTGCGCTCATGTTTCCCACGTAGAGGGCGTCGAGGTTCTCGCCGGTGACCCCGGCATCCTCGAGCGCCAGCGCCCCTGCCTTGACGAAGAGGTCACGGAACGAGGTGCCCCAGTGCTCCCCGAACTCCGTGCACCCTACTCCGATTACTGCTACGTCTCTCATTTCTGCATCACGATCTTTCCCTTGTGTTTGGCATACAGTGCATAGTCGAGGTAAGTTGGGTTTGCGAGAAGCTTCGCGACACTCGGTGCCGCAGACCTGTTGAAATCCTCTGATTCGATGGCGTTGGTGACCGTGATATCGAAGGCGTCGCTCCCTGCTCCTGACCCGAACGAGGTGACGAAGATCCGGTCGCCCGGTTTTGCCACGTCAAGCGTGGCCGCAAGCCCGATCATCGATGCTCCCGAGTAGGTGTTGCCGAGCCTCGGAACAACGAGGCCGGGCTCGATCTGCTCAGCCGTGAACCCGAGCATCTTTGCCACCCGCTGCGGGAACTTTGCGTTGGGCTGGTGGAAGACGGCGTAGTCGTAGTCCTTCGGGCTCGTCCCCACTGCGTCGAGCATCAGCCGGGCGGCGCCCTGAACGTGCTTGAAGTAACCCGGGTCGCCGGTGAACCGCCCGCCGTGGCGGGGGTAGTTCTGTCCTTCGCGCCGCCAGAAGTCGGGCGTGTCGGTGGTGTAGGAGCAGGTGTGGTTGATATCGGCGATGGTCTTCCCTTCGCCGATGACGAACGCAGCCCCGCCGGCCGCCGCCGTGTACTCAAGCGCGTCGCCGGGAGCGCCCTGCGCCACGTCGGCACCGATGGCGATCCCGAACGGGATCATCCCGCTCTTGACCATGCCCATGCAGGTCTGGATGCCCGCCGTTCCGGCCTTGCACGCAAACTCGTAGTCGGCAGCGGTCATGTTGGGGGTCGCCCCGATCGCCTCGCCGACCGTGCAGGCGGTGGGCTTGACCGCGTAGGGATGAGACTCGCTTCCCACGTAGACGGCGCCGATTGCCTCGGGGTCGACGGTCCTCCGCCGGAGGGCGGCACGGGCCGCCTCGACGGCGATCGTTGCGGTATCCTCATCGAGATCGGGGACGGACTTCTCAAAGACCCCGAGACCCCGGGTGATGTCGTCTGCGTTGGCGCCCCATACCCGGGCGATCTCCGGGACTTTTATCCGGTATCGGGGGATGTAGACGCCGTATGAATAAATGCCTACCATAGTTTTCCTCGTAGTGAACTGATGATCGTCTCGACGTCCATCTGCGTACAGAGTACCGTTATGCGGTCGCGGTCCGCGAGGCCCGGGACAATCGGGTGCACCTGCTCCGGGCTGATGCCTTGCAGCACCACGCAGCGGGGCTTAAATGGCGTGACCCGGATTGCCACCATGGGGGACTTCCCGGTTGAGACCTCGGCGAAGATGAGGGCACGCTCCGTGCTCCAGCCGTAGATGCGGTTGAACTCGCTCGAAGAGAGCTGGAGAATCGCATTGAGGCTGTTGATCACCGTATACCCGTAGACGGTCTGGTCCATCGGGCCGCAGAGTGTTATGGCGCCGATAACTCCAGCAAAGTCGGAGAGGCTCACGGGGGATGCATATTCATGGATATCGTAGATGACGTCTTCGTCGAACTCACTGTACAGAATCTTAGCAAATTTGTTGATGAACCGGCCGCCGTTGTCCTCGTCGATCGAGAGGATCGTATCGACAATCTTGCCGACGATGGCGGTCCCCGGACTCTTTCGTCGTCCGCTTTCGTAATCACTGATAACAGATGGAGAGACCTCGAGACGCTCGGCGAGCACTCCCTGGGGGATGCTGAAACTCTGCCGCCACTTCTTGAGGGCCTGTCCTGGTGAGTCCGAGAGTGTGATCTCTCCTGCCATTTTCTCGGCAAGCTGATGCCGCACTCCGGATTTCATAGAGCTAATGTTACCACCCGGACATAAATAATTAGCGTATGCCACATCGACATTTCACGAAGGTCCCCTCTGGGGGATCGTTGCGCAACCCGTATATAGTATGCATCTCAATTCTGATATGATGGTTGAAGCGGAAGACCTGCAGTCCTTGAAGATGGTCGCCCTGCTCGGCGGGTGCCGGGGCCCGATCCGGCTCTCATCGCAGTCACTCGGGAACGAACTGGGCATCAGCCCCCAGACCGCCTCACGGCGGCTGATCGCGCTTGAGCGGCAGCAGTTCGTCATCCGGTCGATGAAGCCCGACGGCCAGTATGTCGCCGTCACCCGGGAGGGCGAGCAGGCGCTGAAGCGGGAGTATGTGGATTACGCAAGAATATTCAACCCCGAACACAGGCAGTATACCCTGACCGGGGCCGTGATCAGCGGGCTCGGGGAAGGGCGCTACTACATGAGCATCCCTCACTACAAGGAGCAGTTCGGCGGGTGTCTCGGGTTTGAACCCTTCCCCGGTACCTTAAACATCAGGCTCGATGCGACGAGCATTGAGGTCCGCAAGCAGCTCGACCGTGCCGGGTGGGTCGATGTTCCCGGGTTTATCGCTGATGAACGGACGTTCGGTGGTGCCCGGGTGCTTCCCTGCTGGATCAGGGGCCAGAGGTGCGCAATAGTCGAGCCCTCTCGCACCCACTACCCGGAGGATATCATCGAGGTCATTGCCGGGTGTGAACTCCGCAAAATCCTGAACTTAAACGATAACGATACGATCGAGGTGGAGATTACCCATGATTGATGCAGCCATAGAGGCCCTCGCCAGAGGCGAATTCGTCCTGTTATACGACTTTGACAACCGGGAACGCGAGACCGATTTTGCAATCAGGTCGGACGCGGTCACGCCTGCCCACATCCGGCAGATGCGCAAAGACGGCGGCGGGCTGATCTGCACGGCGGTGCATCCCGAGGCCGCAAAGAGGCTCGGCCTGCCGTTTGCGCACGACATCCTGCGTGCGTGCAGCCTCGTCGAGAAGGACGGCGAGGTCCCCTACGACCCGAAGAACCATTCGTCGTTCTCGCTCTGGGTGAACCACCGGGAGACCTATACCGGGGTCACGGACCGGGATCGCGCTCTGACGGTCACCGCCGTCGCAGAAGAGGTGCAGCGGTCGCTTAACGGCGGCGGGCACGACTTTGCCGCACATTTCCGGACACCGGGCCATATGGCGCTCCTGCGGGCCGCCGACCGGCTGCTCGATGAGCGGCACGGGCAGACAGAACTCTCGATTGCGCTTGCCGGCATGGCCGGGATCACTCCGGCCGTTACGATCTGCGAGATGCTGGACGACGAGACAGGGTTTGCACTCTCAAAGGAGGGTGCGATGGACTACGCGAGGAAGCATGGGCTCGTCTTCATCGAGGGGCAGGAGGTTCTGGACCGGTGGGATTCTCGGGGGCCGAAAGAATAAGACCCACTCTTTTTAA
This sequence comes from Methanoculleus marisnigri, assembly GCA_002503885.1. Taxonomy (GTDB): domain Archaea; phylum Halobacteriota; class Methanomicrobia; order Methanomicrobiales; family Methanoculleaceae; genus Methanoculleus; species Methanoculleus marisnigri_B. The sequence goes on along the minus strand of DASQ01000119.1, from coordinate 127 downwards.
CTTGCGGGGGTGAAGGGGGCGGAGCGGGAAGTCCCCGGTATTCAGGCCGGGGATGAAAGCGGAGCCGCCCTTCCTTCCTGCGATAGGTATATCCTCTTGGGTATTCTATTATAATTCACCCAACATG
>DASQ01000025.1:7546-49785 GCA_002503885.1 Methanoculleus marisnigri | reverse complement strand
CGGTTTCAACCGGGGGTAGTTGACACGATCTCCATTGTGTTGCTATTCGCCAACGACCGGAGAGGAACCACGTACGGAACCCCCATCTCGTCCTTCACGACCGCCTCGATACCATAGACTGCGCGCATCATTCCTCCGGTCAGGAGGGAAGACGGCGCCCCCTGTCCGAGCACCCGCCCCTCCTTCAGCATCATGATCCGGTGACAGTAGCGGGCGGCAAGGTTCAGGTCATGGATCGCCGCCACCACCGCAAGCCGGTGTTCTTCCGCAAGCCGGCGCAGGAGGTCCATCACCTCGATCTGGTTGCGCATGTCAAGCGCGCTTGTCGGTTCGTCAAGAAGAATGAGCCGGGCATCCTGCACGAGCGCCCTTGCGATCAGCACCCGCTGCCGCTCTCCTCCCGAGAGCCGGTCGGCCCTGCGGGACGCGAAATCACCGATATCGAGAAGGGAGAGCGCCTCCGAGACCTTCTGTTTATCCTCTTTTGAGACGCTCCAGCGCAGGTGCGGCCGCCTGCCCATCAGGACGGTCTCAAAGACCGTCGCAGAACCCAGAGCACCGCCGTTCTGCGGGACGTAGGCGACCGCCCGCGCGATCTCCGGCCGGTTCATGGAGCACATCTCCCTCCCATCGAGGAAGACCGCTCCTTCCGGGTCGAGAATCCGGTCCAGGCACCGGAGCAGCGTCGTTTTTCCGGATCCGTTCGGCCCGACAAGCCCGAGGACTTCCCCCCTGTCAAGGGAGAACGAGACGTCCGCAAGCACCTGCCGGTCGCGGTACGAAAACGAGAGCCCGTGTGCACAGAGCAGGGGCGTCATCAGGCGTCCCTCCTGCGCATGAAGAGATAGAGGAAGAACGGGATGCCGAGGAACGCCGTCATGATCCCGACCGGGACGATCGACCCGGGGATTGCCGTGCGTGCGAGGCAGTCGGCGCCGAGGAGGAGGACGGCGCCCACGAGCCCGGACGCGGGGAGGAGGGTGCGGTGGTCGGCCCCGATCGCCATCCGGGTGATATGGGGCGCGACCAGGCCGATGAACCCGATGGTGCCGGTGAAGCAGATGATCACCGCCGTTACGAGCGATGCGGCGACCATGAACCAGGCCATGGATCGCTCCACCGGCACGCCGAGGCTCTTCGCCGTCTCGTCGCCTTCGGCGAGCGCGTTGAGGTCCCACGCGCGCCAGAGGAGGGGTGGGACGACGGCAGCGACGACGACCGTCACGATCGCCAGTTTCGGCCAGGATGACTTGTCCAGGGACCCGAACATCCAGAAGACGATCTCCTGCACCTTTTCGGAGGTCCCCAGGTACTGGAGGAGCGAGGTGACGGCCGAGAAGAGGTACATGAGCGCGATGCCGGCGAGGATCATCGTCTCGCTTCCCATGCCCCGCAGGCGGGCCATGCCGTAGATGGCACCGGCAGCGAGCATGGCAAAGAGGAAGGCGTTTCCGACGATGAGGTAGCCCCCGGAGAGAATACCGGCCCCGAGAACGATGGCGATCGATGCGCCGCACGAGGCGGCGGAGGCGATCCCGAGCGTGAAAGGGCTTGCGAGCGGGTTTCTGAGGACACCCTGCATCACCGTGCCGGCGATCGCAAGCCCGAATCCTGCCACGATCGCGAAGAGCACGCGGTGCAGCCGCCAGCCCCAGACGATCCCGACCGCGTTGGACTCGATCATCCGTTCCGGCAGGTCGACCGCCCCGGGGAAGAGCCCGGCGAAGATAGCGAGGTAGGAGTCGGCGACCGGGAGGTCCGCCGACCCGAGGGTCACGGCGATCCCGACGAGCGCCACGAGGATCAGGACAAGGCCCGTGATGAAGAGCGCCCTCTTCTCCGTGAGCCTTTCGTACTCCTGCCTGCCGAAGTCGGTCATCATGCCGGGTACACAAACGTCCCGTGTTCGTCGAGGTCGTAGTCGAGCCGCTGGAACTCCTCCAGATACTGCCGGTGAATGGCACGGGGGTCCAGGTCGGGGAAGAGGTCCGGGTAGAACCATTTCGCCATGTACGCGACGCCGATGAAGTATTCGGGCCCCCCGATGACGTCGGAGTGGATGATATGCACCCGATCGTCCCTGACCGCACCGATCCGGTCCCAGACCGGGCGATCCCCAATTGCGCGGTAGACCGTCTCGAAGGACGACGGGTCGTCGTCGCCGTAGCCGCCGAACACCAGTTCACCGGCGCCGACGATCTTGACGATGACGCCCGGGTTCCTGCTGATGACCGCCTCGGGGTCGACCACCGGGTATTCGACCGCGGTGTCGGCAAAGATGTTCCTGCCGCCGGCAAGTTTGATCTTCTCGTCGTAGCCCGAGCCCTTTCCGGCGCTCTTGTAGTCGTTACAGCTCTCCAGGTAGACCGGTACCCGGTCGTCGGCCGGGATTGGGTCGACCACTCCTGCCACGGTATCCGTAACGTTTCCGTAGAACGCGAGGAACCTCCCGGCCTCCTCTTCTTTCCCGAGGAGGAGACCGAGCGTCCGCACCTCGTCGGCGTAGACCGTCGGCAGGTAACCGTCGAACCGGAAGAAGCGGATGCCGGGGTCGATGGCCCCGAGTGTCGCTTCGATATCGTCACAGGACGACTGGGAGATAGTGGCGTAGAGGAAGACCGCATCGGGGCGAACCGCAGCCGCCTGCTCGTAGTCGGGGGACCAGACCGATCCAAGGTTCGCCGTCTCGCGGTACTCAGGGAAGTATGTCGGGTCCTCAAGGGTGTACTTGCTCACACCCACGACCCGATCGGACTCTATGCCGATCGACCGCATCATCTCGAGGGTGTCGCTGTTAAAGACCGCGATCCTCCGGAGCGGGCGGGTGAGTGTCGTCGCCCGTCCGGACGAATCGGTGATCGTGAGCACCCTGCCGTCCCAGTGCTCGTAGACGAACGCAGCGTCCCGGAGGTCGCCGGAAGATGGGGCGTCGACGGTTCCGCCCATGAACCGGGCGTCCAGCGAGTCGAGGATCGCGGTCGCGAGTTCCGAGGAGGTCAGTCTGCCGTCGCCGTCACGGTCGCACGGAATAGTTTCCGCCGCTGCCGCCCCGGCCAGGAGGCAGATGCAGCAGACGAGCAGGAGGAGTCGTCGGGTCACCGGCCGCACCTCCTCCCGAATACTACGGCAAGTGCCGCCAGCGCGGCTGCATACCCGAAACCGGGCGTGCCCGGGACCGTTGTCTGCGTGGCCTGTCCGGAATCCCGGGGTTCGTCCGACCCCACGACGCCCGACTCACCGGTCAGCAGGCCTTCCCACGTCCCGGCGAGCGCTACTCCGGCCTCCGGCGGCCCCTGCAGCCGGTAGCGGATCGTTTCTTCACCGATAACGGCGAAGGCAACCGTCCGGTTCGAGACCCTTGTGCGGTCGTCCGGGTGGTCGCACCCGGCCCATGTGCAGCCGTCGGGGATGGTCTCGACGATGCCCCCGACGGGGATATCCGTCACCGTGAGCGTCACCTCCAGATCGCCCACGGCGCCTTCCGGCAGTTGAGCGACGGTCCTTTCGACACTGCCTGCTGTTGCAGGGGCCACAAGCACGAAGACCAGGATGCACAGAAGTAATGCTCTGTTCGGTGTCACTTCATGAATCTTATCGTTTTGTATTAAATATTTTATCGTTTGTGTTACAAATTCAGGGCAAATTTTAGGTTTGAACAATTGAGTGTTAACAAACATGCTAAAATTAATAACTCCGATGAGCTTTCCCGGAGCGCCGGCGAGGCCCTGCACCGGTCGCGGGGGTGCAATCGCCGGGGCATCCGCTCCCACCTCCGGTCTTACGCGCCCACCACTCCTTCAGGCGCACCCCGGTTTGCAGGAGAGCCTCGGGTACCTCCGGAAAATTTCAGGGATAGTAACAGACCCGGGGCAACGCTGTCGGGTGAGTGAGGTTTGCAAATTGCCCTGCCCCATAACGAGGCAAAAGAGCCCTCCCCATTAGTAAGAATAAAAGAGAATAAATTAATACCAGATGTTATCTTTTGGTAGATAGTATGAACATATTCAAAAATATTCACACGTGGTTATGCATGCTTATCGCATTTGTCCTGATGGCGGTACCGGTCTCGGCGATCTACGACTTCGAAGGTATCCCTCTCCAGACAGCGGCCCAGGGCGAGGTCCGGGGAGAGGTGCTCACCTTCGGGACCTACGGGCTCACCGCCCCCCCCATCGAGTGCACCTTCTCCCTTCCGTCAAAGCCGGTCTGGGCACGGGTCTACACGGGCGTCTGGGGCGGCACCGAGCGCTACACCGGGTGGGAGGAACTCAGCGTCAACAAGGGCGTCCCGGTCCGTCGGGATCTTTTCGGAAAAGACGACCGGAACGAGGAGACCTATGTATCGGGATACGGCATCTACTGGGTCGCCCACGACTGCACCGACCAGTTCCGGGGCGGCACGAACACCATCACTCTCGCGACCAGCAGGGGTCAGGCTGAGAGCAAGATCGACGGGCGCTCCTACGGCATCTTCGTCGTGGCCGTCGTGGAAGACGCCGGCAAACCGGTCACCAGGTACTGGATTGCCGAGGGAAATGAGAACCTCCACGGCGAAGGGTGGTCCGGCACGAACCCCACGCGGCACGACACGTGCGAGATTACGCTTGAGAAAGCAGCCGCAACGGGACAGGCAACCGCCGCCCTGACCGCGGTCCTCCTGGCCTCAACGAAAGGGCAGCCGGATTACATCCTCTTCAACGGCGAGGACCTGGGCAACCCGGTGACCGACCTCTCGCTCTACCCGGAGGGGGCACGCGACATCGGCAACGAACACATCGGTGACGCGACCGGGAACCCCGGGCACGAGGCACGTTACATCGACATCGAGACGTTCGACGTCGGCCGAATCCTGAAAGGCACCAACACCATCGTCTTCGAGCGCGGGAGAGACCTCGACGGCGACGGCGAGATCACCACCATCGGGTCGAAGCCCGAGGGGGAGGACTATATCCATCCGTGCTCCGTGATTCTCACGGTACGGCAGCCCGGCACCTCGCCGGCACCGGACTTCGCCGTCGACACGCCCGTGGTGACGGGAGCATATGCAGGCGAGGAAGCGACGATTCAGGCAACCGTGAGAAACTACGGCGCACAACCCGACGGGAAGATCGGGGTGGTCTTCTCGGTCGACGGAGATGCCGTCGAAACGGTTGAAATCGAACCGGCGAGGTCCGGCGTCCAGCAGGTCGAAACCGGCGTCACCCTCACCGAAGGCCGGCATATCATCACGGTGCGCGTCGAGGCCGGCGGCGACTCCGATCAGGCAGATAACGAAGCGTCGACAGAACTGACGGTCGGCACGATCCCCGACCTCTCCGTCGCCATCGGGGCACCGGTACGGAGCGGGCTCGAGGCAGGGGCGCAGGCCGCACCGACGCAGCAGTCACCCGCCCCGCTCTTTGCCCTGCTTGCAGGGCTCTCTCTTGCCGCGCTCCTTACCGCGCTGCGCCCGCCCGGGGGGAAGGTAGCGATCGTCCTGGTCGCAGGCGCGGTCATCGTCGCCGCATGCCCGCTGATGGCGCCGCCGGCGGCCGCTGCAGGGTTTTCAGACTATACCGTTCCGATCACGATCACGAACAGCGGGGGGAGCGATGTCGGTGCCTTCGATCTCACCATCTACCTGGACGGGGATAAGGCAGCGGTCAAGCACGTCGACGGGATCGCTACCGGGACAACGGCCACCATCGAGGTTCCGCTGTACACGACGCCCGGGAAACACCGGCTCAAGATAGTCGCAGACGAAGGGGGCGCGATCAAAGACGCGAACAGGGGAAACAACGCAGCGGAGGGGGAATATGCCTTCCCGTAGGACCTCCGGGCTGATCCTCCTGCTCGGGCTCCTTCTGGCAGCTCCCGCGGCGGCAACCTATGCCGGTGACAAACCACTTTCATCCGTATTTTACGACGAGTTCCGGGGAGACTACGTATATACCGTTGGGAACAGCACCTACAGCGGCGCAATCAATCCGGGAGGACAGTATACGGTTGCGTTCGATCCCGAACTCCCGGCCGACGCAACCGTCCGGTACCAGCGCATCTACGTCTACTGGGCCTGGAGCAAGCTCGACCAGAGCGCAATCTACCCGGTGCTGTCGCTCACCCGCACGGATACGGGCGAACACCTCACGGAGGCAGGCCGCTACACGGACTCCAAGGGGTTCGCCAGCCAGAACGATTTCTTTTCGGGGGTGGATATCTTCACGACCGCAGACCTGAATCCCGGAACGAACTCCTTTGCGGTCGTCCTTGAAAACAACGCCACCGACAATCGGACCTTCGTCGTCCAGGGGATCGGCCTGCTCACCGTCTACGAAAGCCCGGAGTCGCCGGAGGCGATCGTGTGGGTGAGCGAGGGGGCCGACCTCCTCTACAACAGTTACGGGATCACCCCGGTCATGGCATCAAGCAGGATCGACTTTCCCGGGGACATCAACCGTTCCGATCTTGCATCGGCCGAACTCTTCCTCGTCGCCCCTTCGGGCGGCTATACCCGGGAGAAGATCCCCGTGATCAACCGGCTCTTCTTCAACCGCGAGGGGACTGACAGCATGCCCTCGTTCTTCGAGGCGATCATCTCGGCATTGTTCCCGGGATCGAACGGGAAGGAGTGGACGAACGTCTTTGACTCCGACGAGGTGATGCAGATCGGGATCGACCGGCGGGACGTGCTCCCCTACCTGCAGTCGGATAACAATTTTGCACAGATTCAGGACGAGAAAGACTACCTTGTCCTGACGAACGCCGTGCTCCGGGCCGAGAGGAAGTGAAACGATGGAGACGATTATTGAGACGATACACGTGAACAAGGCTTACAACGACCAGGTGACCGCCCTTGCGGATGTGAACTTCTCCATCGGGAAGGGCGAGTTCATCGCACTCCTCGGGAGGAGCGGCAGCGGGAAGAGCACGCTCTTAAATATCCTTGGCGGCCTCGACGCCCCGACCTCCGGGGAGGTCCGCATCGGCGATAAAAGCGTCGATTTCGGCGACCGGAAGGCGCTGATTACGCTCCGGAGGGAAGCCATCGGATTTGTATTCCAGAGTTTCAACCTCATTCCGGCGCTGACGGCACAGGAGAACGTGGAGTATCCCCTCCTCTTTAACTATCACGATAAGGCCGTCAGGAGAGAGCGGGCCGCCGGCCTTCTCTCGCTCGTCGGCCTCGCGGACCGGGCGCACCACTACCCGAGGGAGATGAGCGGCGGCGAGCAGCAGCGGGTGGCAATCGCCCGCGCTCTCGTTGGAGATCCTCTCATCGTCCTGGCCGACGAACCGACGGGGAACCTGGACTCAAAGACGCGTGACGAGATCTTCGAACTGATGCGGCGGGTAAACCGGGAGCGGGAGACGACGTTTTTGATCGTCACCCACGAACGCGAACTCGGGAGGCGGACGGATCGCACCATCGAACTCCTTGACGGGAGCGTGGTTTCATGATCGCCGGGAAGCTGATTGAGTACCTGATGGTCTCGGCCCGCCAGGTCACCAGGAAGCGGATGCGCGTCTTCCTCACCGCCCTCGGCATCGCGATCGGGGTTGCGGCCGTCGTCGGCACCGTCTCCCTGGGCGAAGGCGTCCGTTACCAGGCGGTGGAGGCGATCAAGGATCAGTCCGACCTCACGCTCATCGAGGCGACCGCGGATATCCGCGGAGGCGCGATCCAGTTCATCACGCCGGCAAAGATCAGCGAACTCGACGCCGTCTCCCACGTCGCGGCATCTTCGGCGGTGGTCAGGGAGGCATACGCCACGAAACGGCAGACCTACCTCGATGTGGTGGGCATCGATCCCGGCGGGATCGAAGACGTAATCCGGCCGAAATACCTGAAAGGAGAGCCTCTCGATGCCGGTTCGCGGCAGGCGGTGCTCGGGCACGACATCGCCGAGACGCTCCAGCGCTACGAGGGAGTCAGGCTCGGCGACGCCATCCCGATCCTGATCCGGCGCTACGATGAGAACGGCATGCCGGTCGACGAAGAGGTCGACTTCACGCTGGTCGGCGTGCTCCAGGAGCGTGACGATGCGTTCGACCAGGTTATGCTGATCGACCGCGGGGTCGCGCAGGAACTGCGCGGCGACGAGACAACCTTCGACGGCGTCCTGATCCGGGTCGATCACCCCGAAGCGGTCTTCGACGTCGTGGACGGCGTCAAGACGCTCGGTCTCACCGCAGAGGGCGCATTTCAGCAGATCGAGTCGGTGAACCGGCTGATGGATGTCGTCGTCCTCATCCTGGCGTTCTTTGCCGGGGTCTCCCTGATCGTGGGGGCGCTGATGATCGTCAACACGATGGTCACGTCGGTCTTTGAGCGGACCCGGGAGATCGGGATCACCATGGCCATCGGGGCCTCCCCCGGCGACGTCGTCCACCTCATCCTCGCCGAGTGCCTCTATATCGGGTTGATCGGGGGCGTGCTCGGCGATCTTTTAGGCATAGCATTCACGGGTGCGATCAATACCTTCGGGAAACCGTTCATCGTCGCCCAGCTCGGCGATACGTTCTCAACGTTTGCAGACGCCGATATCACCCTGATCACGCCCGAACTTCTCGCGATCGGGATGGCGATCGCGATCGTTCTCTCTCTGGTATCGGGCCTCTACCCGGCGTTGAAGGCGTCCCACCTCAACCCGGTGACGGCGATACGGACGGGGGTATGAAAAATGAGAATCAACAGATCGTATATCACAGGAATTGCACTCTTTCTTGTGCTGCTGCTCGTCCTGGTGCCCGCGCCCACGGCGGCCGACCAGTACGTGGGCGGCATCCCGCTGCAGACCGTCGAAGAAGGCACCGTCTCCGGCGGGTTATGGTATGACTCGTTCGTGGGAACTGCGACGGAGCGCGAGGTCACGAAGCCGTACTCGCTTCCCTCCTACTCGAAGATCAAGTGGGCACGCCTCTACGTCGCCGTCTACTGCGGCCACATGCAGAACAACTACGAGCACCGCGCAACCGTGAAGTTCAACGGCGGGTCGGGGATGCAGACGCTCGGCGTCGAGGAACTCCGGAAGTCGTACTCCTTCCCGGTAGACGGCGGGGACGGGCCGGTCTGGGTGAACGACCATTGCAACCGCGTGACGAGCGATTACCTGATGTGGTACGACGTGACCAGCCTGATCACCGGCATGAATCCGGTCGCCGAGGTGAAGACGGAACAACCAGAAGGCTATACGGGGACCTTCGACGGGAGGATCAAACTCATCACGCTGGTCGTCGCCTACGACGACGGCGACGGCGACGAGGTATACTACTGGGTGAACCAGGGGCACGACGTCCACTCATACTACGTCGAGGAGTACCTCGGCGAAACCTACACGGGCGAGACGACCTTCGATACCGAGGAACTCCCTGAAGACGACGAGCGCGTCCCCGCCGCCGAGTTCTCGGCCGTCTACCTGGCAAGCCAGGTCGGCGAATTCTCGTTCAACACAGAACCGCTCGATGCCAATGACCCGCAGGGCGCCTACTCGGGGTACCAGACGTGGGACGTATCCGATCTCCTGGAACCCGGGACGACGAGCACGCTCACCTACACCCGCGACCTCAGCGTCACCGGGGGCGGCGGGGGGTTCGTGGGTGCGTTCTTCAAGATACCGCTTGCCCTCCTCTCCGTCCGCTACCCTGAGGAGGAGGTCGGATCGATCCGGGTGACCTCGGCGCCGGCCGGCGCGGCGATTGTTCTGGACGACGAGGCGACCCAGTGGACGACGAACACGACGATCCCCGGCGTCTCAGCCGGAGACCACTCGGTCAGGGTCGAGCTGGACCGCTACCGGACACCCGACGACCGGTGGGTCACGGTGACCAAAGGCGCGAACGCCACGGTCCACTTCAACCTCGAACCGATAACGGGCAGCATCGAGGTGACGAGCGAGCCGTCGGGGGCCTGGGTCTACCTCAACGGGGCGAACATGTCGGTCGTAACCCCGGCGACGCTGGAGGACCTGATCATCGGCGACTACACGGTCGAGGTGAGGGGCGAGGGGCGCGAAGACTACCGGACGGTCACGGTCAGCGAGGGCGAGACCGCCTCCGTCAACTTCGACCTCACGACGTCCGGGGGCGGGTCCGACGGCAGCGTTCCCAACTACGGCTACACCGGAAAGAGCCTGGACCTCGCCGTTTCGGATACCATTCACGGGAACCTGACCCACTACGAGTTCAGCAACTACACCGGGCTCATCCACGCCGGCGAAAGCAGGGAGTTTACGATCTCCGTCCCCGCTCCCGCAAACGGCACGATCAGCTACGGGCGGCTCTATATCTACACCACCTGGGGGCACGACGAGAAGAGGAAAGAGGGCACTTCGGTCAGGATCAGCCTCGCAGTAGACGGAGCAAATATCGCGGCCGATAAGGTCTACAACGACCGGAAAGACGAGGGGATCTACAACTACCTGCTGGAGACCCACGCGTTCAACGTCACCGGCATCAAGGACGGTATCGCCGGCGAACACGTCGTGACGGTGAAGAACGACGGGAGGAAGGACGACGTCGTTGCAGCCTACGGCGTCGGCCTCCTGGTCGTCACCGAAGATCCTGCCGAACCGGAGATGACCTACTGGATCGCGGAGGGATCGGATGCGCTCTATGCCCACCCGGACTTCGGGACGACGTCTGAAGACTGTGTCACGACGGCGGCCTTCAACGAGTCCGTCGACCTCTCCGGCACGGGCGAGGCGCGCCTCATCCTGGTGGCAACGGCCGGTTCGGGGACGGACGACGACGAGCACCGGATCTACTTCAACGACGGCGAGTGGTTCAACCTGCTCACCGCCGGCGCGTCGGCGATCTGCGTGGCGGACCTGAATGTCAGGCCGTACCTCCGGTCGGAGAACGAGGCGGGGATCCAGAGCCTCATCACGACGACGAAAGGGGACTACATGGAGAACCGCGCCATCATCCTCGTCGTCAGGAAAGGCGTGCCGCCCGAGGGCTCCGAAGTGAACGCCACGCCCACGGGAGGCGCATCCGGGACCCCGACGACATCGCCCGGCAGCACCGGATCGCGGTTCACCCTCAACTCGACGAACGGCCGGATCGAGGCCGCGCACATCGTCGCCGACGACGGGGCCGTTCAACTCTATATCCCCGAGGGGGCGACGATCACCGAAGGCTCCGGGAACCTCATCCAGGCGATAACGTTGCAGAGGCTCGCCCCCGGCGATGCCGGGGGTGCCGACCCGGCCTACGAGATCGGCAGCGAGGATATGGTGAGCGACATTCCGCTCGGGCTGGTCGTCTCCGTGAACAGATCGGGAGGCGTGATTGCCAGGTACGATCGCTCTTCGGGCACCTGGCAGACCCTGGAGACCACGGCAGATGCAACGGGAGGCAGCGTCTCGGCAAAGATCCGGCAGGGAGGTGTCTATGCGGTCCGATACGGCGGGACCGACGGGTCCGCCCCGACCGGAGGGGTGCTCAACCTGCTGTTCGATGTTGTTTCAGCGATCTTTTCGCTGTTCGGCTTCACCTCCGTCGGGGAGGAGCCGGCGCCGGCGGCGGAGCCCGCGTCCGATCCCGGACTGGCCCGGGCAGAGCCCGCACCCACGGTTACGGCGGCGCCTGCCGTTGATATAACCACGATGCGGTTTGGCCTCACGGTGCTCTCCGATCCGCCGGGTGCGCTCGTCGACCTCGATGGAGAGTACACCGGCAGGACGACACCGGCCGCCTTCGAGTCGCTTTCGGGCGGCAGCCATACCGTCCGGGTGCGCGTGGACGGCGAAGAGCCGGTGGAACGGACAATCATGCTCGAGCGCGACGACGAGGTCGTGGTCGAGGTTCCGACGACGGTATCCCCGGGCCTGCTCCGCAACCGGGAGCAGAACCACTACGGCGGTGTCTACGTCGATTCGTTCCCGGAAGGAGCGGAGATCTACGTCGACGGCCGCAAGGTAAGCCAGAAGACCCCCACCGTGATCTACGGGTTAAAGGAGGGGTTGCACACCATCAAGGTGAAGAAAGAGGGGATCACGTTCAGCTCCGATAAAGAGCGGGTCTGGATCGAGAGAAACGCCATAGCCCGGGTGACGTTTACCAGCAGCAACGCAGAGTTGGTGCGCTCGATCACGTTTGAGTCGGAGGACTACGCACAGAAACCCTTCTCGATCAACGGCAGGTACCTGGGCGACCGGTTCCCGAAGATGGTCGACGTCAGGGGGATCGGGGGGTCGTATATCACCGTCCATGACAATGAGAGTTACCGGAGCTACCGGATACCCGCCGCCGTCGAGTCGAACGACACCGTGAGCGCCGTCTTCTCGGATGCACCCTGCAGTCTCCTCGTGACGTCGGTGCCGGCAGGGGCAACGATATCGGTCGACGGGTTCCAGACCGGGTTTGCCACGCCGTATGTCGTTACCAACATATCGGATGGGAAGCATCTGATCTCGGTCTCAAAGCCGGGGTATATCCCGGCGGAACGGGAAGTTCTGCTGACGGACCACGGCAAGGACGCCACGGTGAAGTTCACTCTCGACCCCTATACCTGGGGGTCGCTTGAGGTCTCAAGCGACCCGGCGGGCGCCAAAATATACCTCTTCGGCCGGGATACCGGCGAAGTGACGCCCCACACCTTCCACTACCTTGATATCGGCAGTTATTCGGTGAAGATGGTGGGGAAGAACGCATCGAAGACGATCGAGGACGTGTTGGTCTCCCCGTATGCGACCAAGGAGTGCAGTGCAGACCTCTCCGGGGAATAAATACCCAAAAACTGCATTTTTTTCGCCGGGGCGGGTGCCGTCTTCGCAACGGGAGGCCCGGTGAACGGCCGAGGCGGTTAAGGGGATCACCGGGTCCCATATAGGGATAGACACCACCGCCGGGATCGGCATGGGTGGCATGCCCTTGTCGGTGATGTGGTACGGCTTCCTGCCGGATCGGGGTGTATACCGACCTGCGAACATCCGATCCTTCGTTAATCATAAGGAGGCAGGAGTCCGACGTTTCCGAAGAGCCGGTCCGTCATCCGCCCCGATGATATCCAGTACGATGCGCACTGCGCCGGGGACGGCCTTTCGAACCTCCTCGGAGAGCCCGATCTCCATCTCGGGACCGGGAAGGTGTTTCGGCTGGCATCCGACGATCGTGACGTCGATCCCGTCTTCGATACACCGGAGCGCTCCAGCGATGCCCCCGGGACGGGCATCGCGGATGCCGCCGGGCGGCAGGTCGCCGATCCGCAGCCGTGCGATTGCTCCCGACACGGCGCCGAAGTCCACGATATCGACGACTATAAGTTTTTTCGTTCTTTCGGGATCGAGCAGCGTAAATACAAAAGGCGCCGAGCAGATGCCTGCGTCCACCACTTTCACGTTGTCGGGAAGCGCAAACTTCAGCAGTTCCTGCGCCACGGCGGGACCAAAACCGTCATCGGCGAAGAGGAGGTTTCCGCATCCTGCTACGACGATCTCCGGGTACGGCATTTTCAGGCACGCCCACTGAACGGGGCGGTACGGCATGCATCAGGGAACCCGGTCTTTAGATATAACCCCAGATTGGCGCCGCATACTCGGACGTACCAGCATATGCTGTCTTTCTTGATCGTTCTCATTGCGTGGAGTAGCATTTTTATTAACATAACAGCCCAATATTCATCAAATTATGCAATAAAATAGCACCCATTGCTATTTTATCTGAGATAAGTATTAATAAGTGTATGCCCCATCCCTCTCCTGTCCGTACCATCGTGCGGACAGAAGGAAAGACATATGAAGAAAAGGGTCTGTAAAGAAACGAGAGAACCCGGTCGGTCCTTGGGTCTGCCCTGCGGCGCGGCAAAACCGTGCAGGCACTGGATGCTTCCGGTCGCGCTGTTGCTGTTCGGTGTTCTGTTGTTTGCCGCCCCGGCTGCGGCTACGGAGTATTGCGGTGACTTCCTGACCACTGCGAACGGCACGTCGGGGCACGTGACCGGGGGTCTCTGGTACGACTACTATCCGGGATTCGAGTATGGCTATCCGGGTCCTATTACAAAGACCTTTACGTTGCCGTGCACCTCCGACAAGGTCGAGTGGGCGCGCCTGGAAGTCGTCACGTATATCGGGAATTCTGAGAGTAATTATCCCATTCGAGCCCAGGCAATCTTCAATGGGGGATCCGGGAACGTTACTCTCGCGAACGCGACCAGTAATTCTTCCTATACGTGGGGATATAAGTCCGTGAACTGGGATCCTGATAACAACAAGGCCAACCGTGTCTCCAGCGACCTGGTATCGTGGTATGATGTGACAGACAACATCGACTCGCGGAATGTCACAGCATACGTCTCCAACGCCAAGCCGGACGGCACCCAGCCGTTCGACGGTCGGGTGAAATCCATCACGTTAATCGTCGCGTACGACGATAACACTACCGGAAAAGAGTATTACTACTGGGTGAACCAGGGGCACGACGTGTCCGCCTATACCAGCGACCCCGAACATATCGGGAGTACGACGTTCTCCACGTCGAGTGTCCCCATCGTCGGGCTTGCAAACCTCTCAGCCCTCTATATTTCCAGTTACAACGGGAATTACACATTTAACGGCCAGAATTCGGACCTCTACAACAGCAACCAGCTGACGTGGAGCAACCCGAAGCAGGGAAGTTACTGGGGATCGACCTCCTGGAACGTCACCGACAAGCTGACGCAGGGCTCCAACTCGGACCTGAAGTACACGAGAAACGGGACTCATTCGGGTGACTATTCCGGGTACTACAAGTTACCGCTCGCGCTCCTGACGGTGGAGAACCGGAAGTTCACCTACGACTTCAACAACTCCAACACCTACGGGACGGCAGGCACCACGCTCAAGGCGTACAAGGGCAACGTCAGCGCACAGCCTCCGGCGGCGACCAGCGTGCCCACGACGGAGATCACGTCCTACTCGAACATCGCAACGGACAACGACGTGTACGAATCGACGACGGAAAGTGTGGGTTATGCGGCCCACCGCTTCGAGTTCACGATCAACCAGTCCGCCAGCGATGTGGCGAACTTCACGGCGACGTGGGTTGGCAAGGGTAGTGGTACAAGGTCTAACGGAGAGAAACTGTTCATCTGGGACAGTACTGCATACGAAGAGCTTGATAACACCACCAGGGATGTCAAAACGACCCTTTCCGGCACGAAGACGACCGGACTGAGCAACTACATCGATGACAACGGGAAAGTGATCCTGCTCGTCGTCCAGAATAAGAACGGAGGATCGACCATCGAGACCGACTATGTCAAACTGGAGGTGGTGCGCAAGGTCTGATTGATCATCCCGCTCACCCTCTTTTTTCCGACCCGTTTGCTACCCGTCGCGGGAATCGTGCGATTCCGGGCTTGTAATCAAAAAGGCATCCGTATACCATTGAGCAACAAAAGGAACCCTTGCCGTACCTGATGACCATTCATCGATCCGGGTTGCTATCGATGCGGCCTCGTCGGAGGACACCGCCTTCGCCGTTCCGGATTCTCCCGGCAACGACACCGCGCCGTTCGTCGGCTTCACTACCGACGCCTCCTCCGGCCGGGTGCCGCTTGCGGTCGGGTTCACCGACACCACGACCGGCGACGTGAGCAGCCGAACCCGGGACTTTGGGGACGGCGGCACCTCGGACGAGCAGAACCCGGTCCGCACCTATGTCATCAATGGAATCCATACAGTTACCCTGACGGTCATTGGGCCGGGCGGAAACGATACGGCTCCGCGCACCCCCGCGGCGACGGTGCCATGACGGAGCGCCTGCCCCAATACGGGGCAGAGGACGCAGAACCGGCGGCCAGCCCCCCGGGTCGACCGCCATCTCTCTTTCGACCGGTGCGGGGAACCGGCGGACTGCCGGCCCCTCCCTTTTCCGGCGGCATCCGGCCGGATGTCGCATTCGTAGCATGAATTTACAGATTGTATGCCATAAGTGGCATAAAATATAAAAAAAATATGATCAGATATGAACGATCCCATTTTAAATATGATCAATTACCACCTCCTGATCATTCTGTTTTACCCGGTGCGCTCTCACGGGCGCCGGTAAGACGGCACCACAAGATGAAAGAAGGAGATGAGTACGAAATGCAACGAACGCTTCTGATTTTCAGTATCGCTGCACTGCTGTGCATGACCACGCTCGCCGCGCCGGCGATGGCCGCGACCATCACCGTACCCGATGATTATTCGTCGATCCAGGCCGCAATCGATGCGGCCTCGTCGGGGGACACTGTCCTGATCAGGAGCGGGGTATACACGTTATCATCAGAGCAAATTATGATCAGAGATAAGTCGGATCTCACCATCACAGGAGAGGATCGCGATTCGGTTATAATCGAAAGCGGTGATAGCGGTGATGAATGTTGTTATTTTACTCTCAGAACCGGTGCACATAGAACACGCCTGGAGAATATTACGTTCACAAACATGAAAGTGCATGTAGATCCGGGTTCTTCATACAATATCATTGCCAATGATGTTTTCCTCAATCCAACGCATGATATGGGAGGCCTGGAAATATCTTCCGAATATAATATTATTCGTGACAACGTGATATCCGGCGCAACAGGTGATTACTCAGGCGTTACCTTATCAGGTAACTCCAACGTTTTCGAGAACAACAGTATCCGGGATGGTTCTTCGGCCGGATTGACAATCCTATGTGGCGAGAATAATACTATCACAAAAAATTCGTTTATTAACAACACGTACGCCGGCATTGAAATTTACAGCGATGGATTTGGTGATGTCGAAAACAATCGGATCTATCTGAACACGATCACCGGTAATGACGTGCCGGTGACAACGACATCCACAACCCCGCCGACCACGATCTTCTGGGTCTCCCCCGAGGCGATCACCTACACCTACAACGGCACATCGTACTCGGGCGTCATGGGCAACTACTGGGACAGCGACTACACCGGCGCCGACGACGACGGCGACGGGATCGGCGACACCCCGTACACCCTCCCGGAGGGGCTCGGCAACGACACCGCACCGCTGATGGCGCCGTTCGGCAATTACGGGAGTACGCTCAGCACCATCACGGTCTCCCCAGCGACGGCCGACCTGACGGTCGGGGGGACGCAGCAGTTCGCCGCCGTCGCGAAGGACCAGGACGACAACGAGATGACCGGCGTCACGTTTGCCTGGACAAGCGGTAACGAGACCGTCGGCACGGTGAACGAGACCGGGTACTTCACCGCCCTTACGGCGGGGACGACGACCGTCACCGCCGCCGCGGAGGGCGTGAACGGGTCGGCCACGGTGACCGCGAGCGTTCCCGCCTGCGACCTGGCCATCACGAACGGACCGCTCCCGTCTCCGGGCGGGGCGGTCTTTGCTCTGGAGCCGAATCTGGTCCGGATGGTCGTCAAAAACACCGGATCTGAGGCCGCGACCGATATCAGGGTCGCCATCTACGCAAGCGACGTCTCCGATACGGTCCCGGTCAACGTCACCATCGCCCTCACATCCCTTGAGGCCGGTACGCAGACTACCGTATACGTCCTCGACCCCACCCTCAGGGAGCACGAAGGCGGGACGGTGGCCTACACCGCCGTCCTCGACCCCGATAATACCATCGTCGAAACCAACGAGACCAACAACGTCGTCGTCGGTGGGACCAGAAGCGTACTCTACAACGGCTACAAGGGCAAGATCTACTGGGAGGGCGGCAGCAACGTCACGACGGTGCGGACTTACGACCTCCGCGGCGACATCGTCCACTCCTTCGGCAACAGCCAGTACATGTCCGGCAGTTTCGGCAGCGAGGGCTGGACGAACTACACCGTGACCTGGACCGGCGACGACCTGCCGCTCCCGGCAGGCGCGACGGTCCGCGACGCCTGGCTCTACGTGCCCTACTGCTGGGACAACACCAACGCGGCGCCCGACAACGTCTCGATCGACTTCAACGGCGTCCGGGTTCCCTACGTGAACTGGTACCACGACGTGTCGAACTTCGGGGCATACAGAGACTACGTGTACGGCCTGATGACCTACAACGTGACATCCCTCTACCAGGCAGGCGCCAACAACACGGCGCTCTTCGCGCGGACGGGCACGGACGCCAAGATATCGCCTGCCGGGTTCACCCTCGCCGTGGTCTACGAGGACGCCTCTGCCGCCAGGAAACAGATCTTCGTCAACGAGGAGTTCGATATCCTCGGCGCCGACCAGGGTAACTATGGCACGAGCATGGAGGAAGCGACGGCGTATGTGCCGTTCTCCGGCGCGACCATCGATACGGGGAGCGTCACCCGCGCGAACCTCACGACGTTCGTCCCGTGGGGCAACGACGGCGAGGGCAACCTCTACTTCAACGGTGACCGGATCGGAACAGGAGTATGGAACTACGGCCCGCGGGCGGTCGGCGCCTCCGACAACCCGCAGGTAGCCGTCGACGACCGCGAGGTGACGGCGTACCTGAACGCGACCGGGAACGAGGCGGCGGTCCAGGGAGACAATACCTGGAAATCGCCGTGTATGGTTGCGGCACAGACCTTCCTCGTGGTGGAGTACGCCGACGGCACCGCGGCCCCGGCCGCGAACTTCACGGCGAACGTGACCGCCGGTGAGGCGCCGCTCGCGGTGCAGTTCACCGATCTCTCGACTGGCTCGCCGACCTCCTGGCTCTGGGTCTTCGGGGACGGCACGAACGCAACCGAGCAGAACCCGGTCCACACCTACGTCACCGCCGGGACCTTTACGGTCACCCTGACGGCCACGGGACCGGGAGGCTCGGATACCGAAACGAAGGCAGACCTTATCGCCGTTGACGCGCCCCTCACCTCCGACAGTTACAACGGCGGCATCCCCCTGACGACGGTCGAAGAAGGCACCGTCTCCGGCGGGCTCTGGTTCGACTCGTACCCCGGGTTTGCCACCTCGGCTGAGAAGACGTTTACCCTGCCCGCCCACACCAACATCACCTGGGCCCGGCTCTACGTCGACGTCTACTGCGGCCACATGCAGAACAACTACCGCGGCAACGTGACGATCGGGATCGACGCCGACGGCAACGGCACCTACGAACTCCAGAAAGCGGAGACCTTCGACACCACCTACTCGTTCCCCGGCGACGGCGGAACCGGGCCGGTCTGGTTAAACGACCACATGAACCGGGTCACGAGCGACTACATCATGTGGTACGACCTCACCGACGCGATTACAGGTCAAACGGTGAATGTCCAGGCCGCGAGCCAGAAGATCGACTCATCATTCGACGGCCGGGTCAAGGCCATGGTCCTCGTCGTCGCCTATAACGACGGCGATGCGGACGAGGTGCGGTACTGGGTCAACCAGGGCCACGACACGGTCAACCCCCTCGACGACACCTATACCGGGTCCACGACGTTCGGCACCGCTTCGCTCGCCGGGGGCTGGAATGCGGCAGACCTCTCTGCGATCTACCTCGCCAGTGTCGACGGCGTCTATACGCTCCAGGGAACGACGCTTGCGTCCGGAACAAAGTACGGGCCGTACTTCGGCAATAACACCTGGGACGTGAGCTCCGTGCTCACTGCCGGCCAGAACAGCACGCTCGGCTACGACAAGAGCGGTGAAAACTACTACAAGCTCCCGCTCGCCCTCATGAGCGTCAGGTACGGCGGCTCCTCCGGCGGCGACGCCCCGGTTGCGGACTTCACCGCAGACGTCACCAGCGGTACAGCCCCGCTCGCGGTCAACTTCACCGACCTCTCCACGAACATCCCGACCTTGTGGGCATGGGACTTCGGCGATAACGCGACCTCCACCGAGCAGAACGCCACCCACACCTACACCGCGGCCGGCACCTACACAGTCACCCTCACGGCCACAAACGCCTATGGCAGCGACTCTGAAGAAAAGACCGGGTACGTCACGGTCACCGCACCCGCGGCCCAGGTCGACCTCACCATCGCCGGCACCGTCAACCCGGTCCCGGCCAGCGCGGTCTTTGCGCGGGAGCCTAACCCCGTCAAGATCGTCAACGTCAAGAACACCGGGGCCGCCGCCGCCGCGAACATCACGGTCGCCCTCTACGCGAGCGACGTCGCCAACGGCACCGTCGCGATCAACACCACCACCGTCGCGACGCTCGCGAGCGGCGCGACGAGCACCGTCACGGTCCTCGATCCCACCATTCGCGACCTCGAGGGCGGCACGGTCACCTACACCGCCGTCGTCGACCCCGACAACCGCATCGCCGAGACCGATGAGACCAACAACAACAAGTCCAGCGCCGCGAAATCCGTGAAGTACAACGGGTATAAGGGCAAGGGCATCTACTGGGACGGCGGCAGCAACATCACCACGCAGCAGACCTTCGACCTCCGGGGCGGCATCGTCTACGCCGCCCAGCCCGCCGCCGCCTACAAGGGCGTCGGCTGGACCGACCGCACCGAGACCTGGACCGCAGACGACCTGCCCGTCCCGGCCGGCGCCACGGTCGAGAAGGTCCTGCTCTACGTCGCCTACAACTGGGACCAGACCGAAGCCGGGCTGCCGAACCTGACGGCGACCTTCAACGGCAACGCCGTCGCGCTCGGGACCCCCTACCTGGATAAGAGCAACATCGGCGCCTACGCCGACTACGAATACGGGCTGTACCCCGCAGTCGACGTCACGAGCCTCTTCGTCAGGGACGGGAACAACATCCTCGTCATGACCCCCAACGACGGCAACAAGAACGCCCTCTACCCGAGCACCCTCGTCGTCGTCTACAGCGACCCGTCCGCGACCCGGAAACAGATCTTCCTCAACGAGGAGTGCGACGAACTCGGCTACTCCGAGTCGGGTTACGGGACCACCCTGGACGAGGCGACCGCCTACGTGCCGTTCACCGGCATGACCATCGACCCCGCAACCGTCACGAACGCCACCCTGTATTCGTTCGTCGGCAGCGCCGGGCCCGATGAAGGCAACCTGCTCTTCAACGGCGCTACGGTCGCGACCAACGCCTGGATGGGCACGGCCAGCACCTGCGAGGCCCAGGCCTTCGACGTCACGACCCTCCTCACCGCGACCGAAAACGAGGCCGGCATCCAGGGCACCACGAGCGGCGGCATGTGCGCCTACCACCAGTTCCTGGTCGTCGAGTATGCCGACGCCGCTCTCCCCGACCTGACGGTCTCGACCCTCGCCCCGAACAACGGCGAGGTCTTCTCCAACTCGGACAACACCTACACCGCGAAGGTCACGAACATCGGCACCGGCGACGCCGCTGCGTTCGCCGTCGGGTTCAATGTCAGCGGTGCGACCGGCACCGTCGCCGTCGACGGCCTCGCCGCCGGGGCAAACACCACCGTCGCCTGGACCGACGAGACCGTGCGCGAGGCCGGCGAGGCCGCGGCAATCGCGGTCGTCGCTGACGCAGACGGGGCAATCGCCGAACCGAACGAGGAGAACAACCTCAAGACCGTCGAGAAGACGGTCGTCAACAACGGCTACCGCGGCAAGCGCTGGACCGGCGGGGACGACCTGAACACCACGGCGACCTACGACATCCGCGGCGACCTCCTCTGGTCGGCCGGCGACGGCGCCTACCTCTCCGCCGGCACCAACTGGAACGACTACACCGTGAACTGGACGGCCGGCGACCTCGTGGTCCCCGAAGGCGCCACGATCGCCGCCGCACGGCTCTACGTCCCCTACACCTGGGACAAGGGTCCGGTCTTCCCGGAGAACGTCACCCTGACCTTCAACGACGAAGCCGTCGCGGTCGGCGCCTACTACGCCGACGAGAAGGGATGGGGCACCTCCTACCCCTACGGCATGACCGTCTACGACGTCGCGGAGCAGTTCTCCACCGACGGCAACGCCGCCATCCTCGCGAGCACCTTCCCCGGCGGCGGGAACGTCTCGGTCCGCGGGATGCTGCTCGCGGTCGTCTACGACGATGGCACGACCAGCCCGCACACCGTGATCATGAACGAAGGCTTCGACCTCCTCTACGGCGGCGCGGCCCAGGGAACCACACCCGAACAGGCGACGGCGTATGCGCCCTTCAGCATCATCGACACGGCGGACGCCGTCTCCGCCACCCTGATCACCGTCGCCCCCGGCGCCGGACCGACCGAAGGTGAGCTGATCTTCAACGACCAGACCTGGACGAACGTCTGGAACTACACGGGAACCAGTCAGATCGGCGTCGACGAACGCAACGTAACCTCGTTCCTCGCCGGCGAAAACGTCGCGGCGTTCCAGAGCAGCGCCGACTACATGGAGGCCGCCGCGGCCTTCCTGGTCGTCGAGTATGCTCCCGCCCCCGGCAGCATCCTCATCACCTCGACGCCCGCCGGTGCGGCGGTCTGGCTCGACGGCGCCGACACCGGCCTGGTGACCTACTGCACGCTTGAGAACGTCCCGGCCGGCGACCACGTCGTCACCCTGAAACTCGACGGCTATGCCGACGCCTCCGCACCGGTCACGGTTGTCAGCGGCGAGACCGCAACCGTCGACCTTGCGCTGACCACCCTGACCGGCAGCCTCGCCGTCACCTCGACGCCCACGAACGCTACGATCCTGATCGACGGTGCTGATACCGGAAAAGTGACCGACGCAACCCTCGACGGGATCGCCGTCGGCACCCACACCGTCGTCCTCCGGAAGGACGGCTACCGCGATGCATCCGCTGAGATCGAGATCGCCTACAACCAGACGACAGCCCTCCACCTCGACCTCGTCGAGGCCCACGGCAGCATCACCGTCGCCTCGACGCCCGACGGTGCCGCGATCTGGCTCGACGGAGAAGACACCGGCCTGGTGACCGACTGCACGCTTGAAAACGTCGCGGCCGGCGAGCACACCGTCACCGTGAAGAAGGCTGGTTACGCCGACGCCTCAGCGACCGTGACGGTCGTCGATGACGGAACCGCCGTGGCCCACTTCACCCTGATCGAGCCGGCCGGAAGCATCGTCGTCACTTCGACCCCCGACGGCGCCGCGATCTGGCTCGACGGCGCAGAGACCGGGGAAACCACCGACACCACGCTGACGAACGTTCCAGTCGGCGACCACACCGTCCGGGTGGAACTAGACGGTTACCTTGATACAGAGGAGACCGTAACCGTCACCTCGGGAGAGATCGCCTCAGTGCACTTCGACCTCGACGCGTCGGCGATCGTCCTCCAGCCCGGCTGGAACTTCGTCTCGACGCCGAAGCGGCTCGCCGACGGCCAGGACACCATCGCGGTCTTCGACGGCGTGGACACCGACGGGCGCCCGGTACTGCTCTACAACGGGACCAACCAGTGGGAGGCGATGAGTTCAAACGAGATGTTCGAGCCCCTCGACGGGATCTGGATCTATGCGAACGGCACCTACGAGATCCCGCTCGCCTTCGCCGCCGCTTCGAACTCCCCGCCGACCACGAAATACCTCGATGAGGGCTGGAACGCGATCGGATTCTCCGATATCATCCCCGAACCGGCGGTCACTACGCTCCGGTCGGTCGAGACGACCTGGGCGACCCTCTTCGGTTTCAACGCGGCCGAGCAGGAGTACGACGCCTCGATCATCCGCGGCGCCACCGGCCGCCACGGCGAGATGCGGGAACTCTCCCCCTTCCAGGGCTACTGGCTCTACATGAACGACGCGGACACGCTCGCCGCTATCGGGGCGTGAAAACGGTGAAACTAAAATATGGGATGACCCTGGTTCTCCTCCTGGGCCTCGCGATCACGGTCTCAGCGGCAGATGTCGTCCCTCCCACGTTCCCCCACGATTTCTGGGGCAGCGTGACGATCGGCGGCGCCCCGGCACCTGCCGGGACCACTATCACCGCCCTGATCGGGGAGACGACATACGGTTCGATCGCGACGACAAAAGCCGGGGAATACGGCAGTTCCAGCCGGCATGAAGGAAACCGCCTGATAGTCAGTGCGACCGAAGACCAGGCCGGGGAGACGATCACCTTCCTGGTCGACGGGCGGACGGCACAGGAGACGGCACCCTTCACGCCGGACAGTACGACCCGCCTGGACCTCTCCGTCGCCGGGGAGAGCACTCCCACGCCGCCCGGCAGCGGCGGCAACGGTGGAGGGTCGCAGGGGTCAACATCGACCCCCGCCCCGACCCAGTCCACACCGGTGACGTCCGTCGGGCAGGCATCTCTCCCCCTCTCGGAGACCGGCGAAGTCAGTGAAACGGTGACGGTCAGGACCGGCGACGGCGTCGGCTCCGTGACCATCGGCGAGGGGACGCTTGCCCGCGACGAAAACGGCGACCCGCTCGGTGAAGTGACCATTGCGCGCGCTGCCGCCGGCCTTCCTTCCCCGCCTCCGGGAGGGGCGATCGGCTTCGCCCTCGACTGCGGGCCGGCCGGCGCCACCTTCGATCCGCCGGCCACCCTCACCTATACGCTCTCGGAGGAAGAGTGGGACCAGATCGGCGATACGGCCACCCTGACGGTGATGTGGTACAACCCCGGAACCGGCGAGTGGCAGGAGGTCCCCACAACCGTGGATCCGGCAACCCGGACCGTGACGGCGCAGGTCGGGCACTTCAGCATCTATGCCCTGACGTGGGCAGCAGCACCCCCGGCGGAGGCGACCACCGCACCAGCCGCCGCAGCTCCTGCCGGTGAGGAAACCTCGCCCGGATCCGGTTCGCAGCAACCCGTCAGAGAGACCCCGTGGGCGCTCATCGCGGCCGGAATCCTGGTTGTCGCCGGGGCCCTGGCGGCGGGATGGTACTTCCGCGGGAAGCGGTAACCGATCCGACTACATCCCCTCCTCTTTTCTTCGCCAAAAAACCCATGCGAACGGCTGCCGCATCAGGCGGCCTCAGACCGGCTCCTTGGAACACCTGCCGATCCGATGGACGGCCCGTCGGCGCCGCCGCACCGTCCGGACAGAACACCCGCCCCTCTCAGGACGCCGCTGCTCCTCAGAACAGAACGAACACCAGCGCAACCGTGATCACCTTCGCGGCCATGCTTGCCGCATACGTGACCAGCGAAACCCGGACGCCGAACCGGCCGAAGAGCGAGAGGTAGAGCGGCACGGAGTACTTGACGTAGATCATGGTGATGACCACCATGCTTCCGAGGACGAGCGTGACGAGCGCCGTCTCGAGCGTGAGGATACCCCCGTCCAGCAGGGACGCAACGATCGCGTAGCCTGCCGAGAAGTGCAGGAACTGGGCCACGAGCGCCGCGGCGCTCTCGCCGGGGAGACCGATAGCCTGGAGGAGGGGGTCGAACGCGGCGGCGACGCCGTCCATGACCCCGGTTGCGGAGAGAAGGGAGAAGACGACCAGCGCGGTCAGGGTGACGGGGACGACCCGCCGGAGCGTCGGGACCGCCTTCCTGCACCCGGTAACGACGACCTCCCGGCTGAGCGCAAGAGCGGCCGCTGGTGCGGGAGGGGCCGGGGCCGGCGCGCGCGCAGGGACCGCGAGGAACCGGCGGCTGTAGAGGAGAGCGAAAAGTGCCTGGATGCCGCTTGAGAAGAGGTTCAACCCCGTGTAGATCCCCCCGATGACGGGGCCGAGGAGGACCAGGGCCGCAGGAAGTTGAACGCGGAAGAGCGACTCCCCGAGGACCACCGGGAAGGAGCCCATGATGAGCACCGGGATCACCTCCCGCTCCGTCACCTTCCCGTCGCGGTAGTACTCGGCAAGCATCGACTTTCCCGCCGTGGCGTTGACCCCCATCGCGACGACAGAAAGGATGCACGCGTCGGAGAGGCCGGAGACCCTGCAGAACGGCCCGGTTAATGACGAAAGCCGGGAAAATATTCCGGTCTCGGCAAGAATGTTCGCAAGAACGATCCCGACCGTGACCAGCAGGACGGCATTCACCGCGGAGGAGATCACCAGCATGGCAAATCCTGCCTTCCCCTATCCCTGCCAGTCATTCCCAATACTCCCGGATGCACCAAAGGTAATACGATATATTATAAAATAAATCATAAGTATTACCATCTGTGACTGCCGATACGCATCACGGGCGCGACGGACAGAGCACCACAACGTGCCCAAGGAACATGTCTTCCCCCGAAGACAGCCGGGATCGGTCTCCTGACCCCGTGACCGGTTCGGGTCATCGTCCCACCACCGCTGAGGGAGCCCCTGAGAAGCCGGGGTCGCATGCCCGGCCGAAATTACCGGAATGCCACGAATTTCGCGTTGGATGGTGTACGCATATTTATAGTTCAGAAATGCAAACACTGAACGTGATCCGTTTTTTTGGGGCGGCCGCAGTACCTGGCCCCTCATGGCAATAACCTGCCGGATTAGAGGATACGTCAACCATGAACCTGAAGGGCTGGATAGAACGTGACGGAGTGCGCCTCACCCCCGCCGATGTGGAGCGGATGCTCGAAGCGGGACCGGAGGCGCTCAGTGGGTGCGGCGGCGAGTTCCTGCTCTCCCGGGGCGACTGCATTGCCCGCGACGCTTTCGGCGTCATGCCCGGCCCGGTCCCGCCCGGGACCGTCTGGTGCGGCGGGCGGGAAGTGGCCCGGATAGCACCCGATCCTTCGCGCTGCACCCTTGAGGAGGCTATCGTCACGGCAGTCAGCCTCAGGAGCGACGAGGGCGTGGTGGCGTTCTCCGGCGGCGTGGACTCGGGCCTCGTCGCCGGGCTTGCCCACCTACCCTGCGTGACGGTGGGAATCGAGGGGTCGCACGACTCCGCGTGGGCGGCGAAGGCCGCCCGGATGATGGGGCTCGACCTCACGATCGTCTCCCCGACCGAGGAGGAGGTCGTCGAGGCGCTCGCCCGGGTGGTCGAGGTGATCCCCGACCCGACGAACCCGGTCGAGGCCTCGATTGCAGCGACCATGTACTTCGCCGCCGCCTGGGCAGGGGAGCAGGGGCACACCCGGATCCTCGCCGGGCAGGGAGCGGACGAACTCTTCGGCGGCTACGCGCGTTACCTCACCTCCCCGGACCTCGCGGCGGAGCTTGAACGGGACTTTGCGGACCTCGGCCGCCAGGGGACGCGGGACCAGGCGGTGGCGGCGCTCCACGGAGCATACTTCTCGATGCCCTACCTCGACGTCCGGGTGGTGCGCGCTGCGAGGTCGATCCCGGCCGCCGAGAGGGTGCGCGGCGGGGTGCGGAAGTACCCCCTGCGTGTGGTCGCACAGGAGTATATCCCCGCAGAGATTGCCCGGGCCGAGAAGAAAGCGATGCAATACGGGAGCGGCATCTGGCGGATAATACAACGGCTTGCACGTCAAAACGGTTATAAAAAGTCGGTGCAAGGGTACTTAACGGAGATCAGTAGGGCGGAACATGGTAACTGAGAGCGATATTGAACATATAGCAGAACTTGCGGATATCGGCATATCGAGAGATGAGGTGCCGGAGTTCACCACCCAGTTCAACGCAATCCTCGACTACTTTGAAGTTCTCGACACCGTACAGGGCAAAAGCGCCCCGACCGCCGGGATCATCAACGTTTTCCGGGAGGACGAGCCCCGGCCCGGCCTCACACAGGATGCGGCCCTCGCGAACGCCGGGTCGACCGAGGACGGGTTTATCAAGGCACCGAGGGTGATGTGAGTGGCGGGAACCCTCCAATTCTCACCGGACGACCGGTACAACGCCTTCATCACCACCTGCCGTGAAGCGCCGTTTGGTGACGGTGCGCTCGGCGGCACCGCCATCGCGGTCAAGGACAACATCTCGACGGCGGGTATCCGGACCACCTGCGCCTCAAAGATCCTCGAGAGCTACGTCCCGCCGTACGATGCCCACGTCGTGGGACTCCTCCGGAGAGAGGGGGCCGCTATCGTCGGCAAGACCAACATGGACGAGTTCGGCATGGGCACCACCACCGAGACGAGCGCGTTCGGCCCCACCAGGAACCCGGTGG
This sequence comes from Methanoculleus marisnigri, assembly GCA_002503885.1. GTDB lineage: Archaea > Halobacteriota > Methanomicrobia > Methanomicrobiales > Methanoculleaceae > Methanoculleus > Methanoculleus marisnigri_B. The sequence continues at coordinate 22,011 of DASQ01000025.1, read as the reverse complement.
ACCCGGCACGGGTGCCCGGCGGATCGTCCGGCGGGAGCGCCGCCGCGGTTGCGGCAGGCCTCGTCCCGATGGCGCTCGGCACCGATACCGGCGGCTCGATCCGGTGCCCCGCGGCATTCTGCGGGATCGTGGGCCTCAAGCCCACCTACGGCCGGGTCTCCCGCTACGGCCTCATAGCCTACGCCAACTCCCTCGAGCAGATCGGGCCTATGGCACGGACGGTAGAGGACGTATCGAGACTGATGTCGGTGATCGCGAAGTACGACCCCCACGACTCGACGATGCTTGATCGGCCCTACGACCACCGGCCAACGGCAGATATCGCGGGCCTGCGGGTCGGCGTGCCGGAGGAGTACTTCGGCGAAGGCGTGGACCCCCGCGTCGCGGAGACGGTCCGGGACGCTATCGGCGTCCTCGAAGGGCTCGGGGCCAGCACAGTGCCGGTGAGCATCCCCGGCATGCGGCATGCGCTTGCGGCCTACTACGTCATCTGCACAAGCGAAGCCTCCTCGAACCTCGCCCGGTTCGACGGCGTCCGCTACGGTCCGGCGGTCGATACCAGAAAGACCTGGCACGAAGCCTACCAGGAACTCAGGCAGGAGAAGTTCGGGAAAGAGGTCCGGCGCCGGATCATGCTCGGCACCTTCGCCCTCTCGGCAGGCTACGCCGGCAGGTACTACGCGAAAGCGCAGGTGGCCCGGCGCAACATCAAGGAGGACTTCGAACGGGCGTTCTCCGAAGTAGACATCATCGCCGGCCCGACGATGCCGACCGTGGCTTTCCGCCTCGGCGAGAAGACCGACCCGCTCTCGATGTACCTCTCGGATATCCTCACGGTGCCGGCGAACCTCGCCGGCGTCCCGGCGATATCGGTCCCGTGCGGCAGGGTGGACGGCCTTCCCGTGGGCCTCCAGTTGATGGGAAGACAGTTTGAGGACGAGCGCGTCGTCGATGCTGCCTTTGCCTACGAACAGGAGGTGAGGAGATGAAGACGATTGTCGGGCTTGAGATCCACGTCCAGCTCGCGACAACGACGAAGCTCTTCTGCGGGTGCTCGACGGACTACCGCGACGACGAGCCCAACACCCACTGCTGCCCGATCTGTCTCGGCCTCCCGGGGGCGCTCCCGCGCCTGAACCGGAAAGCAGTCGATTACGGCCTGACGGTGGCAAAAGCCCTCGATATGGAGGTGCCGGAGGAGTCGGAGTTCGCCCGAAAGAACTACTTCTACCCCGACCTCCCGAAGGCCTACCAGGTCACCCAGTACGACAAACCGCTCGCGGTCGCGGGGACCGTCGAGATCGAGGACGACGAAGGGCACGAGAAGATCGTCCGGATCACCCGGGTGCACCTCGAAGAGGACCCGGGAAGACTCGTCCACGTCGCCGGCGGCTCGAAATACTCGCTCGTCGACTACAACCGGTCCGGTATCCCGCTCCTTGAGATCGTCACCGAACCGGATATGCGGTCCCCGCAGGAGGCCCGCCGGTTCCTCAACAAGCTCCGGACGATCCTCGAGTACCTCGGGGTCTTCGACGGCGACCGCGAGGGCTCTCTCCGTGTCGATGCAAACATATCGCTTGAGGGCTCACAGCGCGTCGAGGTCAAGAACATCTCCTCCTACAAGGGCGTCGAGAAGGCGCTCACCTTCGAGGTGACCCGGCAGAAGAACCTGCTCCGGCGCGGGCAGACGGTGACGAGAGAGACCCGGCACTTCATGGAAGGGCGGGGGATCACCACCTCGGCCCGCAGCAAGGAGGAGGAGCACGACTACCGCTACTTCCCGGAGCCCGACCTCCGGCCGCTCCGTGTCGCGGAGTGGGTGGCGGCGATCGACCTCCCCGAGCTCCCTGTCGCCCGGAAGAACCGGTTCGTGGCGCAGTACGGCATATCGCTCAACCACGCCCGGACCCTGACCGGCGACCCGAAACTCGCCGATTTCTACGAAGAGGTCGCGAGTGTCGACCCGGTCCTCGCCGCCACCTGGGTGTCCGACACCCTTCTCGGGGAGCTCAACTACCGCGACATGAGCATCGCCGCTGTCCCGCCCGGCCGTATCGCTGAACTTCTCGGCCTCCTGAAGGAGGAGACCATCACTGATGCGGCCGGGGTCCAGGTGCTCAGAGAAATGCTCGATGCCTGCGCGCGAGGTAAGCCCTGCGAGATGCCCGCCGCGATCGTGAAGCGTGAGGGACTCGGCAAGGCCACCGGCGGCGAGTTCACCCCGATCGTGCAGGCAGTGATCGCCGCAAACCCGCAGGCAGTAGAAGATTACCGGATCGGTAAGAAGGGAGCCTTAAACTTCCTCGTGGGCCAGGTGATGAAGGAGACCCGCGGCCGGGCGGACCCGCGGGAACTCGGGCGGATCGTATCCGAGTGTATCGAGACAGGGGGGGTGTAACCCACAGTGCATCTGATCATCGCAGAGAAGAACATTTCAGCAAACCGGATCGCGCAGCTCCTGGCCGGCAACGAGAAGGTGAAGGCGACAAAGGATGGAAATGTATCCACCTACTCCTTCGATACCAGGACGGTGGTGGGCCTCAAAGGGCATGTGGTGGAGGTGGACTTCGAACCCGGCTACACGAACTGGAGAAGCGAGGTCCACACCCCGAGAAGCCTCATCGATGCGGGGACCATCAAGAAGCCGACCGAGAAGAAGATCGTCAATATCATACAGAAACTGTCAAAAAAGGCGGACCTCGTCACCATCGCCACCGATTACGATACCGAAGGGGAGCTGATCGGGAAGGAGGCCTACGAACTCGTCCGTGCGGTGAATCCCAGGGTTAAGATCAACCGGGCCCGGTTCTCCGCGATAACCCCCGCGGAGATACGGGCTGCCTTTGAGAACCTGACCGATCTCGACTTCGCGCTCGCGGCTGCCGGCGAGACCCGCCAGGCGGTCGACCTGATGTGGGGGGCGTCGCTGACCCGGTTCATCAGTCTCGCTGCCCGGCGGGGCGGCACGAACATCCTCTCCGTCGGCCGGGTCCAGAGCCCGACGCTTGCCATGATCGTAAACCGGGAGCGCGAGATCGAGACCTTTGTCCCGCAGACCTACTGGATGCTCTCGCTTGCGACCGAAAAGGACGGAGTGCCGGTAGAAGCACGGCATACCGCCGGGCGGTTCACCGACCACGACGCGGCCCTCGCCGCAGAGGCGGGGACAAAGGAGCCGCTCGTGGTCACGGACGTGAAAGAGGGGCAGAAGAACGACCGGGCGCCGGCGCCGCTCGACACCACGACCTTCATCGTCGCGGCAAGCCGCCTGGGCCTCTCGGCGGCGAACGCGATGCGGATCGCCGAAGACCTCTACATGAACGGGTACATCTCCTACCCGAGGACCGACAACACGGTCTACCCGAAGTCGCTGAACCTGAACGGGATCCTTGAAGCGCTCCGGGGAGGAGTGTTCGATAAGGACGTCGCCTGGGTGCAGCAGCACCGGCGGCCGGTCCCGACCCGGGGCAAGAAGGAGAGCACCGACCACCCACCGATCCATCCCGCGGGGGCGGCGACCCGCGAGGCCCTCGGACCGGACCGGTGGAAGGTCTACGAACTCGTTGTCCGGCGGTTCCTTGCGACCCTCTCCCCCGACGCGACATGGGCGACCACCAAGTGCCTCTTCGACGCGTCGGGTCAGCCTTACACCGCGACGGGCGGGCGGCTCCTTTCTCCCGGATGGCGCCGGGTCTACCCCTACTCGGAGGCGAAGGAGAATATCCTCCCGATCTTTTCCCCGGGCGAACGCCTGCCGATCAAGAACGTGAACCTCGAAGAGAAGCAGACGCAGCCGCCGGCGCGCTACTCCCAGAGCCGGCTCATCCAGGTGATGGAGGAGCTCGGCCTCGGCACGAAGAGCACCCGGCACGAGGTGATCGGGAAACTCGTCTCCCGCCGCTACGTGGAGGGGAACCCGCTCCGCCCGACACTCGTCGGGCGGGCAGTCATAGACGCGCTCGACAACCACGCGGAGACGATCACGGAGCCCGAGATGACCCGGACGCTTGAAGAGCACATGCAACTCATCAAGCAGAGCCAGCGCTCCCGCGAAGACGTCGTCACCGAGTCCCGCGATATGCTTCATAGGGTCTTTGACAAACTCGAAGCGCACGAGAAGGAGATCGGCAGCGAGATCATGGAGCAGACCGCAGAGGAGCATACTCTCGGCACCTGCCCCGTCTGCGGTCACGATCTCCGGATCCGGCACCTCGGGGTCTCCCAGTTCATCGGCTGCACCGGTTACCCGGAGTGCCGGTTCAACATCAGCCTGCCCGGCAGCACCTGGGGACGGGCGATCCGGATCGAGGAGACCTGCCCGGAGCACGGGCTTGCCCACGTCCGCCTCATCCGGAAAGGCTCCCCGCCCTGGACGATAGGCTGCCCGCTCTGCAGCCATATCGCCTCGAACGTCGAGGCACTCAGGATGATGCCCTCAATGACCGACGACCTCGTGCAGCGCCTGCACGCGCACCATATCTACACGGTCTCGGAGATCGCGGGCAAGCAACCCGGAGACCTCGTAGCGACCGTCGGCGTCGACGCAAAAGAGGCAGAACAACTCATCCACGAAGCAGAAGGCGCCCTCGAGGTTCTCCGGCGCCGCTCGGAACTCAGGAAGTTCATCAGGAAGGTCGTCCCCCCGAGGAAGGGCCGGAGCCACGCGAAGATCACGAAACGTCTCCTCGAACAGGGGATCGGGGATATCCCCGCGCTCTCCCGTGCCGATCCCGCGGCCCTGAAGAAGGCCGGCATCTCGGATGCCGGGGCGACGGAACTTCTGGAAGCAGCCCGCGGACTCTGCAACGAGCGCACTCTCCGGGAGGCCGGCGTCCCCGCGGTCAGCCTGAAGAAGTACCAGGCAGGGGGCGTCGCAAGCCCCGACGACTTCTGTTACCTCCCCATCCCCTACCTCTCGAGCAAAACCGGCATTAATCCAGAGACCGTACATAAACATGTGGATATGGTCTGTAAGCATCTCGGGCGCAAGAGCCCGGCGAAAGTGACCCGGGCAGCGCTCGAACGCGGGCAGAAGGAACTCCTGGAGGTCCCCGGCATAGGGGAGGCGACCGTGGAGAGGCTCTACCTTGCGGGCATCTATGATGCCGCCACGCTACGGGAAGCCGACCCGGGGGAGGTCTCCTCTATCACCGGCATCGCGAAGACCAAACTCCACGACTACATCAGCCATCTGAAGTGACACCATGCACGCGAACTGGAAGACCTGGGCACACGTGACGAAACTGGACCCCGACAAACACCTCCCGCCAGGCGCCGTCGAAGAGATCGTGACGAGCGGGACCGACGCCCTGGTGCTCTCGGGCACCCTGAACGTGACGCGGGAGAACCTCCATGAACTCCTGGATCTGGTCTCTGCCTACGGACTGCCGCTGGTGGTGGAACCGGCGAGCCCCGACTGCGCCATATTCGAAGGGGCGGTCGACCACCTCTTCGTGCCGAGCGTGCTGAACACAAACGACGTCCGCTGGATCGTCGGGAAGCACTACGCCTGGCTCCGCCACGCGAGCAGCGTCGACTGGGAGATGGTGGTGCCTGAGGCCTACATCGTCCTCAACCCGAACTCCGCCGTCGGGCGGGTGACGGGGGCCGACTGCGCTCTCGCGAGGGAGGATGTGGCCGCGTTTGCTGAAGTCGCGGACCGCTATTTCCGGTTCCCGATCGTCTACCTCGAGTACAGCGGGATCTACGGCGACCCTCTGATCGTGCAGGCGGCATCCGAAGCAATCGAGCACGCCATCCTCTATTACGGCGGCGGGATCCGCTCGGCGGAGCAGGCGGCGGAGATGGGCGGCATCGCCGATACAATCGTCGTAGGCAACGCGGTCTACGAGGAAGGGATTGATGTGCTCCGGGCGACGGTCCGGGCGGTACAGTGAGATATGCCTGAGATTTCAGTCGTCCTGGTCGAACCCCTCTACGACGGGAACGTTGGGTTTACCGCCCGGGTGATGAAGAACTTCGGATTTACCCGGCTGGTGCTGGTCAACCCCTGCTCGCTTGGCGACGACGCTATTATGCGCGCCTCCCATGCCCGCGACGTTCTGGACTGTGCCCGCCGGATGACGATCGACGAGGTCTACCGGGAGTTCGATTTCGTGGTCGCGACGAGCGGCGAGGTGAGCAAGTCGGTCTGCACCCCGATGCGGATGCCCTACTACGCGCCGGCGGAGGTCCGGGAGGCTGTCGCCGATATCGACGGCACGGTCGCGGTCCTCTTCGGGCGGGAGAACTGGGGCCTCTCAAACGAGGAACTGAAGCGCGCAAACCTCATCTGCACCATCCCGACCTCGGAGGTGTATCCTATCCTGAACCTCTCCCACGCGGTAGGCATCCTCTGCTACGAACTTGCGAACCTGCCCCGTGGGACCTATCCCCTCGCGAGCCCCGTCGAGATGGAGTCGCTCTACCGGCATATCGATGATTTCCTGGACCGGGTCGACCATCCGGACTTCAAGCGGGAGAACACGATGCTCCTCATCCACCGGGTGCTGGGCCGGGCGAAGCTGACCATCCGCGAGGCAAGCACGCTTCATGGGCTGATGCGCCGGACGGAGTGGCATCTCGAAAACAAAGAATAAACTGGCTTGCAGGAGAAATCTAAGAGAATGATTCTTGTCGACTGGCAGATAGAAGACCGCATCAGGCGGGGGTATATCAAGGTAGATCCCTTTGAGCCCGGTCTGATCCAGCCCAACTCCCTGGATATCAGGCTCGGTTCCCACTTTGTCTGGTATGTTCCGGGAGATACCGTGATCGACCCTTACGAGAAGGAGAGCGTCTGCTCGGAGACCGAGGAGATGGTAGCCGACTCGATCGTCCTTACTCCAGGACGGTTCCTCCTCGCCGAGACCCTGGAATCGATCGAACTCCCCGACGACGTCGTGGCAAGCATCGAGGGGAAGAGCAGCATCGCCCGCCTGGGGGTCGAACTCCACCAGACGGGAGGCTGGATCGACGCAGGGTTCCGGGGGACGATCACGCTCGAGATGTGCAACGTGAACTCCCGGCCGGTCCGGGTCTACGCGGGGATGCCGATCGGGCAGCTGGTATTCTACCGCACTGACCGCGCCGCGCGCCCGTACAACATGAAGCGGGACGCGAAGTACATGGACCAGCGGCAGGCGACCCTCTCTCGCTACCCCGATAACGCGCGCCGCGCGTGATCCGCGCCGCCGGCAGTCCGGCAAATCCCGCGCACTTCTCCCCCGAAGGGGAAGGAGGCGGGCGGGACGCCATCGGCTCCCGCCAAAAGAGCGTTATGCACTATATAGCAGGAAAACAGATATTGAACGATTCAACTGGGGGTACCAATGCGACTTCTTCTAATCCACTCTGATCATATCGAATACGAGACCCGGAAGAAGACGAAGGTCGCCGAAGAGGACGTCATCCAGAAAGACGCCCTCGATGAGGCGCTCGCCGTCTTCTGCGCGATTGAGTCGGTCGACGAGGAGAATATCGGGGATGTTGTCAGGCAGGCGACAGACGAGATCGTCACCACCGCCGGGCAGCTCGGCACTACCAATATCATGATCTACCCGTATGCCCACCTCTCCTCCGACCTTGCATCGCCAAAAACAGCAGTGAGCGCTCTCCGGGGTATCGAGGAGGCCCTCGCCGTGAAGGGCGGCTTTGTTGTGAAACGGGCGCCGTTCGGCTGGTACAAGGCTTTCTCGCTCTCCTGCAAGGGTCACCCGCTCTCGGAGCTCTCCCGGACGATCGTCCCGGGCGATGGAGCGGCGGCCGCCGAAAAGAAGGAGATCCAGCACGAGTTCTTCGTTTTCACCCCCGAAGGGGAGCGCAAAGACGCGGCCGAATACGCGAAGGAGGATACGCCCTTCGCCGCCCTGGTCCGGAAGGAACTCGGGTATCCGGGTCCGGAAGGGACCGAGCCGGTTCACGTAGACCTGATGCGGGCCAAGGAACTCGTGGAGTACGAGCCGCGCTCGGACGTCGGACATCACCGCTGGATGCCCCGGGGCAAGCTGATCCGGGACCTTCTTTCCGACTACGTCCTGTCTCTGGTGCTCGATTATGGTGGGATGCCGGTGGAGACCCCGGTCATGTACGACCTCGGCGATAAGGCGATCGCGGAGCACGCCGCCAAGTTCGGGGAACGGCAGTACCGGTTCAAGAGCGGCAACCGCGACATGATGCTCCGGTTCGCTGCGTGTTTCGGGATGTTCTCGATCATGCACGACATGCACATCTCGCCAAACACCCTCCCGATGAAACTCTACGAGCTCTCGACCTACTCGTTCCGGCACGAGCAGAAGGGCGAAGTGATCGGACTGAAGCGTCTCCGCGCCTTCACGATGCCCGATATGCACACCCTCTGCCGGGACGCGGACGGCGCGCTTACGGCGTTTGAGGAGCAGCTCGCGATCGGCTGGAAGACCGGCGAAGACCTCGAGACCCCGCTCGTGGGAGTCTTCCGGTGCACCCGGGACTTCTTCGACCAGTATGAACTCTGGATAAAAGGGATCGTCGCGAAGTCGGGCGTGCCGATGCTGATCGAAGTCCTCTCGGACCGGGTCCACTACTGGATAGCAAAGGTCGACCTCGCGGCGATCGACGCACAGGGGAGACCCATCGAGAACCCGACGGTCCAGATGGACGTCGAGAGCGCGGACCGGTTCGACATCAAGTACTACACCCCCGAAGGAACGGAGATCCACCCCCCGATCCTCCACTGCTCGCCGACGGGCTCGATCGAGCGGGTGATCTGCGCGATGCTCGAGGGCACTGCTGCACAGGAAGTCCCCTCGTTCCCGACCTGGCTCGCCCCAACCCAGGTCAGGCTGGTGCCGGTGGCGGAGCGGCATGTCTGCTTTGCCGAGGAGATCGGCGCCCGCCTGAATGCCGCATGCATCCGGGCGGACGTCGACGACCGGGACGAGAGCGTGAACAAGAAGATTCGCGAGGCCGGGATGGACTGGGTGCCCTACGTCGCGGTGATCGGCGACCAGGAGGCCGAGACCGGCCGGCTCATGGTCACCATCCGGAAGCTCTCGGAGAAGAAGAAGCCCTACAAGGAGACGATGACCGAGACCGAGCTCATCCAGGCGGTCAAGCTCGAGACCGCCGGAAAGCCCTTCCGGCCCCTCTATACCCCGAGGCTCCTCTCCAACAAGCCCCGGTTCATCTAACCACTCTTTTTTCGCGAGGCCACCTAAGGAGGCCCCGGCATTTCGATCGCGTTCTCTCCGCAGACCTATCATTCCAGGTCTTGTGGCTGCAGGTTCTTCCGGAAATCACATAACCGCCCCGGGGCGGTCCACAGCATGACGTCCCGGCACCCGCCCGCCGGTCCGGCACGATACGGGGGTCCGGCCCTGACAAGGATTAAAAGCCCCTGATGCTACTGTCCACCGGTGCATGAAACCATGGATGCCGAAGAGTACCGCTCAATCATATCGAACGCCATCGACCGGGAGGTCGAGGCTTACACCTTCTACCGGACAGTCAGGGAGAAGGTCACGGATGAGAATTTAAAGAACCTCTTCAACGAGCTTGCCGGGGAGGAGAGCAACCACAGGAAGACCCTGGAGGGCCTTAAGATGAAGGAGCCGGGGAAACTCGGCTTTAACACGCAGCGAAACTACAAGGTGGCCGAGACCCTGGAGACACCGCCGCTCTCCGCCGACTTAAAACCGCTCGACGGCCTCGTTATCGCGATCCGGAAGGAACTCGACGCGATGCAGATGTACACCCAGCTCGCGAGCCTGAGCGTGGACCCCGAGCAGATGGCGTTATTCGAGAGCCTCGCCGCGATGGAGCGGGGCCACAAGGCACGCCTCGAGGACATCTACACCAACATGGCGTTTCCGGAAGTCTGGTGAACCGGGGCTCGCGCCCCGCCTCTCTTTCCGGCCGGGCGCAGAGAAAAGTAAGAGAATTTTTGGGCTTGGTTGAAACCCTGTTCTGATCTTCATCCTTACCCTGCTGAGGCTGGTGCCGGACCCGGCTTGTCCCCGGGACGACCTTTTTCTCGGGCATGCCCTCATGCCGTGGACCGTGGGGGCTATCACCATTAGGGGTGGGGCTGACGGGGAGGGGGTCTCACCCTCCCCTGTCTCGCGCAACGATTCGCACGTCTCACCAGCCCCACCCCGCCCGGCCTCCGGCCTCCTCCCCCGCCCCAGGGGGCGGGGGCAGTCATGGCGATACTCAATGGAAAGCCGTGCCCCTGAGTACCCCTGATTGCGGCCACCTGGAGCAAACAAGTGGGGGTTCAACAAAGCTGTTTTTGGGAAAAAACTGCAGGGGGAAGCCCTGCATCACTCCGTGGCACAGTACGCGCCCTTGAAGAACCAGCTCCGGTAGACGATCGGGGTGACGATGGTGGTCAGCAGGCTCATCAGGACGACCACCACAAAGATCCCCTGGCCGATGAGCCCCGAATCAAGCCCGATCAACGCGACGATCATCGCCACCTCGCCCCGCGGCGCCATCCCGAACCCGATGATGAGGGAGTCCTCCCGGCACATCCCCATCGCCCGGGCGGGCAGGCCGCACCCGATGACCTTGGTGACGATGGCGACCAGCGTCAGCACCACCAGGAAGAGGACCATGTCGGAGGTGAGTGCACGGACGTCCGCGAGGATTCCGAGCGATACGAAGAAGATCGAGGCGAAGACGATCTGGAAGTACTCGGCACCCTCCTTGACACCCTTGCTCTGCCGGAGCTCGACATCGGCGAAGACAACCCCGGCGAGGAACGCACCGATGATCCCCGATAGGCCAACGAGGCTTGCGAGCATCGCGTAGAGGAACGCCATCATCATGGCAAAGATGAAGACGAACTCGGGATACTTCCCGGCGAGGGACGTTGCGTCCATCCGCTGGATGAACTTTCGTATGCCGAAATACCCGACAGCGCCGGCGACGACGATGAATCCCACGGCCTTGGCGAGCATCACGCCGACCGATACCGCCGAGACATCCCCGCTCACTACCAGGTCGGTGGCGATGGCAAGCACCAGGAGGGAGAGGACGTCGTCGATGACTGCGGCGCCGATGATTGCCCTCGCTGCCCCGGTCTGGAGCACGCCGATCTCTTTGAGGACGTTTGCCGTGATGGCGATACTCGTCGCGGTCAGCGCCGTGCCGACGAAGACTGCGCTGGCGAAGTCGAACCCGAAGAAGACGGTGGTGGCGTAGCCGCCGATCCACGGGACGACTACACCGATGAGCGCGATGACGCCGTAGCGTACATCGAGGATATCCCTGATATCAAACTCGAAACCGATGACGAAGAGGAGGATGATCGCCCCCAGGTGGGCCAGACTCGCGACAAAGTCCGTGTAGGTGATCAGGCCGAGCACGCTCGGTCCGACCAGGACTCCCACGAGAATGGCCCCGATCGTCGCCGACTGGTTGATCCGGGATGCCACGAGGTAGCCGGCGAGTGCGAGGAAGAGGAGGAGACTCATCTGGATTTCAATTGCTAGGGCGTCCATTGGTACTCAGGGTAATGGGGGGCGAGGCCTTAAAAATCGTACGGAACCCGGGAGAGTTGCAGGGCCCTTTCACTATCCGCTGTCGCGCGGGCGGGTTCCTCTTGCAGGCCGCTGCCGGCGGCAATGCCGGCACGGGCCTGCTCCGACTACTGCAGGATAGCCCGCTTGAGGACCTCAGTCGCCGACGCCGTACCCTATCTTATCGCACAAACCCGCTCCGCCCGGCATACCGGGCCGCATCCCCGGCTGCTTCTTCGATCCGCATGAGTTGATTGTACTTCTCCACCCGCTCGCCCCGGGCCGGTGCGCCGGTCTTGAGGTGGCCCGTCTGCATGGCGACGGTGAAATCGGCGATGAACGCGTCGGCGGTCTCGCCGCTCCGGTGAGAGACCATCGCGCCCCAGTTCTGCTGCTGCGCCAGGCGTACCGCAGCGATCGTCTCGGTTACCGTCCCGATCTGGTTGGGCTTGATCAGGACGGCGTTGGCGGCCCCCCTCCGGATCCCCTGCTCGATCCGCTCGACGTTCGTGACGAAGAGGTCGTCGCCGACCAGTTCTACCCGGTCCCCGAGCGTCCCGGTCAGCAGGCGCCAGCCATCCCAGTCGTCCTCGGCAAGGCCGTCTTCGATGACGACGATGGGGTATGCCGCAACAAGGTCACGGTACCGGTCCACCATCTCAGCAGCGGTCAGGGTCAGCCCCTCGGTCCTGAGGCTATAGACGCCGTTGTTATAGAACGCGCTCGATGCCGGGTCGAGAGCGATACCGATCTCTTTGCCGGGGACATAGCCTGCCCGCTCGATCGCTTCCACGATCAGGTCGAGCGGCTCGGTGTTCGTGGAGACCGCAGGGGCAAACCCGCCTTCGTCGCCGACGCCGGTCGTGTAGCCCCGCGCTTTGAGGATCTCTTTGAGCGCGTGGTAAGTCTCGCTTCCCCACCTGACCGCTTCTGCGACGCCTGGAGCGCCGTACGGGGCGATCATGTACTCCTGGAAATCCGACCCCTGCCAGTTGGCATGGACTCCACCGTTGAGGATGTTCATCATGGGGACGGGAAGGAGCGGCTTTAACGGGTCTCCCAGGTACTCCCAGAGCCAGAGACCCTCTGCGGCGGCGGCAGCCCGGGCGACGGCCATGGAGACCGCAAGCGTGGCGTTGGCGCCCAGGTTCCGCGTGTTCGGTGTTCCGTCGAGATCGATGAGCGCCTCGTCCACCGCCGCCTGATCACGGGCGTCCATGCCCTGCAGGGTAACGGCGATCTCGCCGTTGACCCGGGCGACGGGTCTCTGCACCCCTTTGCCGCCGTAACGGTCTTTTACGCCGTCCCGGAGCTCGATGGCTTCGTGTTTACCGGTCGATGCGCCGGACGGGGTCGCAGCACGCCCGGACGCCCCGCCGGCGAGTGTGACATCCGCTTCGACGGTCGGGTTCCCCCGGGAGTCCAGTATCTCACGGGCATGGATTGATCGTATCCTCGTGTCAATTTCAGTCATGCTCTATGGCACCGGGAGGCGGGAGGGTATCGAGCGCAAAAAAGGTATCGGCGGTTTGAGGCGGGCTTCATCGCCTGCATCTGATCGTACGACGCCCGGAAGGAGTATGCAGGGCTCTGGAGAAAAAGAGTTGTGCCGCTCGCGCCCGTTGCATTGTATAACCCCGGACTGGCGGGATTGTGGCAGAGAGATGGTGCGGCTGTTTGAGCGGGGGGTCGGCCGCAGTTGTTCAGCCTCCCCGCGTAAAAATACCCCCGGGCGGATTCGAACCGCCGTCGCCGGATCCAAAGTCCTGCATGATTGACCACTACACTACGGGGGTGACAGAAATGAACCTACGACTGATACCTGCGGTATCGGCTCTTATATTCTATGCATTGTAGGATTATATCGGTTTGGTCGCGGAAAGACGCGGAGCCGGAGAGGGGCGGTGGACCGCCGACCCGCACTCACGTCCGCTCGAAGTCGTCCTCGAACCGGACGATGTCGTCCTCGCCGGTGTACTCCCCTATCTGGACCTCAATCAATTCAAGCGGCAGGAGGCCGGGGTTCGCGAGCCGGTGGACCGTTCCCGCCGGGACGAAGGTGGACTCGCCGTTCCGGAGGAGGTAGGTCGCATCGGCAATCGTCACCTCGGCGCACCCGGTGACGACCACCCAGTGCTCGGACCGGTGGTGGTGCATCTGGAGGGAGAGGCGGCGTTTCGGGGGGACGGTGACCCGCTTGATCTTATACGACTGCCCCTCCTCGAGGTTCGTGTAGGAGCCCCACGGCCGGTGGACCTGCGTGTGGAAGAGCGCACGGGAGTCCCCTTTCTCACGGAGGGCTTTCGCGATCTCGCCCACCCGCTGGGCCTCGTCCCGGGCAGCGACCAGGATCGCGTCCTTCGTCTCGACGATGGCAAGGTTGTGAATCCCGACGGTGGCGATCAACCGGTCGGCGATGATCAGGTTCTCGGAGGAGTCGATCCCGATATGCTCGCCCCGTACGGCGTTCGCGTCTCCGTTCTTCGGCAGTGCGGCGTAGAGAGCGTCGAAGTTTCCGACATCGCTCCAGTCGGATTCGAGCGGCACGACCGCCGCCCGCCGGGTCTTCTCCATGATCCCGTAGTCGATGGAGAGGGCAGGGGTTGCACCGTATGCCTCCTCGACGGGCTGCTCGAACGCCCGGGCCACCTCCGGTGCGCACGCCTCGCACTCGGCGAGGAAGAGATCGGCGTCGAAGCAGAACATGCCGGAGTTCCAGAGGTAGCCGTCCGCGACATACTTCTCGGCGGTCGCAAGGTCGGGCTTCTCCACGAAGGCGTCCACGAGCGAACCGTCCGTCACGGGCTCGCCCGGACGGATGTAGCCGTAGCCGGTGTGGGGGAGGGTCGGCCGCACCCCGAAGACTACCAGGTGGTCCTTCGCGAGCCGCTCCGCCCGCCGGAAGGCCTCGTGAAACGGCCCGTTCGCGGTGATCAGGTGGTCCGAGGGCAGCACCGCGAC
>DASQ01000025.1:0-7372 GCA_002503885.1 Methanoculleus marisnigri | reverse complement strand
GGGGGCCAGGGGGAACTCCGGCGGTCGTGGGATGCATACGGGGCCAGTGGCTGGAGCAGGAACATGAGTAGACCCATCAAACCACCCACCCGTATAGCACCGGAGGGTGTATCGATCCCCGGACCCCGGGCACCCGGGGATAGGGCGGGCCTGTCGACCATTCCGCCCGGTTTCCAAAAAAGGTTTCCAAAAAATGAGTACCCTGCTTCAGGCCCGGGTCATCGTCGAATTCCCGGGGTAGAGCGCACGGGCCTGCGGGTCGAGGTCTTCTGCCACCGCAAGGACCCGTTCGGCCTCCTGGTAATTCCCGAGCCTGCCGAGCACCATGCCGTAGGTAACCCAGGCGAAGATGCACGACCGGTCGATCGCGAGCGCCTGCCTGCACGCAAGCACCGCTTCCTGGGGGCGGCCGAGCCGGGTGAGGATCACTGCCCGGTTGTTCCAGGCGTAGACGTCCTCGTTGTCGGAGAGGAGCGCCGCACTGAACGCAGTCAGCGCCTCATCATAACGTCCCTGCCTCTCGAGCGCCACACCCCTGTTGTTGTGGGCCGCGGGGTCCAGGGTCTCCACGATTGCGTCGGTGTACGCCCGTGACGCATCTCTATCATCACCCTTACGGGGGATCTCCGGTGTAATTAATTGGGGCATACGTTGGCACCTCGCACCCCTTACTGCAGAGTGACGATATATAAGTTCCTGCAGATCTCATGCCCGAAGTCGGGGCAACCCGCGATCGGCAGCCGGGGTGCCCGGCGCCGGTCTCCGGATCAGGGAGCGGTTACTGGCCGGCATCCCGGAACCACGCCACCGTCTCGCGGAGCCCCTCAGCGAGCGTGCGGCGGGGGGAGAAACCGAAGGCTTTCCCGGCCCGGGATATGTCGGCAAGCGAGTCACGCACATCCCCCGACCGCGGCGGCTCATACACCGGCCGGTGGTGTATGCCGGTGATCTCCGAGAGACTCCCGGCAAGTTCGTTGAGGCTGATCCTGCTGCCCCCGGCGATGTTGAAGACACCGGAGGCGTTGCTCTCCATCGCCTGGATGTTCGCCCGGACGACATCCGCCACGAAGATGAAGTCCCGGGTCTGCTCTCCGTCGCCGTAGATTATCGGTGGCTTCCCATCGAGCAGGCGGGTGATGAACTTCGGGATCACCGCCGCATACTCGGAGTTCGGGTCCTGCCGGGGACCAAAGACATTGAAGTAGCGGAGGAAGACCGTCCGGATACCATAGAGGTCCGAGAAGACCTTTCCATAGTACTCGCCCGCGAGTTTTGAGACTGCATAGGGGGAGAGCGGTGTCGGCGCCATCGTCTCGCGTTTGGGGAAAGCCGGGTCGTCACCGTAGATCGCCGAGGTGGAAGCCGCCACGACGGCCGGAACGCCGCACTCTTTTGCGGCCCAGAGGACGTTCACGGTTCCGGCCACGTTCACCGCGTTTGTCTCCAGGGGCTTTGCCACGGATCGGGGGACCGAGGCGATGGCTGCCTGGTGGAAGATGCCGTCTGCCCCGGAAAAGGCATCGGTGAGCAGGGCGAGGTCGCTGACGCTCCCCTCGATGAACGTCACCCGGGGATGGCTGATGAGGTGCTCGATATTCTCACGCCGCCCGGTGACGAGGTCGTCGATGATCACGACATCGTGGTCGTCGCGTGCCAGTCGCTCTGCGAGGTTGGAGCCGATGAACCCCGCTCCGCCTGTGACGATGTAGCGCATATGAGTACGATTGGCACTCCAGTGATTTGAGCGTTGCCGGAGAGGTGGGGCCGACGGGATGGCCGGAAGGGTACGGCCCCCGGGGAGCCCCGCCAACCCGCACCAATATAGCATCATGCGGTTTACCGGCATTGCCCGACCGACCCGGATCACTCACCCCCCTTCCCGTTCGAGAGCGGGAAAAACTGCTGATAGACACGTTTGCGCTCATCAATGTCGGTATGCAGGTAAATCTCGGTCGTCTTGATAGAGGAGTGCCCCAGGTTCTCCTGCACGACACGGAGGTTCTTCGACCGGCGATAGAGCTCGCTCGCGTAGGAATGCCGGATTTTATGCGGCGTAATCCCGGCAGGGGCGTATTGCTTGAAGAGATGCTGGATGGTCCGGGGAGAGATATGGTTGCCCTGCTGACCCAGAAAGAGCGGCCCCATGATCATATTGCCGATGAACCGGTTGATCTCCTCAAGCGTCTCTTCGTCGACGAAGACAGTCCTGATCTTGTCGCCTTTTCCCTTGACCCGGATCGTCTGCTCCTCGAAGTCGATATCTTCTACGTTTATCGCGCAGAGCTCCGAAACACGGACGCCGGTGGCGTAGATAAGGCGAACGATCAACCGATCCCGCTCGCTCTCGATCGTGTTAATCAGGCGGAGAACCTGGCTGTGCTTGAGGTATTTCAGTTCCTGATTCTTGATCCGGGGCCGCTCCACCCCGAGCATCGGGTCGGCAACCACGACCCCCTGTGCGTAGAGATACCGATAGAACGAAGAGAGCGTCGATATCATCCGGTGGAGAGTCTTGGGCTTATACTCCCGCCCTTCCGAAATACAGGAGAAGAAATCGGTGACGAGGGCCGCAGAGACGTTGACATCCGCATCCAGGGGAGCGTTCTCGAACGCGGCCTCATCGAACGAAACCCTGCCCGGATCCGAATGCTGCCGGAGCCAGGCATACCGGGCGAAGCGCTGAACGGTCTGCCCATATTTTTTGATGGTCCTCGGGGAGTAATTCCGCATCCGGAGGTGGTTGCCGAAGCGATCCAGCCACTCTGAGAAGAGGGTGTTTTCCATTGGTTATTGATTAGAATAACGAAGCATATCAAAATTGCGGTAAATGCCTATTCCCCGCAAGACGATTTTCACCCGGAGAGCCCCCATTGGACCCTACCGAGGGATGGACCAGTTAGTATCAGACGGACCTCAAGATCTTACCGCGAGGGAGCCGCGCTCCACCCGGCTCAATCACCCACAGAGCGCGGCATCTGCCGGGGAAATACGTCCGGGAGAGGTTCATTCTGCCCGGAGATATGCATATCGCACGAGGCCAGGATGGGCGATAACCGGTGCAGAATACGACGCCCCGGGCTGGCAAAGGCCATAGAACACGGAGATCCGGCAACGTATTCGCACCAGGAGACGCAGGAAGGAGAAGTCGGTCGGGGAGGAACAGAAAAGGTGCTTTTCACGCCCCGGTTCATCTAACGAAAACAAGAGATCGGCCATTTCCGGCGCCGTTCCGTGACCCCGGGCAACCCGGGGTTCCCGGCGAAAAAGGCTCCGACCGATCCCTTCGGAGACAATACATCCAGCAAACCGCCCGGAACTCAGGGGGGAGACCAATTCTGTTCCGCACCTTAAAAAAGAATATTTCCGGTGATGCAGGAGGCATCGGAGTTAGGAGGTATGGGGCTGCCATCCCGGGTGGACGGGTAACAGACCCTGTTGAATACGTCCTCTTCCGAGTATATGAACCCCATACCGTGCGGGGAGAAAGTGAACGATCCTGGAGTACCATCGGTGCCACGAAGCCTGCAGGCCCCGCCCACATATAAAGGGCCCCCACATAAGGGCATAGGCCGCAGATCGTCCCCGCCGACAACCATTCATATGCTGGAGCCCGCGATCCTGGCCCAAAACCATGATACGGAGGTGCCAAAACCCGGGCGACCTGCCCCAGCGGAGCCATTATACAACACCCACTGAAGCTCACGAGGATCTGAGGGAAACCTCGAAGCCTGATGACCCCTCAAGCTCCGGACGTTCGTCAGTCGCAACTCCCACCTACCGGTGCCTCCTGCCCCCGCCCCCATCCCACGAGCCGGTCGCATTCCACCCATAGCATCCCTTACCGAACGGCGATCGAGCCTGCATTCGCAACCCAAAGCCCAATGCCTTCCTGGAACTCCCGCCAGCCATTCCAGAGAACATCGCCCCCCCATCTCGCCCGCATCCGTTGCCGCTACAGAACGTCACCGCCCCCCATAGCCGGAGAATCCCCGTCACAGGATCATCCCGGCAAGGATGCCCAACCCGTGCCGCCCCGGGCCCGAAGACCAACCATTCTACCCCGATTAAGGCAACACCGGATCCAGGGCGGCCAAATCCTCACCCCGGCTCCGGGATCAAAGAGACAGTTATAAACCACATAATGCTATACGTTAACTGAGGCAGGGGCAGCCGCGAAACCTCCGGAGCCTGCGCACAACCGGACCCCCGCGGCAAACCCGATTCTCTCAACCGCCATCTTAGCCGCCCCGGGGATATCGTCGTTCAATCAGCCCAATTGAAATATCAAAACCAACAAGAGGATAGGTAAAATGGAAGAGCCTGAAAGCATCAAAGACCCAAATAAGTACCAGAAATTCAAGAAAGTAGACGGCGCCACCTACCAGCGGGTCAACCAGTTCCTGCGCAAACACACCCATATCACCGCCCGCGAGTGGGCGATCGCACGCCTCTGCGCAGATTTCAAGACCACCAGCGGCTCGGAGATGACGTTCATCGGTGAGAACCTCCCCGAACTCTGCCCGTTCATGGTCGACTCCTACACCCCGCAGGCGGTCAATCAGGCACGGAGCTCGTTCAAGAAGAAGGTGAAGAAAGCAGGAGCCACGTTCTTCTACGGGGCCATGTGCGGCTTTTTTACCGCAGAAGAACTCGACGAGATCCTCTTCGAGGCAAGCGAAGTCGCCCGGTTCCTGCTGGAGGTGGAAGGGACGAGCCTGAACCTCGACGACGAGATCGACGTCGAGGACCGGATCACCGAGGTGATGCGGGGCGTGGCCGAGGCGGCGTCGGTCATCTTGAAGTCCAGACCCGGCCAGGAAGGAGAGGAGAACCCAATAACAGAGAGGGATGAGGACGTATGAAGATCATTCAGATTGTCGGCCGCTCAAACACCGGGAAGACCACATTCATAAGGAGCCTGATCGGGGCGCTCTCCGCACGCGGGACCGTCGGAGCAGTCAAGCATCTGGGGCACCACGGATTTCTACTCGAGCCCGGAAAAGACACCACGCTATACTATGAATCGCATGCTGCTATATCCGGCGGCGTCGACGAAGAGAAGTCGGTCATCGTCAGGCGCGAGAACGACCTCGACTCCACCCTGGCAACCCTCTGCAACACCGGCGTTGAATATGCCATACTCGAGGGGTTCAAGTCCCGGCCGTTCCCGAGAGTAGTGATAGGCGACCTTCCCGGCGAGAACGTCGTGCTCCGGAACCCCACCATCGACGAGGTGATCGCCGCACTACCGGAGTTCGAGGACTACTATACCGTCGAGGGGCTGGTCCGGGAGCTCCGGCGCGAGTGCGGCGTCTCACATGCAGGGGCCGTCCTCACGTTCAACGGGATTGTCCGGGAGTGGACCGGCACCGAGCGGACCGAATACCTGGAGTTCGACGAGACCGTCGACGCCCTGACCGAGAGCATCCATAGAGAGATGGAAGCAGTCCCGGGGATCATCGGTGCACGGTTCTACCACCGGAAAGGGCGGCTCTATGCCGGAGAAGATATAACCTATCTTGCTATACTCGCTGAGCACAGAGAGGAGGCGTTCGCCGCCGCCAGCAGCGCAATAGATAGGCTCAAACGGGAATTACACGACGCGGAGAAGTGACAGAGATGAACGGAAAACGGATGTTTGGAACGAACGGCGTGCGGGGCGTAATTGGAGAGATGATGACACCGGATCTCGTCCTCAAGATCGGCGCCGCGCTCGGATCGATGAGGAAAGGCACCATAGCGGTCGGCAGAGACACCCGGACGTCCGGTGAAGCCCTGGCCCACGCCCTCAAAGCCGGGCTCCTGATGACCGGGTGCGACGTGGTGGACGTGGGCATCCTTCCCACGCCGGCCCTGCAGTACATCATAAAGACCAACCGGTTTGCCGGCGGCGCGATGATCACCGCATCCCACAACCCGCCCGAGTACAACGGCGTGAAGATCGTCGAGGCCGACGGCACCGAGATGTCTGATGACGAGATCATCAAGCTCGAAGACCGGTTCTTTGCCGGGGAGTTCAACGTGGCGCCCTGGGACGGCGTCGGCGCGGAAGCCGCCGCACCCGACCGGATCGAGGAATACATTCAGGCCGTCGTGGGGCACTTCCCGGCAGGTATCGGCGAGGGCATGACCGTCGTCGTCGACCCCGGTTCCGGCCCCGCGGCGCTCACGACCCCGATCATCCTCTCAAGGATGGGCTGCCGGGTCCATACCATCAACGCCCGGCTCGACGGCACCTTCCCGGGCAGGATGCCAGAGCCAACCCCCGAAGGGCTGCAGCCCCTCTCGGAGATGGTCGTCGCCACGGGTGCCGACTTTGGAGTGGCACATGACGGCGATGCTGATCGGGCGGTCTTCGTTGATACCATAGGACGCTATATAGAAGAGAACTACGAGTTCGGTCTGATCGAGGACTACGTCTGCGGCAGGAACGGTGGCGGGCTCGTCGTCACCCCTGTCGCTACCTCCCGGCTGATCCGGGATATCGCAGAGAAACACGGGTGCACCGTCGACTACACTCCTGTCGGAAGTATCTATGTCGCAAGGAGGATGATCGAACTGATGGGCAGGGGAGAGAAAGTCTCATTTGGGGGTGAAGGAAACGGCGGCCTGATCTATGCCGACCATCAGTTCTGCCGGGACGGGGGCATGACCGCCGCCATGATGGTGGCGGTTCTCGCAAGCCATCGCGGCAGGAAACTCTCGGAGATCCTCGATGAACTCCCTGCATACCACCTGATCAAAGAGAAGCACCATACCGCCGATCCGGCCGCGCTGGTCCGCGCCATGGAAGAAGCATTCTCCGGAGAGACCATCGAGAAGATCGACGGCATCAAGATCGTCAGGGACAACGCCTGGGCTCTGGTGCGGGCATCGGGCACGGAACCGATGATCCGGATCATGATCGAGGCAAAGGACCAGGATGTCGCGGATGCCATGTATCAGGAGATTATGCGGGTGGTCAGGCAGGTGTCAACTACCCCCGGTTAAAACCGGGGGCTTGCAGCGGGACCCCTTGCGGGGCACAGGGCTGCAATTTAATCGGTGCGAAGGTTGACGGTTCAAAAGACGTCCTTATTCGCACGGGCCGGTTGACGCGGCCCCTACCGATTATCCGTGGAACCACGGAATCACCGGCTACCTTTCGTAAATGGTTCAGAGCGCCGTTGACATCGGCGTTGATCAGGGTGCCCAGAGCACTCCGGTACAGTCCTCGCTTGATCCGCCGCTTCCTCCCATAGGGCGGTTTTCGGATCGGGTCGAGCGCGAGAGCGTCCACCTGCGAGGTGTATGCCTCGGAGTGCGAGTCATCGAACCGGATACCATACCCCTCGCACTTGCTCTTCAGCTTCTGCCGGAACTTGTGGAAGGG
>DASQ01000030.1 GCA_002503885.1 Methanoculleus marisnigri | reverse complement strand
TGCCATTATCTCTTATCTTTGGGACTCATCTGTCTATAAGGTAACCCCCGCGGGGCGAACGTGTACGGGGCTTGATACGGGCAATTCCTCCCCCGGTTGAAACCGGGGGTCTCCTTGCCCGTCGTATATGAACACTCATTCTCCGGGTTGATCCACCCGGCATGTGCCATCATGATCTGGAGGGTTATGGGATGACCTCAGTTTACCAAGGAACCCGTCAACGACGGCCGCCGCCATCGAAAACAGACAGGGGCGGACTCATACCCTTCTCGGCTTCCTGGTAGGACCGATAGAAGTCACGATAGAGAGAAAAAGATAGATTATCGAAGGGTATTTTTGTGTTCAAAGTCGCATCTCGCGGGCGAGGATGGCGGCTTCGCGGATCAGCTCGCGGCCGTCATCGGTGTCTGTGGGCCGGTCCAGATAGCGCTGGAACCGCCGGGCATCTTCTCCCTCCAGAACAAGCCCAAGTTCAATCGGTTTTGCCATCTTTCCCTCCTGATAGGGTATGATATCCCGGCGTACCTAAAATAGGTTTCTCCGGGCTCGCGCTGATGCCGGCCTGCATCGCGATCTGTCGCTGGATCTGCTCGGGTTCGCCCCGTAAGGCAGCGTTCTCCCCCTGGAGCGTGTCGAGGAACGTAGCCGCTCATTTTGCACCTCAAGCCAGGCCGGGGATCTGCTTCCGCGCCGGTCCTTAGACGGTGAAGAGACCCCGCTCGCCGGTGATCCTGAAGAGTCCCGCACGGACACCGGCATCAAGCCAGGCATACCCGTAGCTGAACCGGGCGAGGGCGCCGGCAAGGTCGCCCGCATCAAGGCGTTCTACGCCCTCCGCATACCGGGAAGACGCCGCGGAGCGGAACACCTCCGCCCCCGCAGAGAGCGGGCTCGCCTCGTCCGGGCCCGCGCGAACCACGAGAAGAGCGGAGCGAAGCATCCGCCGGTAGCGGTGGGTCTTCTCGTCCAGGTGGGTGCCATATCGGTCCGGTATGGCTGCATCCACCCCGTCCGGCGGGTGGGCGGCGAGCGGCTCAAAGAGCCCGAGCCGCGAGCCTGCGTCAAGCCACCCGAGCCCGTACGCAAAGGCGGCGAGCGCGTTCACCGGATCATCCGTCAGAAACGCCGTGCCGTCGCTCTGGTAGGCCGCAGCCATCTCGAGCACCTCGTCGGCCACCTGGTGAAGGAGGGTCTCCTCCGGGACGGCAATCCGGGTCAGGGAGAGTGCCTCCAAAAAGACGGCACCGTACTCCTCGAGGGTCATAAGCCGGCAAAGATCTCCAGGTACTCGCGTTCCATGGGGTGGAGGTCCGCCGGCACGACGAGGATATGGAGCGGGGCCCCAAACTCCGTCTCTCTGAGCTTCGCACCGGTCCCCGCCACGACCACGGGGCTCTCCGACCCCGCCCGGGCGATGCCCACGTACAGGCCGGGCGGCTCGATGCCGCGCTTCTCCGCCATCTCTTCGAGGAGGGCGACCGCCTCGGGGATGCGCATATAGCGGTCTTTCTGGATATCGAGGTAGACAAGCGTATGCAGGTTGAGCGCGAGGTTTGCCGCAACCGTCTCGAGGGGGGCCGTCGGGAACCACCCCTTCGCGGGGAACGGCACCGAACAGGACTTCCCGAACCGGTAGTTCTGGAGCCCGGAGAGGCCCGAGACCGCACTCGATATCGAGGAGGCGTGGATGATGGACGTCTCAATCCCGGCGGCGGCTGCCCGCATCCGCAGGTCGGCATGCGTCGTCGAGACCATGGGGTCTCCCCCGGTCAGGAACGCCACCCGGCCTATCGCGGCACGCTCGAGGATCTCGCGGGGGTCCCCTTCGACATCCTCTCGCCCGAGCACCCGGACCTCCTTGCCAAAGAACGCCTCCATCGCGGGAACATCCGTCCCCATCAACCGCGACGTGTACGATTCCAGGTAGACGGCATCGGCGTTACGGACATATTCGAGGCCTTTGACCGATATATCCCCGAGGTCGTAGAGCCCCAGACCCACGAAGATCAGCATGGGCGGTTCGCTCCAGAAGCGAGGCTGAACGCAGGAAGGCAGGGTATCCGGGGCATGAGGCAGCCGGGACGCATCTGCAAGGGTTTCATCGTCATCCCTCAACTGTCAGTGTTCCATCATCGTAGAAGTAACGGATCCAGGGGGTCGTCCTGCCGTGGATGCCGATGACGCGGAAGTCCCGCTCCACCGACTGCCTCCCGTCATCCGTCCTCACCTCGATGACCATGTTCATCAACTGCTTGATCGTGGATACCGTCCGGTCGTCGAACGACTCGCTGTTGAGGACGTAGATCCCGATCCCCTCAAGTTTCTTCACCCGGTTCGTGATGACGTGGAGGAACTTGAAGGTCACCTCAAGCCGTGCATACATAAGAAGCGTCGAGACCGAGTTGATGCAGAGCCGGATCGGCGGAGGCATCGGCCCTGGAGGATCGGCCATCACCCCCTCCTTCCACATATCCTCTACCATCCTTGAGAACTTGATGCCCATACTGGTCAGGTCGAGGGGGCTCGTGACAAACTTCGCCTTCGTCGTGTCCCGCAGGGTCGGCACCGAACTCTTCGTGACCGCATCGATGATCCCGATCTGGTGTCTCCCTGCCCCCTGCCTCCTGAATGCGCCGACGACGTCGGCGGCACGCTCGTCGGTCGAGATCGCAACCGTCCATTCCCCCGCCCGGGGGCAGGCTACTCTGTATGCCAGATGCTCCGCATAGGTCAGGGGCGGCGCCAGGATGAGGACGTTCGCGGCAGCCCGCAGGCCCCCATACTCCCTGTCGATCATCGGAATGCCGGTTTCGTAGAGGTACATCTCAGTACACCATTTATGATAGGATACGATACATAAGGCCTCCGATAAGGAGTCCGAGGGCAACGGTGTAGACGGTGATCGCGAGCGTTATCCTTGAACCGACTTCACGCAGGAGGACCGTGATGGTCGCGAGGCAGGGGACGAAGAGGACGGTGACGACCGCAAAGATGTACAGCTGGAGGGATGAGAGCACCGCCCCCAGGTCGGCGGTGCCTGCGAGGATGGCGAGGGTCTCAAACGCCATCTCTTTCCGGAGGATCCCGAAGACGAGCGCCGTCGCCGAGTAGCCGGGAAGGCCGAGGAGGGCCATGGTGTAGGGCTCCACGATCCCCTCAAAGATTGCCATGATACCGAAGAACTCGAGCAGCCCGAGGACGACGCTCCCGACGAGGAGGAGCGGCATCGCGATGAAGAGGAACTCCGAGAGGCGCGCCCAGGCCTTCTTCATCACCAGTTTCGAGTCCGGCCGGCGGAGCGGCACCATCTCCATGATCATGCCGAACCGCTCGCCCGGCGTCACGCGGGAGAGGACGAGCCCCGTGATGAGGATCAGGACGAAGACGATGCCATATACGCTGAATGCCGCCCCGAGACCGACGAAGCTCCCCACAATCCCGGCGATGATGACGGTCCGGGCCGAGCAGGGAACCATCGTGACCAGGAACGAGGCAATAATGCGCTCCCGCCGTGAGTGCAGGAGCCGGATGCTCATGATAGCCGGCACGTTGCACCCGAACGCCAGGGTGAGGGGGATGACCGCCCCGCCGTGCATCCCGAGCCTGTGCATCGCGTTGTCGGCGAGGAAGGCCGCCCGGGTCATGTATCCGGAGTCTTCGAGGACGGAGATGATGATGTAGAAGAGCAGGACGTACGGGAATGCTATCCCGAGGCCCGCCTGGAGCGCGAGCAGGATGGATCTTCCCAGTTCTTCGGCGAGTGGAGGCAGCCCGAGCGCGAGGAACGGTTGTATGGCAAATACGTTGAAGATCTCCACGATGATCTCCTCAAGGAACGATCCCACGACGAAGACCAGGAGGAGCATCCCGACGAGGATGCCGAGGAGGATCGGCATTCCGGGGAACAGCCGGGTCAGGATACTGTCAGGGTCGGTCTGGCGGAGGAGCAACTCTTCCTTGAGGGTGAGGTCGGCGATCCGGTGAGCGAAGTTGTGCCGGTTGGCCGCGATGACCTGGGTGACCGTCATCCGGTGCCGGGACTCGATCTCGTCGGCGATCGTTCGTGCCGCCTCGAGCAGTTCCGGGTTATCGCCGAACCCCTGGAGCGCCCGGACGCTCTCCTTGCGGTCGACACCAAACATCTTCCCGAGACTCCGGACGGCGGCTTCCACATGATGGTCGTACGGGATCTCCACTTTCGACGGCCGGGTGGCGGCAAGGGCCGCCGGGATGATCCGGTCGATGTTCTTCCCCTGCGACGCCGCCGTCTGGATGACATCGACACCGAGAAGGTCGCGGATCGGGGCGGGATCGATCTCAATCCCCAATTTTGCGGCTTCATCGGCCATGTTGAGCACGACGACCATCGGGAGGCCGTACTCCGCCACCTGGAGGAGAAGGTAGAGGTTGCGCTCCAGGCGTGTGACGTTCACCACCACGATGACCGCATCGGTGTCCTGCTGCTCCAGGAACCGGTGGACCAGATCTTCCTCGTCCGAACCCCCTTCCAGCGAATAGACGCCGGGAAGATCCACAAGTTCGACCATCTCACGCTGAAAACAGGTGTTGCCCCGCTGCAACTCGACCGTGGTCCCGGGATAGTTGCTCACCTCGACCCCGAGGCCGGTGAGCTGGTTGAAGATCAGGGATTTGCCTACGCTGGGGTTGCCGATCAGCGCAAATCTCATGGACACGACTCCACCAGGATCGATCCGGCGATCTCGGGGCTGATAGCGATGTCGCACCCTTTCACCCTGACCACGACCGACTGGTTCGGGAGTTTCCGCCGGATCTGCACGACCTCACCGGGGAAGATGCCGAGGTCGAGCAGCCTCCGGTGCCGCCGGGGCCCCCGTATCGTCGCCACCTTAACGGTATCCCCTTCCTTGCAGTCAAGCAGCGTGCAGGCGTCCCGGCCCCGGCAGTGTCCCATACGCCCCGTTGGGGGTTGGGCGCCGTCCATGTAGGAAGAGAGCCGGTCGATCGTCTCGTCGGAGATGTCGTGCTCGAGCGTGCAGGCCTCCTTGCTCGCGGCGTCCGCATCGACACCGAGCATCTCCGTTAAGAAACACTGGAGGACACGGTGTTTCCGTGCCACCACTGACGCCACCGATAATCCCTTCTCGGTCAGTCTGACGGCGTCGTCGGTTGCCCGCTCCAGGTATCCTTCCTCGACCAGGGAGGCGATGGTAGTCCCGGTGGCTTCCCTTTCGGTGCCGAGGGCTCCCGCTATCTCCTGCAGCGTCGCCGACTGCCCGCCGTTTCCCGTGATCGTGAGGACCGCTTCAAGGTAATCCTCAAATGTGGAAGGAAGCATGCTACATTTTCTTTGACTCCTATAAGTTTATATTTGGGGGTGTAGGCAGCATAAGCGGGAAGACCCCTTGCGCAAGGGGAGGGATGAGAGCAGCGCCACTCCTCCAGGGGATGGGAAGTCGATGAGGACCGGGATCTCCTCAAACAACTGGGTGTTATCGAATACACCAAGAAAGGAAAGGCACTCTTTCCGGAAGACGTGACGTAGGGAATGTGCCGTCCGCATATGTTCCCGTCCGGCGACGCCCTTCGTGCGCCTGCACCCGGCGAGCATCAACGCCTATATGGTTTCACGGACGATCGATGATCATGGGGACGACCCCGGAGCGGCAGGTCACGAACAGGGATGTTGCCGAACGGCTCGCATTCATGGGCCGTCTGCTCGAGATCGCGGGAGATGACCGGTACCGGACCGGGGCTTACGAGCGGGCGGCGCGGCAGGTCGAGCGGCTCTCTTTCCCGGTTGCAAAACTCACTGAGGAGGAACTCACCCGTATCCCGGGCATAGGTGTCCGGATAGCCGGGCAGATCCACGAGATCGCCGCTACCGGGTCGTTTGGGGAACTCGATAGTCTGCAGGCAACCATCCCCGGGTCGATCGTCGAGCTTCTCGGCGTTGCCGGCGTGGGCCCAAAGACCCTGCACACCCTCTGGAAGAGACTCGGCATCCTGACCGTGGAGGATCTCGAGCAGGCGGTGAAGGGGCACCGGCTCAGGGCACTCCCGGGGTTCGGGGCAAAGAAGGAGGAGGCGATCGAGCGAGGCATCAGGCAGTTCCGCCAGAGGTCGAACCGGATGGCCCGCCCACAGGCCGACGCCGTGCTCGCGAGCGTGGCCGCGCTCTTCCCTGATGGGCAGTATGCGGTTGCGGGGAGTTACCGGCGGGGGTCAAGCTCAGTCGGCAGGATTGAGATCGTCGCTACCGGGAACCGGAACGCCCTCGTAAACAGCCTCGGGGCTGCCGATGCGAGCGCCGAAGTGGTCTCGCTCACTCTCGGCGGTGCCGACCTGAAGATCCGGTTCACCGAGCCCGGCCGGTGCGGGACCGCGCTCCTCTGCGCCACAGGCTCCCGGGGGTTTCTGGCCCGCCTCGGCGAGGTGGCGCTGGAACGGGGCTACCGGCTTGAACCCGAAGGCCTCGTGGAGACTGCAAGCGGCCGCCTGCAGACGTTCGGGAGCGAGGAGGAGGTCTTTTCATTCCTCGGGATGGCGATCGTCCCGCCGGAGTTGCGCGAGGACCGGGGCGAGATCGAACTCGCCCTCCGGGGCACCCTCCCCGACCTGGTCGACCTTCGCGACGTGCGGGGAGACCTTCACGCTCACACAACCTGGAGCGACGGCCACCAGTCGATCGAGGACGTGGCGGAGGCCGGAGACGCCCGGGACTACGAGTACGTCGTGGTCACCGACCACTCCTCGCGGGTGACCCCGGATGCCCTCAAAGAACAGCAGACCGAGATCGAGCGGGTCAACCGCCGGCACGCCTGCCAGCTCCTCGCCGGGAGCGAAGTGGATATCAAGAGCGACGGCACGCTCGGATACCCGAACAAGGTTCTCGCCGACCTCGACCTGGTAATCGCATCGGTCCATTCGGGGTTCGCCCAGGACCAGGATCTCCTGACCCGGCGCGTCCTCACCGCGATGGAGAACGAGCACGTCGATATCATCGGCCATCCCACCGGGCGCCTTCTCGGCCGCAGACCGCCGTACGCAATCGACCTTCTCCGGGTGATCGACCACGCTGCGGTGACGGGGACCGCCCTTGAGATCAACGCGTCGCCTCACCGGCTCGACCTTGAGGATATTTATATCTGGCATGCGAAGAAGAAAGGAGTGAAACTGGCTGCAGGGACCGATGCCCACAGGAATGGCGAATTTGCAAATATGCGCTACGGTATCATGCTGGCACGCCGGGGCTGGTGCACCCCGGACGATATATTAAATACCCTCTCCCTATCCGGGCTGCTGGAGTGGCGGTCGTGATCTACCGCCTCTACGAGAAGATCCTCCTCCGGGACCTCCGCACCCTCCCGGAACACATCTGTTTCATGATCACCGAGCAGGATATGCTCGACGCCCCGGGCAACCTCTACCTTGCCGCCCAGTGGTGCCGCGACCTCGGGATCGCCAGTGCCATGTTCCATATCAGCACCGCCGATCCGGCCCGGCTGGAACGGTGCCTTCCGCTGATCCGCACGATCTCGTCGATCGCACGCCTGACCCTGCACTACCGGGACGAAAAAGAGGTCAGCGGGGAAGGTATGGACGTGACGGTGGCTATCGGGAAGAGCGGGCGGGAAGAGATCGCCGGCTGCGTGAGAAGGATGGCCGAAGACGGCGTCGACCCGGCGCTGGTCGACGAAGACCTGCTGGAGTCGTACCTCACCTTCAACTACGAGCCCGACCTCGTCATCAAGACCGGCGGCGACCACCTGACCGACTTCCTCATCTGGCAATCGGTCTACTCCGAACTCTTCTTTCTCGACGTCAACTGGGCTCTGCTCAGAAAAGTGGATTTTCTCCGGGCACTCCGGGATTTCCAGTCCCGGGCACGCCGTTTCGGGCAGTGACCGTCAGGAACGCCGGCCTGCACGCTCCTTGAGAAGCATGCGCTGGTCATAGACGCGCATCGCCCGGAGGAGATCGATCCTCCGGAACGCCGGCCAGTAGGGGGCGCAGAAGTAGACGGCCGACTCGTGGCCGTTCGCGAGCCAGGGGAGGAAGTTGGATGTCCGGCAGTCGTTGCCGGTGCGGATGATCAGGTCGACGGGGGGTATGGGCGCGCCCCGGTTGAGGTGGCTCTCGACGGTCGTGGTGCTGATGGTCCCGGGGTCGAGAGTGCCCAATTTTACCTCGTCGAGGATCGACCGGGCGGCATGCACGATCTCGTTCCGGCCACCATAGGCAAGCGCAATGTTGAGATAGTAATTGGTGTAGTGCAGCGTCGCTCTCTCCGCCGCTTCGATCGTCTCCAGGAGGTCGTCGGGGAGGAGGGACCGGTCGCCGATCATCTGCACCCGAATATGATTTTTGTGCACCCGCTCGTCGGTCAGGATCACGAGAAACTTCTCCTGAAAGAGCGCAAAGAGCGACGCGAGTTCGTCCTTGTTTCTCCTGAAGTTCTCGGTGGAGAAGGTGTAGAGCGTGATATGCCGCACACCGAGTTCGCATGCCCAGTCGAGGACCTGCTCCGTGGCATCCGCCCCGAGCCGGTGCCCGAGTGCCGTATCAAGCCCCTGCTCCCGGGCAAACCGGCGGTTTCCGTCCTGGATCACCGCAACGTGCCGGGGGATGTGCTTCACCTGCCACTGCAGGTAACGCTCGTAGAGGGGCTCAAGCCTCGATCGCAGCATCAGAGCGGCGTCACCTCGACCACCATGCCACCGTTGGGGTAGCGCTCGACGACGTATTTCCTGCCCGGCAGCCCGGCACCGTGATCGGTAAGCACCCACCACGCCATCTCGACCCTTCCTTCGCAGACCACGTAATCGTCCTCATCGAGGCTCTCCAGGAGATCGTCGATGGGACCTGTCGCCTCAAGCACCCCGTACACAACCGTCCCGTCATCCGTCACCTCTTCAAACGGACGCGCAGTGTTTGCAGCGATCCGCTTTAAGCGTTCCCGTAGCTGGACCGAGTCCTTGAAGACCGACGAGCAGAAGTGCACTTTTTGGTCGAGAGAGAGTTTCTCCGCCCACTGGCGGGCGCCCAACACGGCATTATGCAGCCCGTCCTCGGGTTCGAGCCCGCGTTCGCGCATGGCGGCGGCGCAGGTCTCCCCCCACTCCAGTTCGTTGATATTGAGGAAGTCGAGAAGCGGGAGGGCAGCGGCAAGGTCCTCGATTCCCGGGAGGGCCGGCACCTCGATGCCGATCAGAAAGCCCATGTTACGGGCGAAGACGGCAGAGCGGGCGAAGTCGGTCTCGAGGATGCATGGCCACGACTCATGAGGCGGGTGCAGCCGGATCTCGTCGACCAGCCCCTGGAGGCGGCGGAGCATGGGTTCGTTCGGCGCAAGGCCGGTGTAGAGGTGGATCTGGTGGTCCGGGCCGAAGTGCTCCTTGAGAGCCCTGCAGTATTCCACCACCCGGTCGAGTTCGATCAGCGGTTCGCCGCCGGTGACCCCGGTCCCCAGAGCGCTCATGCTCTCCGCCACTTCGATGGCCTCGGACGGCGACGAGACTTTCCGTTCATTTGCAAACACTACGTCCCGGCCTTTCCGCTCATACGAGAGCGGGCAGTACCAGCAGGTGCGGTGACACCGGCCGGTCACGAAGAGGACCATCTTTGCTCCCTGGTGGCAGAGGACGCATCCCGGAGAGAGGAACCGTCCGCCGGGGGATACTCCCGACTCCTGTGGCATACTGTAACATTTATGGGCAGGCTGAGGTGAAAAGGTTTGATGGTGAAGGAGCGGGACTCTTGAGAGACCCGGGTCTGGCGTTAAAGCGCCCTATTCTCCGCTGTTTCTTGTTTCATGGGCAGAACGTGCAAGGAGATGAACAATAGGTAGATATAGGCCTCACACAGAGAATTAATTTGACTATGCCGTCCCGACCGCGTGATGACGGCCTCTCGGAGGTCGTCGGCTTCGTCCTGATCCTCGGCTTGATCGTCGTCGCACTCTCGCTCTACCAGGTGTACGGGGTCCCGGCGGCGGGAAGAGAGGACGAGATCGCCCACATGAACGCGGTCAAGGACCGGTTCGTGGATTATAAGATTGCTCTGGATTCGCTGTGGGTCAGTTCGATCAATACCACGCGGTCCGCAGAGGGCGTGACGCTCAGCACCTCGTTCGACCTCGGGACGATCGGAGGCAGTACGCAGGGGGGCGGCGTTCTCTTCCCGGTGCTTGCCCCTGTCGCATCGGGCGGGACCGTCTCGGTGAACGAGCATCAGGATACCCTCACAATTACCAAAAGTGGGAGCAACGTGATCCCACCATACACAATGGGTGAGGTCGCCTACCGGTCCGCGAACAACTACTGGATACAGCAGCGTTACGTCTACCAGATGGGAGGCCTCTTCCTCGAACAGGACTCAGGAACAGCCGTCCGGCTCTCCCCCCTGGTGTCGGTGTATAACGTCAACACCGGCACTGAAGCGAGCCCGGAGTACCGGTTGCGGGTGGAGATCGTTGCCGTCCAGATCTTCGGCGGCCAGGAGACCGGGGGACAGGGGGTTGCCCGGGTGGACACACGGCTCCGAGAAGGGGTGACAAAGGTCTCCACCACTACCGGGGAGAATATCACGGTGACGGTGGATGCGCACGATGAGGCGACCGCGGCGGCGTGGCGGCAGGTCTTCATCGACGCCGCAGAACGTGAGGGTGTGGTATGGGGAGCCGGGGATGGCGCACGCCCGATCCGGATAGTCCAGGTGGGGAACCAGGTGAGTATGATCTGCCGCCCGGAAGGGACGGAGCCCACCCAGATCCAGTATGTCGACCTGGATGTCACCCGGGCCAGCTTCACCGTTGCACTCCAGCAGATGATCGTGGTTTAGAAGAGGAGGCGGATGGAAGTGATAGGAGATACCAGTAACAGAGCAGTGGAGGGGAATACCAACCGTAGTCTCCGGTGTGGTGACCGTGCGGTCTCCGAGGTCGTCAGCATCGTCCTCCTCCTGGCCGTCGTCGTCGTGGGCGTCGGGCTCATTGCCGTCACAATCTACTCCCAGCCGACGCCGGAGAAGACGCCGCAGGTCGACATCCTCGTATCGGAGAACGATGACATCATCAGTCTGACGCACAACGGGGGAGATCCACTCGCTGAAGGTACTTTCTACGTCCTGGCCGACGGGGTGCGCCTCGAAGAACCGCCCGTCCTCTCCGGCGGCGACTGGCCCTGGTCGATCGGCGGGGTGTTGCAGTACGGCGTGGACGGCGCTCCCGGACAGGTGCAGGTCGTCTACAGCGGCGGAGGAGGGGCGGTCCTGCTGAAGTCCGCGACCTTCTCCGGGACTGCCGGAGCGGGTGGCCCGGATGTGCCGGCCGTTCCGGGGGGAGGAGGCGGGCTGCACTACGACTTCGACACGCCGGAGGAGCGGGATGCCTGGGTGATTGACCAGTTCCGCGAGCAGCTTGAGGGAGACTCGATCTACTTCACCCGGGCGGAACGCGGTTCTCAGGGCGTGTTCGAAGGGACGCTCCAGTTCCGGGTCACCGGCGGAGGGTCGTACCTGGTCATCGGCAACAACCCGCGGACGAATCTCGCCGTCGGCGACGAAGTAAAGTTTGAGTTCGCTCCGGGAAAGACACCGGACCTGATGTTCTTCATGCTCGGGAACAAAGGGTGGAGCATCCAGGCGCAGGGCGACGGCGTGAACGACCTTCGGATCTTCATCAGGCATAACGGCGTCTGGGGGCCCGATATCAGCGGGAACGGCGACCTGACGGAGAGCTGGATCACCGACTACGACGACTACGTCTCGGCGCTCAACTTCAGTGTGCAGGGCGGAACAGAACACACCCGCCTGATCATCAACAATGCAGCCGTCCTCGACGACGAGAACGGCGATACCTTCTGGTTTTACCGGATCGAGCCCGCTCACCCCACCCTGCTCGTGATGCAGTATGCATCGACAGGCGCACTCGGTAACGGGGTTTACTTCGTCGGGAAGGCAGAACGGGTGACACGGAACAACAATCCGATATATCCATAGGAGGCAGGAGTGAATGCAGCAGAGACCTGATGGGAAGCCGGAGAGAGCAATCTCACACAGGGGCATGAGCAGAACAGCATGCTGGAATCCGGTACGAAGAACCCTTCGCGAGGACGGCGTCTCCGAGGCCGTAGGAACGATCCTCCTCATCTCGGTCATTGCGCTCGGCATCGCCGTCTTCGCGGCCGCCTTCTTCTCCCAGCAGGCGGTCCCGGTCCTCCCGTCGGTCACCTTCAACGTAACCTACGGCGATGACGGGAGCGTCGCCATCCGCCACCTGGGCGGGGATATGATACCACGGGACCAGCTCAGGATCTACATCGACAACGGAACCGCGGTGCTCGGCAACGAGGCGCTCTCCAGGGGTGGGGACGCAGGGACATGGACCGCCTGGAGCATCGGGGACATCCTCGTCTACGACCCTCCTGAGCCCCTTCCCGGAGCAACGGAGATCCCGAAGTCGGAAGTTCTGATGGTCTACGCCGACCGCAGCGGCGGGGAGTACCTCCTCCACACCTCCGAGGGGTGGAAGGGGCCGATCCCGGTGCCGACCGCGGAGCCTTCGCCGACGGCGACGGTAACAGCCACACCGACGGAGACCGCAACAGCGACTGCAACGCCCACACCCGCGCCGGTGACCCCGGTTGCGAACTTCACCGCCAGCCCCACCTCCGGCCTCGCCCCGCTCGCCGTCGCGTTCACCGATACCTCGACGGGAGGGCCGACATCGTGGTCATGGAACTTCGGGGACGGGACCGTATCGACCATCCGGAACCCGGTGCACACCTACACCACCGCGGGCACCTACACCGTCACCCTGACGGTGAGCAACGCCGACGGCGAAGACACCGAGACGAAGACCTACTTTATCAACGTCCTGAACCCGCCTGTGGCAGCCTTCACTGCCAACGTCACCGAGGGCAACGCGCCTCTGGCCGTCCAGTTCACCGATCAGAGCACCGGCAACGTGACTTCATGGTCCTGGGACTTCGGCGACGGCAACACCTCCACCGTGCAGAACCCCGTCCACACTTACGAGAGCCCCGGCAACTACATCGTCACCCTGAACGCGAGTAACGCCTACGGGACGAACACCCATACGAAACCGGATTACATCCGGGTTACGAAGTCCTTCGTCAACTTCGTCATCGACGAGAACGTCTTCGTCTACGGCACCGCTCTCCTGTTCAGCGGTGACAATGTCTACGGCCCGGGGGCAACGATCATCATTACGGGAGATCTGGACACAGCGGACACCAACCTCGGTGCCTCCATCGCCGTGACGGACATTTATATCGACGGCAATGTTGCCCTCAACCACGGGAGTGCCGGCCTCGGGTCGTCGGAAGAACCCGGATCCATCCAAATCAACGGCGATCTCGAGTTATGGAACGGGGCCCGGAACATCTACGGTGACGTCTACGTCGCCGGCAATTTCAGTCTCAAGGACGCGAGGATCCACGGAAACGTCTACGTCGACGGAAACCTCACACTGGGCTGGACCCCCTGGATCGCGGACGATGCACACATCTACTACACCGGCACGATCTCGAAACCCGACAACTACAATGCCGGCATCCTTGCAAAGTGCATCCATCAGGAAACGGTGCCGGAAGTCGAGATGCCGGATCAGGAGATACCCTCTACGAAATCCGCCGACTGGTATGCGACAAGAGGGTATGACCCGAGCGGGGACCTGACGAGCAACATGAAGATATTTGCCGACAGTTACTCCTCCATATCCTGGAAACCCACTGCAACCAACGTCACCATCATCGCAAGCACAGGCGACATCACCATAACGGGAATGGGCGGGAGCGGCGTAACCGGCGTCTTCTTCGCCCCCAACGGGAAGGTGACCTTCAACGGCCAATTCCTCGAGGGAGTCGTCATCGCCCGCGACGGGTTCTTCGTCACCAGCGGCGGAACGACGGTCACGTTCAGGAATCTTGAGGAGTATATCAGCGATCCCGACGACTACCCGTTCTGAGGTACGGAAAAACGGGGCGGGCGGGGTAACAGGGCGGTCACAAGGCCCACAACCCCCGGGCTCTTGCACGGGCTCCCGATCCCCCGGTTGGCCGGCCGCACCGGGGGAGAGGATCAGACCGTCCTGCTAGGACCGCCCGCATGAAGAATCTTCAGGCACAGTGATTCGAGAGGCCCATACCCGTGGGTAAGCATCCATTCATGGTGAAAGGGAATCCTGTTTTAGTGGTATGGGTGACTTCGTCCTGATAACTCAGGGTTCTGATGTGTTCGCGCACCCGGCACGGCTTCACAATGCAGCCGGCTGCTTCCCGCGCTCAGCCCATCTCACTTCCTGAGTTTGTGAATTTCTAACTTGAACTCTTCTGCGCGTTTTCCATTTACAACCCCAATCACGCTGATTTTGAGGATTATCCTCAGTCCTCAATGGAAA
>DASQ01000084.1 GCA_002503885.1 Methanoculleus marisnigri | reverse complement strand
TTCGAATACTTTCGTATTCATAGAGGTATGTTTTACCCCCGATAATCTTTTTCCGTAGCCACGTCATTGTAGTGTAATATTGGCACTACAAGTAGATAAAGCTTTCGAACTGTTATTGGAGCGCGTTTAGCGATCAGAAATAGTATATTGATTTTGGCTGGCTCGGTTTAGACCAGTAGCATACTAAAAAAAGTCTATATGGGTCGTGATCGATAGAGACCTCTGCAACGGGTGCAGCCTCTGCTCCCATGTCTGTCCCGAAAGCGCGATCGTCATGCTGCCGGGTGCGTGAAACTTGAAAGGCTCCGTTGTGCGAACGAACATCAATGGGTGCAAGTTGGAGACAGGGGAGGGGGCGAGCCCCCTCCCCGTCAGCCCCACCCCCAATGGCGATAGCCACCACGATCCACTGCATGGGGATATGCCCGAGAAAAAAGGTCGTCCCAGGGACGGGCAGGGGTCCGGGCACCAGCCTCATCAGGGTAAGGATGAAGATCAGAACAGGGTTTCAACAGAGCCAAAAGAACTATTATTCGGGAAAAAGGGTGGCCTTCAGGCGAACATCTCGCCGAAGGTGGTGTGGAAGTGGTGCTGGTCGAAGTCCACCGCGAGTTTATCGATCGCCTTCATGAAGTCGTCGCTGTTGATGGTATCGCGCTCCATCCTGATGGCGAACATGCCCGCTTCCATGCATATCGCCCGGAGGTCGGCGCCGTTCTTCCCTTCCGTGAGCCGGGAGACCTCCGAGAGGTTGACGTCCTCGCCAAGGCTCATGTGCAGGGTGTGGATCTTCAAGATGGCAAGCCTCCCCTGGTGGTCGGGGAGCGGGATCTCGATCATCCGGTCGAACCGGCCCGGGCGGAGGAGAGCGCGGTCGAGGATATCGATCCGGTTCGTCGCCGCGATGATCTTGACGTCGCCGCGGTTATCGAACCCGTCCATCTCCGCCAGAAGCTGCATCAGCGTCCGCTGGACTTCACGGTCCCCGGACGTCGTCGAGTCGTTCCGGTGCGCGCCGATCGCATCGATCTCGTCGATGAAGATGATGGACGGCGACTTCTGTTTCGCGAGGTCGAAGAGTTCCCGGACCAGGCGGGCCCCCTCGCCGATGTACTTCTGCACCAGCTCCGAGCCGACCACGCGGAGGAAGTGCGCGTTCGTCTGGTGGGCCACCGCCCGTGCGAGGAGTGTCTTTCCCGTGCCGGGCGGCCCGTGAAGCAGCACGCCCTTTGGCGGGGAGATGCCGATCTTCTCGAAGAGTTGCGGCTTTGTCAGCGGGAGCTCGACCGCTTCCCTGACCTCCTCGATCTGCGGCTCAAGGCCGCCGATGTTCTCGTAAGTCTCCTCAGGAGACTCGACCAGTTCCATGCCGTAGATCTGCGCGTCGTAGCTTGTGGGGAGCACATCCACGATGGCAAGGGACTGCTGGTTGAGCGTGCATCGTACACCCGGTTTGAGGAGATCGGGGTCGATAAGTTGCGACGTACGGACCAGGAACCGTGGGCCTGCGCTGCTCCGCACAATCACCCGGCTGTTGTCGATAACGTCGGTAACCGTCCCGATCACGAGAGGAGGGCTGCGGAGCTGCTCGATCTCACTCTTCAGTTTTCGCAGCTCGCGCTCGTAGCGGATCTTCTGGGTCTCAACATATCGTTTCTCGGACTCCATCTGGCGAAATTGTTCGCGTAGCTCGAGATTTCGGTTTTCGAGGTTCGTTATGCGTTCCAGGAGATACTGGTAGATGTCTTCACCGGTATCCTTCTCTGGTGCCTGCCGAGCGATATCTCCCATGGGTCTCCTCGATTAATTATATAGGTTAAAATGAATATAAAATTGTTTGCGAGACTTATGCAGTGCGAACTATGCGGCGCTCCTATAGTGGGACCGTCGAAAA
This sequence comes from Methanoculleus marisnigri, assembly GCA_002503885.1. GTDB lineage: Archaea > Halobacteriota > Methanomicrobia > Methanomicrobiales > Methanoculleaceae > Methanoculleus > Methanoculleus marisnigri_B. The sequence goes on along the minus strand of DASQ01000084.1, from coordinate 1,685 downwards.
CCATCCAGATCGAGGGCGCAGAACTCTGCGTCTGCGTTCGATGCGCAAAATACGGTACAGAAGTCCAGCAACCGCGACGGAAAGGTGCCGCGCAGGCAAAGCCGGGACTCGCCGCCCCACAGGCAAAAAGAAGGCCGCGGGACGTCTTTGACCTGATGGAAGGAGAGATCGTCGACGATTACGCCGACCGGATCCGGGCCGCCCGCGAAGAGAAAGAATGGTCTGCTCTCGACCTTGCCAGGGCGATCAAGGAGCGTGAGATCCTGATCAAAAAGATCGAGAAGAGAGATCTCATCCCCGAAGACGAAGTCCGGCGGAAGCTCGAGAAAGCGCTCAATATCAGGCTGATCGATGCGCCCGAAGACAGCATATCCGCCAGTGGGCCGGGACGGGTCACCATGACCGTCGGCGACGTCATATCGTTCAAGAAGAGCCGGAAATAAGGCAATCCCCATACTTTTTTCGCGGGAGGCCGGCCTTATTCCGGATCCACTTCACGCACGATAATCCGGCATACTTTTATACAAGAGCGCGTAACGGTATACGCAATGTGTGGTGAATGTTTTTTCGCCGGTGAACGTTTTTACCTCGGCTAACGTAGTAACCATCACCCGCACAGAAGCAACCAGCCAGTTTTTGACCGCCGATATCCGTGACTACGGAACGGCAGTTTTCTATCGTTATTCTGCCCGGTTTACCTGCTTTACCCGGTTTACCTGGTATTAAACATTCCCGGAGACTGTACTCACTCAAATCCGGGAGGACTGTGGTTATGAGAGGAAAAGAGATTCGTCTGGAACGTATCATGGATCGAAATACCGGCAGGACCATCATCGTGCCGCTTGACCACGGCGTGACGGTCGGCCCCATCCCGGGGCTGGTCGACGTCGGAAGGACCATCGACCTCGTCGCCGAAGGGGGAGCGAACGCGGTGATCGGCCACGTGGGGCTTGCGCTGCACGGGCACCGGGGGCATGGGCGGGACGTCGGCCTGATCATGCATCTCTCGGCGAGCACCAGCATCGGCCCGGACCCGAACGACAAAGTGCTCGTGAACACCGTCACGAACGCCTTAAAGATGGGCGCCGACGGCGTCTCGGTGCATATCAACGTCGGGGCGGACTCCGAAGCGAGGATGCTCGAAGACCTGGGCAGCGTCGCGGTCGCGTGCATGGACTGGGGCATGCCGCTCCTCGCGATGATGTACCCGCGGGGCAGGAAGGTTGCCGACGAGCATGACCTCGAGAGCGTCAAACTCTCGGCGCGGGTGGCGGCGGAGCTCGGCGCCGATATCGTCAAGACCGTCTACACCGGGGACGCGGACTCATTCCGGGAGGTGACGGGGGGATGCCCGGTGCCGGTCGTGGTCGCGGGAGGATCGAAGACCGACGATCGCGCGATCCTCGACCTGGTGGAGGGCGCGATGGAAGGGGGTGCCGCGGGCATATCGATCGGGAGGAACGCCTTCCAGCATTCGGCGCCCGACCGCCTGATCCGTGCCGCTGCGCTTATCATCCATGAAGGGCGGTCGGCAGAGGAAGCGATGGAGATTCTCCGGACGTGAGAATGTCAACTACCCCCGGTTGAAACCGGGGGCCTGCAAACGGCTACGCGGGACCAAACAGTAGACCAGGAGGCAAGAAATTGCAGCAGCGTTACGGGCTACAAGAACGGCAGAGTGTTTC
>DASQ01000052.1 GCA_002503885.1 Methanoculleus marisnigri | reverse complement strand
CCTTCAGGGCGGGGTAGTTCACTTGCTGCAGAGACGATATGATAGGTTAACATTCGAGGAAATAACGATGACAGCAAGAGATCGATGTACCTCCTGCAACGCCACGCTGGCCGAGGAAGGCTCCACCTGGTTCCCGTGCCCCGTGTGTGCGCACGAGATCAACAGGTGCTACCGGTGCAGGGAGCAGAGCATAGCATATACATGTCCGAAGTGTGGGTTCCGGGGGCCATAACCGATGGGAAACGTAGCCATCATTGTAAAGATAATGCCCGAATCCCCCGATGTCGACCGTGAAGCACTCAAAGCCGCCGTCAAGGCGGCTGTCCCGGTCGACGATATCAGAGAAGAGCCGATTGGCTTCGGTCTCGTGGCACTGAAAGCCGCCATCGTCGTCCCCGACAAAGCGGGGGCTCCCGATGAGATCGAAGCAGCGCTCCAGAAGCTTGAAGGCGTCGGAAGCGCTGAGATCATCGAATCCACTCTCGTATAAGTGGATTCCCATACCCATTTTCTGCCCTAACGAGCCTCTTCAAGCCGCTCCATCACTTCAGCAGTGATCCTGCGTATCTTTTTGACCGACTCGCGGAATCCGGCGACTTCGTCCTCTTCGAGGTTGAGCGGAACCGGGAAGACCCCGTCACGGTTGATGCGGGCGGGCACGCCGATGCAGACGTCGCCGATCCCATGGATCTCGCTTTTGATGTAGCTTGAGACGGTGAGGATGCGGTTCTCGTTCCCGAGGATCGTCTTCACAAGGGTTGCAATCGCTTCTCCGGGCCCGTAGACGGTAGCGCCCTTATCCCTGATGATCGCCTCGCCGCTCGTCCTGACGGTGTCGATCATCTCCTGCGCGGGCAGTCCCGAGAAGGTGGGCAGATTGCTGATCCGGATGCCGCCGATCGTTGTCGCCGACCAGAGCGGGACCATGCTGTCGCCGTGCTCGCCGATGATACGGGTATGCACCTCACTGACGTGGACACGGAAGTATCGTGCAATCAGGGACTTCAAGCGCATCGAGTCCAGGTGCGTCCCGAGGCCGAAGACATGCCTTGGCTGGAACCCCGAATACTTCAGGGCGACGGCGGTCGTGACGTCGACGGGATTTGTCACGAGAAGGAGGATAGCATCGGGCGAAGACCGGCCGATCGTCTCGGCGGTCGCGGCGACGAGTTTCGCGTTCTCGAAGGCGAGGTCGTTTCTGTCCTGGCCGGGCTGACGGGGCACTCCCGCTGTACAGATGATAATATCCGAGTCTTTTGTATCTGCGAGATCGGTGCTGTACGAGAGCCGGATGTCGGTACCTCGGGCAGCAAATGAATCGGAAAGGTCACGGCAGCAGCCCGCGAGAAAATTTTCACGCCCGGGTCTCCCGACGAGCAGCATGTCGCTGACGTACGGGATCTCGGATATGGTGTGGGCCGCAAATATGCCGACGTTCCCTGTAGCCCCAAGAATCGTTACTTTTGCCATGGAGATCGCCGTTGGGGACACGTCCTCGGTCGACCGTGCGCACAGGCATTCACCACTGCATCCCTCCTCCACCCCGCAACCCCATGGGCGCCGAACGTCCACGGTAAGTCTGCTCCCTTCCGGGCCTGAACCGGTACCCGCGGCAAAAGGTCGCCACCCCCTCCGGGGCTTTGATACCTCTCCGCCGACCTCATGGGACGAGGCTTCTCCGTCGGGACGCAGTGGATCCTGCAGGCCGCTGTGGCCTTCCTCAGACTTCGCCCCCCGCTAACGGCGGTTTCGGGTAACAGGTGACGCCGAGCCACCCAGGCTAGTCCCCATATATACTGGGGTCTATGGGATAAAAATAGCTCCGCCCACCCGGGCACGCCAGGCCCGGGTGATCTCCTCGATCTTCCCGGCGTCCGCCTTCTCGAAGAGGTCGAGGGCGGCAAGGTCGACTTCGGCCGGGAGGACGGTCGGGAGCAGCCGGAGATCGCCCTGGTAGACATGAGCCTCCTGCGTGCCGGCGGCTGTCGCGACCTGGATTGGGTCCCGCGCGACCGGCCGGCGACGGAGATCGTCGTAGGAACGGTGCATCGTCACCTCCCCGATCCCGAGGAACTCCCGGTTCACCTGGAGGTTGCATGCGGTCCAGTATGCCGCCGCATACCAGGCGTCGTTCGCAATCACGTGCGGGACGCCCGCCCGGATGGCGGCAAGGCCGAGGGTGCCGGCGCCGGAGCAGGCGTCAACGAAGGTCCGGGGCCGATGCCGCCCGATCTCCCGCTCGAGAGCGAGGATCTTTGGATCGCGGTCCCGGGGAAACTCGATATGCAGGGCCGATTGCTGCTTGTAAACGACGATGGGTCCCGCGCGGGTGTGAAAAATGTCGGCCCGGACGTCGCAGCCGGCGAGGAGGGTGTATACCTGCGGTGCCGCATCGGTATCTTTGATCCCCGGCGTCGCGGCACCCGTCCGGACGACGCCACGGACCTCCGGGACCTCGGCGACCAGGCGGGCAGCGGCCCGCTCTCCGACCGAGCGGGAGAGGAGGACGAGTGATCCCGGCGGGAGGTAGGGGGCTCTGTGCATCGCAGACCCGGGGTGAACGAGCGGCGTCCCGACGGCCGCGAGGGGTTCGGTCCCGGCAAGGTCTCCTTCAGCGACCATCACCCGGTAGATCCGGGCAAAGACTTCGTCGATGAACCGCTTCCCGCAGGAAGGGCAGGGCTCCACGGTATCGATATCGGGCGGTGGGCTCTGCTTGTCATAGACGAGCCCCATACAGTCGGGACACGGGGCGAAACGCCCGGGGAGTTCCGTGAGGAGTGCACGGGCGTCCGTGACGCAGTCGTGCCCGCAGACCGGACAATGCATACCCGAGGATTGGCGTCCGGGATATATAGGCGTTTCATGCCGGTTGCGGTGGGACTAGAAGCCCCTCCCGGAGCCAGCCCCAGGCGTCCCGGAGGCGGTTCTCCGGGAAGTATCGCACGTCGACCCCGACAAAGCCGACAAAGAGCCCGGGCAGGTGGTTCATCCATTCCCGCCACCGCTCTCCGCCGACGACGGCGATCCGGTCGACCCTCTCCATACCCGGCCACTGTTTGAAGGCGTCCCAGCCCTCACCCGGCCTCCAGCTCCGGAAGCTCTCGATCTTTAAGAGGATCCGGACGTTCTCGTGCTCTTCCATCGCTCGCTCGAGCTCGGGGATCAGGATGGTGGCGTAATCGCTCTCACTCAGCTTCCCATCAAACCGGAACCCGAGAACACTTCCTGAACTTTCCTTCATCCGGTCAAGCATGGCTCCCTCTATCTACTTCTGAAGGGAAAAGGCTATGGCTGCCCGGACTATCCGCGGATCCTCTCCGCATCATATTCTTCACTTCACCCGCGGGCCACCAGCATCCGCGCCTCTTTCTCCGCGTGAATATACGGCGGTTCGCCGGAGATGTCCACCGCGGGGCTGACGGTCCTCTTCTTCCTGCCACGGTCGGGTTTGTGCTCTACCTGCTCTTCGGGCAGAACTACGCCCGGCAGAGGATGTTCGCCATCGAGGAGCGGGAGGGCCGGGGGTCTTCCGGGAGATCTTCGAGGAGAACCACACCGTCTCTACCGGGCGCCACCCCGCCCGGTCTCCCGGCTCTTCTCATCTTCCGGGGGAGGGGAGGCCGGCCCGTTCAGCCGGGCCCGGACGAACCTCCTGAGCCAGGGGAGGCTCTGTTCCCAGCGGGCCTGGAGGATAGGGACGGTGTAGGGGAGGTGGTGCGGGAGGACCGCGGTTCCCATCACCGCCTTCTCGACGAGCGGCCGCTCACGACCGATGATGACGGTCTTCCTCGCCCGGATGGCGTCGAGGAGTTCCTCGACGGTATCGGCCTCGGCGCAGGTGACGACCCCGCCGAGTTCGTGGAGGAGGTGGCCGTCGGTCCCGCCGGTCCGCCCGAGGCCGTGGGCGACGGCGAGCCCGGCCGCCTTCAGGTTATGGGACCGGGCCATCCCGCCGCAGATCACCTCGAGAGCGTCGAGGCGGGAGAAGACCTCTTCGCCGGTGCACGCGCCGGCGATGCACCGCTGGACCCCCCGGTTTAAGAAGGCGTAGCCGCAGGGGTGCGCCTCGACGGCGATGCAGGAGTAATCCTCCCGGCGGTCGAGAATGTCAGGGGTGTCCAGGCGTATCGCGGTGAACGGGCCGCCCCTCCGGTTCTTCTCGACGTGACACCGGTAGAAGTCCAGAAGGTCGGAGGCCGAGTAGAAGTAGAGGAGGATATGCGGGCCGTCGTTGGCGCTGACCTCGATCCCGGGGATGAGGGGGACGTGGATCTTCTGCCGCTCTGCATCGGCAACGCCGCCGACCTGGTTGTGGTCGGTGATCGCAAGCCCGACTCTCCGGCGGGCCGCGAGTTTCAACGCATCCCGTACCCGTGTGGCCGAGTCGGAGTGCCGGGTGTGGAAATGGAGGTCCGCCGGGAGCAGCCCAAGACGCCGGATCTCCTCGGGCAGGGGCTTTTCGAATATGATATCTTTATAATAGTGCATGAGATTCGTATTCGTCTGATCACCGGTAGGCTGCCCGGGGTAAAAAAGGGTTGCCTGCCCTCCCGGGAGGCGGTCTCTCGCACCACGGCGGGGCTATTGCACCTCAACGACAGTCCCTTCGGAGGCTATCGGCTCCCGCAGCCAGTCGAGGGCGCCGTCCAGGTGGCCTTCGGTGAAGTACCGCACATCGACCCCGACAAAGCCGACAAAGAGCCCCGGCAGGTGGTTCATCCACTCCTCCCACTTCTCCCCGCCGACGATCGCGATCCGGTCGACCCTCTCCATACCCGGCCAGTCCTTGAGGGTCTCCCAGTGCCCGTGCGTCTTCCAGCCGTGGAAATTCACGATCTGGAAGAGTATCCTGAGGACCGGATGGTTCTTTCTTGCTCCCTCAAGTGCCGGAATCAGCGCCCCGTTGTAGTCCCCGGCAGTCATCTCGCCGTTGAACCGGAACCCGACGACATTCTCTGCACCCGTCTCCATCTGCTCAAGCATGGCGCCCCCTCTCCGGGGCGAATCAGAAAAAGGTTCCGGCCGTCACCCGGCCCGGGGCTCTTCGTGGTCAACCGACTCTCCGGGAGCTCCCGACCCTTCGGGGACTACCATCCTTCCGGCAATCTCCTCCTTTGAGGACCGCGAGAGGTAACGGTTCCCGGCGAATGCGACGCCGATCGAGCCGATGAGGACGGAGATCATATCGAGCATAGTATCGTCGAGACCGTACTGGAGGTTTGTCCCGAGGAAGGTGTCGAACAACCACTCGTAGATCTCCCAGAACCCTTCCATCGCCATCGCGGCGATGATGACGAACCCGACGATCATCCACCGGGAGAGGTTCAGCCTGCTGAACCGGTCGAGCAACAGGACGATGACGAAGGCGAGCACCGAGACGGTTACCCCGGAGATGAGGTGGGCGACCTTGTCGTAGTAGGGGTAGTAGATCACGTAGAACCCCCAGATCTCGCCTGCGATGTGGAGGTAGAGCGAGAGGGCGACGAGGAGGTTGACCCCCCAGGGGAGCGTGATGCTCCACCGGCGGGTGACGACGGCGGGAACCAGGGTCAGGCCGAGCGCGATGACGCCGCCGAAGACCTGCGAGTATTCGCCGAGCGAGAGCGCGAGGAGGACGTTTGCAGCGATGAGGAACTGGAAGAGGTAGGCGAGGTAGAGCCCGGCAGGTCTCTGCATGAGGTACTATCGGCGGCGTTTCGTAAACATCTTGTGCCGTCCCTGGGCCGGCTCTCCTGCGTCACCATGCCTCTACCCGGATATCGATGCCCGCGAGCTTCCGGTAGATCCGGCGTTTTCGCATCTCGCTCCGGTAGTCGTAGACGAAGTACTCATAGGTGTGCCAGACCGTCACCCAGTTCAGGATCGTGATCAACCCCCCGAGCAGGAAGATGATGAGACTATCGAGGGATCCGGAGAAGAACGCGACGAAAACGATTGCGATCGCCGCGTTGATACCGGCGAGAAGGATACTGATTCTCCCTTCCCGGCGGGAGACCCGCATGTCGTCGTCGAGGTCGCGTAATCGGAACGAAAAGTGCCGCCGGATCGTCTCCGGGAGGAGCGCTGCCTCCTCCGGTGAGAGCGAATCCCGCGGGAGACCGACAGTGATGCCGGCGATCCGTTTGATGTTGTAGCCCTCGAGGCGACCGGCGATAAACTCCTCGGCGAACTCAGTGAGTTCCTGCGCGGGGAGAGGAGACCGGTCGTCCGGGTCAAGGAGCTGCTCCGTCGCTTTGAACCGGAACGCGATCTCTACCGCCTCGTCCCGCCCCGTGCGGGTGACCCCGACTTCCCTCATACCTGGCCCGGTGCATGCAGGTCTCCGCGGTGCCACCGTCTCCACCCGGCCGCTTACGCACCGGGTGGCGGGACCTCCGCCTTTGCCGCCGTCCCGGCGCCGAAGGCGTCGCGGAGGTTCGTCTCCTCCGCATCCGAGAGCGACGTCCGGACGACACGGCCCCCGTACTCCCTGATGGCGTCGACCACCTTGTCCGGCGTAATCTTCTTGACGAGCAGGAAGACCGCGGAGTTGCCCGGCCCGACACTCTCCGCGACTTCTTTGATGAATTTGTCGTCGATGCCGTAGTCAGCGAACCGCCCGCTGACTGCTCCGGCGATCGCCCCGATGGCGAGCCCGAAGATCGGTGCGAAGAAGATCAGGCCGATCAGGAGCCCCCAGAAAGCGCCGGAGAGTGCCCCCATGCCGGCCAGGTTCGCGGCCTGCTTGATCTCGGTCTTCCCATCATGGTGGTGGACGGCGACCACCAGGTCCTCCAGTTCGATGACATGCTCCTTTGTCAGCTGAACGAGCCTGTCCCTGACCCGGAACGCGGTATCCTCGCCATCGTACGCGATGGCAATCAGATCACTCATAGATCCTCCACTGCAATTGAGATGCAGCCAAAAATATAATTGAGGATATATATCTCCTGCGGTCGGCCTGGACCTTACTCCCGCCGCCCCCCGTTGCCCAGCAACTCCCCCATCCACCGGGTCTCTTCCCAGCTCTCGAGGAGGAGCTTCACTGCGATCGTCAGCGGTATGGCGAGGAAGACCCCGATCGCCCCGAGGACGAACCCCCAGAAGATGACGGAGAAGAGAACGACGAACGGCGAGAGGTTGAGTTCCCGGCCGGCCATCCGGGGAAGGATGAGGTTCTCGGCGGCGGCGTCGATGAGGGCGACGGCGGCGACGACGGCCACGGCCCCCGCCGGCCCGAACTCGATGAGAGCGAGGAGGGTGGGCGGTATGGCGGCTACAACGAGGCCGATGTAGGGGACGTAACTCAGGACGAAGGCAATGAACCCCCAGAGCACCGCAAAGTCGACCCCGAGGAGGGTGAGGAAGAGCCCGGTCCCGACGCCGGTGATCAGGTTCACCTTTGTCCTGACCACCACGTAATCGATGAGGAGCTGGCTCGACTGCGAGAAGTGCCGGTAGGGGGAGCTCTGTGGGCCCAGGCGCCGGGCGAGGGCTGCCGCGAGCCGGGGCGCCTCGAGAAGGAGGAACCCGATCCCGACGAAGACGATGAAGGCGTCAACGGCGATGTTCCCGATCTGCCGGGCGAGCCCGGCTACCTGCTGGATCACGAACCCCTGGTCGATGTAGTCCCATACGGTGAAACTGCCGGGGTCGATGCCGTAATCGGCGAGGACGGCAGCCTGTGCCTCGAGGCTCGCCTGATACTGCGGCAGGGAGCGGATGAACCCGGTGAAGGCCACACCGAGAAAGGCGATCACCCCGGAAAGGACACCGATGAGCCCCACGACCACGGTTCCGGCAGCAAGGGCCGGAGGCATCCCCCGGCGGGTCAGCCACGTCATGATGGGCGCGGTTATCATGGCAAAGAAGACAGCGACGAGGAACGGGCCGAGGATCGGGGTGGCTACCTGGATACCCGCGAGGACGATGACGACCGCCGCGCCGACGATTGCGATCCGGGCAGGGGGGGAGAGGCTTTCGGCGGTCATACTTATAGAGACGGTATGGGGCTCCGAAGGGAAAAGAGTTTTCTGGGTGGGGCTCTAGGGTTTCTCCCGGACGAGTGCCTCCGCTGCCCGGATCGCCTCCATGAGCGACTCCCCGATGACCGGCGTCGCGAGGAATATGTTTTCGCGGCCGATGGCTGCGGCCGCGCCGGTCTCTTCGAGGCCCGCAAGAAGCCGGGGGTCGACCTCAGCGAGGATAAGCCGGTTCCCCCGGGCTGCAACCTGCCGGGCGTAGCGCTCCAGCATCCGGAAGAGCCCGCTCCCTACCTCGACCCTCCCCCGGAGGGCGAGGACCACGACGGCGTCCTCTGCTCCCTCGGGAGATGGAAGCGATCGCTCCATCGCCCGGAGGGTGGCGAAGTAGACGCTGCCGGAGACCGAGAGGACGATGAGATCGCCGGTCGGGAGCCGGGCGGGCGGCGGTTCTTCCCGGAACATCCCCCCTCCTGCCGGGACGAGGCGGACCACGGTTGCCTCCCGGGTGGAGGTGACCAGGTAGATGGCGAGCGAGAGGAAGACACCGATGTAGATGCTGTACTGGAGCGGCAGGACCTGGGTGGAGATGAAGGTGGCGACCATCGCCCAGCGCCCGGAGCGGGAGTATTTGCAGATGCAGACTATCTCCCGGGGCTGGTACATGAGTTCGATCCCGATGAGGATCAGGAGGCCGGCGAGGGCCGGGAGCGGGATCAGCTCCGCGAGCGGTCCCGCGAGGACGATGACCACCCCGACGAGGGCGCCCGAGATGAGGTTCGCTGCCCTGGTCTCTGCCCCCGCGCTGACGTTGAGCGCCGTCGCCGAGAGCGACCCGGCCGCCGGTGCACACTGGAGGAAGCTCGCGAGGATGTTCGTGATCCCCTGCCCGGAGAAATCGCGGTTCACGTCGGCGATGGTGCCGTCGCGCTCGGGGGTCGTCTCCGTGACCCCGACGGCCATGACCAGCCCGATGATGGCGAGGGCGAGCGCCGGGACGAGGAGCCCCGGCGCGAGGGCGAGGTTGGGGATGGCGGGTATCGGGAGGCCGGCGGGGATGGTGCTGATATCGCCGACGAGCGCGACATCCGGGAATGCGGCCCGGGCGAGGAGGGTCGCTATGATGATCGGGAGGAGGAGGGCGACGAAATTGAGGCGCGGCACCCGCCGGAAGACGAGTACGAGGGCGATGGTGAGGAGGCCGACCGCGAGCGCCTGCGGCTGGATCTCGCCCGCGTGGCCGATGAGGTCGAGCACGACGAGGGCCTGGACTGCGTGTCTTTGGGGTTCATAGCCGGTGAGGTTCCCGAGCTGCCCGAGGATGATGAGGAGCGCCGCCCCGATGACGAACCCGGTGAGGACGGCGTTCGAAATGAACCGGGTCAGGCTGCCTGCCCGGACGAGCCCGAAGCCGAGCTGGAAGAGCCCGACGAGGAGCGTCAGCACAAAGAGGGTGGCCGGGACGTCGGCCTCGGGGACCGGGGCGAGGACCGAGTAGATCGAGACCGCGAGGACGTTTGAGAGGATCACCTTGAGGTAGGAGGAGCCGGTGAGGAATGCCGCGATCGCCGTCGAGAACGTGGCGGTGTAGAGGCCGTAGACCGGGTTGATCCCCGCGACGAGGGCGAACCCCATCACCTGCGGGATGCCGACGAGGGCGGTCGTCGCCCCGGCGACGAGGTCGGCGGGAAGGCTCCTCCTCCACTGCGGTGCACCGGCGGCCATGCTCCGGGAGGGGGTGGGGTTCGGGATATAGGTTGCCCTGGCCGCCGGCCTGGAGAGATCTTCCCGGGCGAGAGTGAGAGGGCAAGGACGACGGTGGGGGTCTCCGGTGGAGCCGGGAATGAGCCTTTCGGGACAGCATGGACAATGTCTGGGGGTGTTGCAGGACATTGTGGTGGGAAGTTATTCACTTTCGCCCCGTGTGCTGTATCTTGATAACGGGATGCGGCCAAATCTCCTTTATGGCAGGGGCGATAGAGATGGTGTCAAGGATGCACAAGAGCATCCGGCTTGACTCATGGTGGGCTGGTATACTCTGCTCTTACTATCCGGCGCGTATCATTACGGTGATCTGTTCTGCTATGCAAAAAGGAGCATAAGAAATGAGGCGTGGAACCCGGCACAGAACGTGCCTGGAGGGGTCGGCATGAGCGAGGAGACGCCGGTGCCGCTCGAGGGGGCGTCTGAGTTCCTCCTTTACCAGACTGAAGGGGGTGAGACCCGTGTGCAGGTCCGCCTGTTCGACGGGACGGTCTGGCTGACACAACGGCTGATCGCGGAGTTGTATCAGATGTCTGTCAAGACAGTCAATGGGCATATCAAGAACGTTTACGAAGAAGGCGAACTCCACCCCCAGGCAACTATCCGGAAATTCCGGATAGTTCAACGGGAGGGAGAGCGTCGGGTCGAACGTCTGGTGGACTTCTATAACCTCGACATGATCCTTGCCGTGGGCTACCGGGTGCGCCGTCCAGGTCTGGATCCTTGGCCCGGACTGTTACCATTCTGGAGCCGCGACGGTGGAGAGCGACGGCACCTTCGAGTACGTTCTTGCAGGCGCTGACACCAGTGATCTCACGGAAGGCCGGTATTACGTGATCGTTCAGAACCCGGGGTGTAATGGCTTCGATGTCTGGGTTTCAAACCCGGATCCGCTTACAATCTCAGGTAACGGCATATGTTCGGTGGTTCTTGGCAACCTGGGGGCTGCCGACGCGGCAGGTGCGCTGATCAACGCCCTCGACTCCCCGAACGTCGACGACATCTACGCCAAGTTCTCCTTTGTAATAGACGAATCCTGGATCTGGATCGATGGGGTCAGTGACCTGACCTACGGGGAGACCTTCATAGTCACCGGAGCGACCGGTTTTCCGGCAGGCACGGTACTGACCTACCGGATAACCGCAAATGAAGACGGGGCAAATGTCTTCTCCGGCGAGGTGGTTGTGACCGATGATGGGGGTTGGAACCTCATGGTGGATACGGCCGTGATAGGGCCGGGTGCATATACTCTTCACGTTACCGCCCCGGGCGGCCAGGCTTCTGCGATTGCGCTCTTTGACGTCTACGACGACGTCACCCACCCTGCCCCGCCGGGAGGGGGATCCTACCGGGTAGAGAGGCTTGGTGTAACTCCTCCCCTTGACAGTCTCTCTCCTGGTGAAGATGCCATACTCGATGGAATCATCAGACCTGACGACACCATAAATTCCTCCCTGCTCGACTCCGGGACCCTTGAGTTCTCTACCGACCTCCAGGGCCCGATATGGTCTTATACCCTCAGGGTGGACGGGAATCTGCTTTACACTGAACCCGTGACTGTGAACGCCAGGTCATTCACGCTATCGGGTTGGGATCTTGACTATCAGGGCGACGTCCGTATCCTCCTCACCCTCTCCGGCACCGTCCCACCGGCAGGCACAGGGAACCCCGCTCTCCTCAGGATCCTCGAACGCGACGGCGACGGGAGGGTCGTCCCGAACAGCGAGTACCGCCTCGCGTTCACCCCCGCCGGTGACGACCCGGCCCCCCTCCCCGGCGAGAACCTCACCCTCGCCCGGGGCTGGAACTTCGTCTCAATTCCCCGGCCGCTCGCGGCCGGCAACGACACCACGGCGATCTTTGCCGGCGTCGACGTTGACGGCCACTCGGCCCTCCGGTACGACACCGCTAACAGGAGCTGGATAAACCTCAAGCTGACCGATCCCCTCGCCCCCCTCGAAGGGATCTGGATCTACTCGGCCGTGTCCACGACGGTCCCGCTCAACTTCTCGACCGACTCCCTCCTCCCGGCGGAGCGCACCCTCGCGGCCGGATGGAGCGCCATCGGGGTCACCGGCACGGCCCCGGCGACGGCGAGGGACACCCTCTACTCGGTCAACGGGCAGTGGACGACCCTGATCGGGTACGATGCCGGCAGGCAGGCCTTCGAGACCGGGATCGTCAACGGCGGGAGCGGCGCGAACGCCGACACCCGATCGGTCTCCCCCGGCCGGGGCTACTGGCTCTACATGACCGGGCCGGGCACCCTCTGTGCCATAGGAGCGTGATGTAGGTGAGACGGATCTTCGTTCTGCTCCTCCTCCTTGCCCTTGCGGCCCCTGCATCCGCCTTCCCCCTCCTCCCCGCGGAGTTCTCGGGCACGGTCACGATCGACGGGAGCCCGGCGCCGGCCGGGACCGTCATCATCGCCCGGATCGACGGCCGCGACTGCGGCTCGCTCACCCTCGCCGCCGGGGTCTTCGGCGGTGATGCCCTCTTTGATGAGCGCCTGAGCGTCGGCGGGGAGGATGGCGATGCCGGAAAGACGATCACCTTCCTCGTCGACGGGGTTTTCGCCGCCGAGACGGCGGTCTACACCCCGGGTGCCTCGACCACTATCGCTCTCGCGGTGACGACGGGCACGGCGTCCGGCGGCTCTTCCGGGTCGTCAGGTGGCGGCAGTGGTTCGGGCAGCGGCCCGTCCGCCACTCCCACACCTGCGGCAACGGTGGCGGAGCCCACCGGCGCCGATGAAGAGGGCGCCGTCGGGCAGGAGACCCCGGCCCCCGAGGCGACGACCGCCTCCCTCATCGAGCCCACCCTGACCTTCGGGCCCGTGGTGTCGGCGACCGCGGTGCAGTATGCCGGGCTGCCGCCGTCGTGGCTCGCCGGCCTCGTGGCCCTGGCCGGAGCAACCCTGCTCGTCGGTATGCGGAAGCGCGGCTGACCCTCTTCTCCACGGGGGGCCTATCCCCTCTCTTTGCATCCGAAAACAGCTCCCTGGCCCCGGCCCTACCCTGTTCTGCCCGATAAGATACTTTAATATATTTTTACCCATATGTGTACTAATTGAGGTGATACACCATGCCAGGATTTGATGGAACCGGACCCTCAGGCCGTGGCCCGATGACGGGCGGCCGGCGGGGCCGGTGCGTTCTGCCCCCGACTGCGGCGGCGGAAGGCGAGTCCGCCACGCCGGTGCTTCGCGGCATCGGCCGGGGCGGTATCCCATGGGGATGCGGTCGCGGTCTCGGTAGCGGCGGCCGGGCACGCGGCCGGTGGTAACGGCTGGTACCGTGCCGAAGCGAAGGCACTATCTGCATGTGGGACGGAGTTCTTCTCCAGAGATGATACCGTGAACGAGAGAGAGCCCGGCGAGGGGTACGGCCACCGCGGGCGGGGCCGGCCCCGGGTCCGCCGGACTATCGGGGATCAGGGAGTGTTTCGTTGTTTCGGCCCCCTCTGCGGGAGGCCCGACGAGTTCGTCGTCATCCTCCCCGAGGAGGTGGAGACCCTGCGGCTCGTCGACCTCCAGGGACTCGATCAGGAAGAGGCCGCCGTCGCCCTCGGCGTCTCCCGAAAGACCCTCTGGCGCGACCTCCATGAGGCGCGGGGGAAGGTCGCCGACGCCCTGGTGCACGGGAAGACGATCCGGATCGTCGGGTGCGACCGCCGGCCCCAGGAGGGGTGTCCGGAGGACGGGGACACCCACGCCGGTCAACCGCCCCGGTGATCGGAGATGCAGGGCATCCGCTCTGCACAATTTTTTGCAAAAGATGGGAGTGGGCCCGGAGGGATTCGAACCCACGACCGCCCGGTTATGAGCCGGGCGCTCTGACCGGACTAAGCTACGGGCCCAAGAATTGTGATGTGGCCGACCTGAATTCGGAAACGACGCATTTATTGCGAATTTCCTGGAATCCCAATGCATATAATTATTATTCTTTGATCATAAAAACATTGTGCGCGTTCTGCAGGGCATCCACCTACCCGACAGGGTAATGTCCGGAAGCCCGCCGTGCAACCTGCGGACGGATCTTTGGCGCCTGTACTCTGAGAGACCGCCTGCAAAATGTTCTGAGAAATTCCTTACTGCATCTTCTGGTGCTGCTCTTTCCACTGCATCCAGTTGTTGTAGGCGTTCATACCTCCCTCGCCGCTGGATCGGCGTCCCGGATGACCGAGAGGACCTCCCGCCTCTTCTCATCAAGGAGGTCCGCCGTATCCGCCTCCAGGTTCAGCCGCACCACCGGTTCGGTGTGGGAGCGGCGGATGTTGAACCACCAGCCGGGGTAGGTCGCCGTCAGCCCGTCGAGTTTATCGATATCCGCGTCCCGGTAGCGCGCCGCAAGCACCGCGAGCACCGCCGCGGGGTCGCTCACGCGGAGGTTGATCTCCCCGGTCGAGGGATAACGGTCGAGCGGTCGGACGAGTTCGGAGAGCGGCCGGCCGCTCGCGGCGAGAAGGTTTGCGACCAGGACCATCGTCAGGAGCCCGTTGTCAGTGAACCCCCTATCCCGGTAGTAGTAGTGCCCGGAGAGTTCCCCGGCGAATATGGCGTCCTCCTCCCGCATCCGGGCCTTGATGAAGGCGTGGCCCACCCGGGACCGGACAGGCCGGCCGCCGGCCCTCTCGATCGCCTCCACCACGGCCCGGCTCGACCGGAGGTCGTAGAGGACCGTCGCCCCCGGGAACTCCCGGAGCAGAAACGCCGCGATGAGCGCGGTCACCAGGTCCTCCCGGACCCGCTCGCCCCGCTCGTCGACGAACCCGCACCGGTCGCCGTCGCCGTCGAACGCCACCCCCATATCCGCGCCCTCCACCACGACCCGGTCCTGGAGCTCCCGGGTGGTTTCGGGGTCGAGCGGGTTCGCGTGGTGGTGGGGGAACCGTCCGTCGGGCTCGAGATACAGCGGCGAAAGGCGCCACACCGGGACCCGCGCGAAGAGGCGGGGCACCTCCGGCCCGGCCATCCCGTTCCCCGCGTCCACGACGACCGTGAGCGGCCGGGGGTTCCGGACGAACCCGGCCACCTTCCCGATGTAGGAATCGAGCATCCCGGCCCTGCGGCAGGACCCGCCGGCGCGGGCCACGGGTTCCTCCCCGACCATCGTCTCGAGGAGGGGGAGATCCCGGTCGCCGGAGAGAGGGATCGCGTCCTCGCGGGCAAGTTTGAACCCGTTCATCTCCCCCGGGAGGTGGGAGGCCGTCACCATCACCCCGCCGTCGAACCTCCCGTCGCTGACGGCGTAGTTGAGAAGCGGGGTGCTCGCCATCCCGATATCGGTGACCTCCGCCCCGCCTGCAATCGCGCCTTTCGTAAACGCCCGGGAAAGCGACGCGGACGAGAGCCGCATATCCTGCCCGATGACGACCCGCTCCGCCGCAAGGAGCCGGACGAAGGCGTTCCCGATCCTCTCCGCCGTCGCCTCATCGAGTTCGTCCGGGTAGCGCCCCCGGATGTCGTAGGCCTTGAAGATGCCGGTCATCAGGCCCCCTCCCGGAGTGGCGACATTCCCCGCAGGCGCTCGATCACGCCGGGGAGGACGCTAAGGACGTAGTCGACGTCCTCCTCGGTGTTCCGGTGGCCGAGGGTGAGCCGGAGCGAGCCGTGGGCGTGCTCGGGCGGGAGGCCGCAGGCGGTCAGGACGTGCGAGGGCTCAAGCGACGCCGAAGTGCAGGCGCTCCCCGTGGACGCCGCAATCCCGCGGGCGTCGAGCATGAGGAGGATCGACTCCCCCTCGACGTAGCGGAACGCGACGTTGACGTTGTTTGCCAGCCGCTCGACCGGGTGGCCATTCAGCCGGGTGTCGGGGATCGTCTCCAGGATTCCCCGGATCAGCCGGTCCCGCATCGCGGCGTTCCGGAAAGCGTTCCGGGCCATTCCGGCGACCGCAAGGTCGATCGCCTTCCCGAGCCCCACGATCCCGGGGACGTTCTCGGTCCCGGCCCGTCGCCCCTGCTCCTGCGCCCCACCGTCCATGAACGTCCCGATCCGCGTTTTCCGCCGGACATACAGCGCCCCCACCCCCTTCGGCCCGCCGAACTTGTGGGCGGAGATGGCGAGGAGGTCGGCCCCGATCTCGTTCACATCCACCGGGAAGGCCCCGATCGCCTGGACCGCGTCGGTATGGAACGGGACACCGTGGTCGTGTGCGACCGCTGCGATCGCCCGGACCGGCTGGACCGTCCCGATCTCGTTGTTCGCGGCCATCACCGAGACGAGGACGGTCTTATCCGTGATCGCCTCCTCGACCCGTTCCGGCTCCACCCGGCCGAACTCGTCGACGGGCAGGTAGGTCACCCGGTAGCCCTGCTTCTCGAGCGCCCGGCAGGTATGGAGGACGGCGTGGTGCTCGATCGAGGAGGTGACGATATGGTCGCCCTTCTTCCGGCTCGCTGCCGCCACCCCTTTGACCGCCCAGTTGTCGGCCTCCGTCCCGCCCGAGGTGAAGAAGACCTCCTCGGGGCTCGCGCCGATCGCCGCCGCCACGCGGCCTCGCGCCTCCTCGACCGCCTCCTCCGCCTCACGGGCGAGGGTATAGAGCGAGGACGGGTTCCCGAACCGCTCCGAGAAGTAGGGGAGCATCGCCTCGACGACCTCGGGCCGCGTCGGCGTCGTCGCCGCATGGTCCATGTAGACCGACCGTCTCCGCTCCATCCCGGTCACTTTGCCGTCATTGGCTGGAACCCTTTGAGCGTCTCCGCCATCTCCCGGAGCCGCCGGTCCACCAGGTAGTTCACGGTCCCCTCCTCGTAGGTCCCGTCCTCCCGCCGGCTGCCCGCCGGGACGCCTGTCAGGACCTCGATCCCCTCGTCGATCGTCCGTACCGGGTAGATCCGGAACTTCCCGGCCTTCGCGGCCTCGAGGATCTCCTCCTTGAGCATCAGGTTCTGGACGTTGCTCGCCGGGATCAGCGCTCCCTGGTCCCCGTTGAGCCCTTTTGCCTTGCAGACCTCGAAGAACCCTTCCAGCTTCTCGTTCACGCCCCCGATCGCCTGGACCTCGCCCTTCTGGTTCACCGAGCCCGTGACGGCGAGGTACTGCTTTAAGGGGAGGCCCGAGAGCGCCGAGAGGAGGGCGTAGAGCTCGGTGCTCGACGCGGAGTCGCCTTCGATCCCCTCGTAACTCTGCTCGAAGACGAGCCGGGCCGAGAGGCCGAGCGGCTTGTCCCTCGCGTAGTTGTTGTTGAGGTAGCCGCTGATGATCAGGACGCCTTTCGTGTGGATCGGCCCGCCGAGCGCCGCCTCCCGTTCGATATCCATGATCCCCTCGCGCCCGACCCCGATGCTTGCGGTCACCTTCGACGGCCGGCCGAAGGCGAAGTCCCCGAGCCCGATGACCGAGAGGCCGTTCACCTGGCCGACCTTCTCCCCCTCGGTCTCGATGAGGAAGATCTCCCGCTGGATGTATTCCTGGATCTTCTCCTGAATCAGGTTTGAGCGGTAGACCTTCTCGTCGATCGTCTTCATGACGTGCTGTTTGCCGATCTGCTCCGCCCCGTCGCTCGCGGCGTAGAAGTTCGCCTCCCGGATGAGGTCAGCGACCGCGGCGAACCGGGTCGAGAGCTTCTCCTTGTCCGCGGCGAGGCGCGAGCCATACTCGATCACCCGGGCGATTGCCTCCCGGTCCAGGTGCCGGAGGTTCTCCTCCCGGACGAGGTTGCACATGAAGTCGGCGTACTTCCCGGCGTTCTCGTCGTTCCTGTCCATCACGACGTCGAAGTCGGCCTTGACCTTGAAGAGCTCCTTGAAGTCGGGGTCCATCCGGTAGAGGAGCTGGTAGATCATCGGGGTCCCGATGAGGGCCACCTTGATATCGAGGGGGACGGGCTCGGGTTTGATTGTTTTTGCGGTGATGAATCCCATCCGCTCTCCCGGCTCCTCGATTACGGCCTCTCCGGTCTTTAATGCCGTCTTGAGCCCGTCCCAGGAGAGGGGGGTGCGCAGGAGGTCTTCGACGCTGAGGATGAGGTAGCCGCCGTTGGCCTTATGCAGCGAGCCCGGCCGGATCATCGTGAAATCGGTCGTGAAGATGCCGAACTGGACTTCCTTCTCGATCTTCCCGAGGAGATTCTGGAATGTGGGGTTCTGCTCGACGATCACCGGCGCCCCCCCGGCATCGGCGTTGTCCACGACGACATTCACGTCGTACTTCCGGAAGGGGAGCTCCCGGATGAAGGCCTGGAACTGGGGCGGGGCGCCCGGCTGCTCGGGGACCCCGAGGAAGGCCTGGAGGTTATCGAGGATATCGTTCTGGACGGCGTCGACGTAGACCGGGATCTCCGGGACGTCGGCGTAGTTCTCTTTGAGTTCGGCGACGAGGTTCCCTATCGCGTAGAGGGCGATGTCGAGGTTCACGTTCTTGACCGCCTCGGCCCCCTGGCGTTCGATGTCCTGCACCTGCCGGAGCGTGCTCCGGAGTTCGGCGTTCAGGGCGTCCCGGCGCCGCTGGACCTCCGCTCGCACGTCGTCGGGGAGGGTGACGAACTCCTCCTCGGGGACCGGCCTCCCGTTGATGACCGGGATGGTCAGGAGGCCGATGGGGCTCATCTGGATGACAAACCCCGCCTCCTGAGCGCGCTGGTTGATCCGGGCGATGAGGTCTGTTCTGTTACCCTGGAGCGACTGGAGGGTCTCGTCGCGCCGTTTGGCGTACTCCTCGCTCTCGAACGCCCGCGGAAGCGCCTGTCGGGCCTCTTCGATGAACCGCTTCATATCCTCCCTGAACCGTGGCCCCCTTCCCGCCGGGAGGGCGATGGCGTTGGGCTCGTACTGGTTCTCGAAGTTGTGGACGTAGACCCAGTCGCTTGCCCGGGCTTTGGCCTTCGCGAGCTCGTCAAGGAAACTCCGGACGGCCCTCATCCGTCCGGTGCCCTGGGCGCCCGAGGTGTAGACATTAAACCCCTTCTCCCGGATCTCAAGGCCGAATCGCAGCGCCCGGAGCGCCCTTTCCTGGCCGATAATCTCCTCCATCGGGCGTATTTCCCCGGTGCTGGCACACTCTACCTTTCCCGGCTCGTAGGCGTTCCGGTACTCTCCGATATCCAAAGGCTGAACCATCAGTTTCACCACAGTTCCTGCAACTACACCGCAGGATGTCGCATGCATTAAAAAAGGTTCCCCGGTTCGGCACCGGATGGTACGATAGGTGGTTTTACTTACTTTCGCGCTTATGCGTAGTATGTTTGTATGCGGTCCACACGGGGCCGCAGGAACAGGCGAGATCATGAGGATTGCAATTGCACAGGACGGAAACATGGTATCCGAACACTTCGGGCACTGTGGGGAGTATGCGATATTTGACGTGGAGGATTCGATCATCTACCGGAGGGACGACCTCCCGAGCCCCGGACACGAACCCGGGCGGCTCCCGGTCTTCCTCGCGGGGCATGGGGTCAACCTGATCATCGCCGGTGGGATGGGGCCGCGGGCCGTCGACATCTTCCACGAGAACGGTATCGAGGTGCTCCTCGGCATCAGCGGAAACGTTGATTATGTCGCGCAGGACTACATCGCCGGCCGCCTCTCGCCGGGGGAGAGCTCCTGCCATCACGAAGACGGCGGGGAGTGCGACGGGGCGCACTGAGCATGCCGGCGGTGGTTGATCCGGACCTGAATAGATCAAAAATA
>DASQ01000068.1 GCA_002503885.1 Methanoculleus marisnigri | reverse complement strand
GATTCAAGAAGAATGTGAACCATATCGTTTCCAAAACCCTTGTCGCGCTCGCCAAAGACACCTCTCGGGGCATTGCTCTGGAAGACCTCACGGGCATCCGGGAGAGAACAACGGTTAGACGAGCCCAACGCGACCGGCACGCGAAATGGGCATTCGCTCAGCTTCGGGAGTTTATTTCCTATAAGGCCGCACGAGCAGGAGTGCCGGTGGTCTTAGTTGATCCGGCATACACGAGCCAGGGATGCTCGGCCTGTGGATATGTTGACCGGAAAAACCGGAAAACCAGAAACCTCTTTTGGTGTAGGGCGTGCGGCCACACCGAACCTGCTGACACAAATGCTGCGAAAAACATTGCCTTCAGGGCTGCCGCCAACCAGCCTATGGTAGCAGAAGCATCTCCGATGATTCTAGCTGCAAGCCCCCGGTTTTAACCGGGGGTAGTTGACCCATCCTCTCGCAGGCGGGAGAGCATGGGCAGGCGGTAATGATCTCGGGCCCGCCCGGCATCGGGAAGAGTTCGCTCTTAACCTGGCTCGCATACGAAGTGCAGGAACGCTCCGGCGGGCTGGAGTCCCCCGTCCTCAGGGCGGAGGTCTTTGACCTTCCGGGGATGATCTTCTCTGCGTTTCGTGACCTGGTAAAAGACCTGCAACGGTCTGCCGCTTCCGCGAGGTTTGGGAATACCCCCGGTATCGAGGGCATCAGGGAGGCGATCCGGTATGCCGACGACGTCTTCGAGAAGTATGCCGCCCCGGTGGAGCCGGTCGGCCTGCTCGCGAAGACCGGCGAGGAGATCATCGGTGTCTTCGCCCGGTCGCCTGAGGTCGGGTATGACCGGGTATATCAGGCGTTCGAGGAGTTGCTCCGGGAACTCGGGAGGCTGATGGAGGGGACCGGTCGTGTTGCGGCAGTACTGCTCGACGATGTCCATCTCGCCTCGAGCCTTGACCGCCGCCTTCTGCGGGAGATCATGCACGACCTCCCGCCCGGCATCCTCCTTGCCTTCACCTGCCGGACGGGGAATACGACCGATTCGGGGTACATATCGATGCAGGAGGGGATCCGGGGCCTCGGTTTTTCCGAAGTGCCGCTCTCCGGGATGCAGCGGCACGAGATCCGGGAGATGGGGGAGAGACGGTTCGGCCTCTCCATCGACGATGCAGCCGCCGGTCTCCTCGAGGAGACCTCGGGCGACCCGTTCAGTCTCACGGCCTGCTTCAACGCCCTGCATCACCGGGATCTTGCGCCTACCCCCGAGAATATCGCAGACGTACTCGACGGAGCAGAGGATCCGGCAGGGCTTGCCTTCTCCACGCTCCCCGACCCGGGGAAGGCATGGGCGAAGGAACTCTCTGTCTTAAACCCCCCGTTCCCGGTGCCGGTCATGGCCTGCATGCTCGACCTCCAGGGGGCGGGCGTGACGCTGATGGCGGACCGGATGCAGGAGAGCGGCATATTCCGGAGGCTCCCGGGCGGGGAGTATGCCTTCGCGCACCCCCTCCTGCAGGAGCACTGCAGGCGGGAACTCTTCCCCGATGCAAAGGCGGCGCTCAACGCCCGTGCAGCAGACTGCTTCGAGCGTTCGCTGCACCGCCTCTCCGGCAGGCTGCACGTCCTCCTCTCACTTGCCTGCCACTTCTTCCACGCCCGGGAGTACGGGAAGGCGGCGGACCTGAACCTGGAGCTCGGGCTCCGGTTCTACCACCGCGATGATTACGATACGGCTCTGATGCTGACAGAGCGGGCGATCGTCTCTGCGGAGCATCTCGGGGACGGCGCTCTCCGCACCGCCGCAGAGCAGCAGAGAGACCTGATCCGACAGAAGATCGCCGGTCCGATCCGGGCCGTGCAGTGAGGGTTTATCACTGCTCCGGAGAGACGATCTGACGTGATTGGCATGCTCGAGGTAGAAGCAAAGTTTGCGGTCCCTGACCTGGAAAAAGTCAGGGCCCGGCTCAACCAGAAAGAAGTGCAGATGGCCAGGAGACAGCAGGAACGCGACGTCTACTACAACGCCCCCCACCGGGATTTCGGGGAGACCGACGAGGCATTAAGGGTCAGGTACGACGATACCGGGTTTACCGTGACCTACAAAGGGCCGAAGGTCCGGGTCGGGAGCGCAAAGGCCCGCGAGGAGTTCAACCTCGCAGTGGCTTCGGGCGAAACCCTTGAGACGATTCTCTCCCGTCTCGGTTTCCGGCGGGCCGCCACGGTCTCGAAAGTTCGGGAGTTCTACGAGATGGGGGATGTGACGGTGACGCTCGACGACGTCGAGGGGCTCGGGACGTTCATCGAGATCGAGATCCTGACAGAGGATGATAGAGAGGATGCTGCAGACAGGATCGGCGTGATTGGAAAAGAATTGGGTGTAGACGGTCCACCGATCTACACCTCGTATCTGGAGATGCTGCTATCTACACAGCGATAAGGTCGATATGAATATCTTTTGGCTCCTTCCCAAAGTGGATGATAGCGCCGTAGCCTTCTGAGGCGGGTCCGGGGTTGACGACGGTGACGCCGTCGACTTCGGTGATGCCCCGTGCCTCGTGGACGTGGGCGCAGCAGACGAGGTCGAACCGGGTCATGTGCTTTCTGATGCTCCGACTTCCGACGTGATTCTCGCCGACGAGATCCAGCGCCCCGTATGGCGGGGCGTGGCAGAGCAGGACGTTGTGGACATTCTTGTCCATGTGGTTAACGATCCGGGTGAGTTCTTTATCAATCACTTCTTCTTTCAGCTCAAACGGCGTGTCGAAGGGGGTCTTGTTCGAACCCCCAAGACCTGCGAGCGTTATCTTGCCAATGGCCATCCACGAGTTGTGCAGACAGATCGCATCTGAGCGTTCAAGCACGTCGATGATCTCGCGGGGGTCGCAGTTGCCGGGGATTGCGAAACATGGTACTTCAAAGTTGGAGAGTACCGAATCTACAGGCTCAAGTGGACCAAAGTTGGTGATGTCGCCTGCAATGATGACTGCATCGTAGTCGTAGCTGAGAAAAGCGTCAAGCTTTCCGTAGTTACCGTGCAGATCTGCTAAGAGTAGCACATCCGTCATGCCTATAGGTGAGGAGTGCGTCTAAAAAACCTTATCTCATGATCCATCCATGAGCCCGTTATTCTGCCGCCGAGAGCCAGTTTGCCAAGAACCTTTTCTGTTTCCGGAAGGAGCCCACGTGGGCGGCTGTTTGCGAGCGGGGTCCCGGGCAGCGGCATGAAGCTGTGGATGTGCGCCTTCCCCGCCCGGGCAACCAGTTTCACGAGCTCGAGCGTCGCGCGCTGGTCGTCGTCACCCTCGAACGGCAGACCAAGGATAACATCAACGACCGGGACGAGCCCTTGCTCCCGGCAGAGGTCAACGGCACGGATGACGTCCTCCACGGTATGCCCCCGGTGCAGGCGGCGGAGCACCGCATCGCTCCCCGACTGGGCCCCGAAGTGCAGGCGGGTGTTGGCGCAGTGGTCGAGGATGAGCTCGACGGACTGCCGCGTGACGCATTCCGGGCGCACCTCACCGGGGAAGGTGCCAAAGTAAATCCGGCCGTCAAGGCTCTTGAGGAGCCGCTCCACCTTATCGAGCCGGGGGTGGATGCCATCCGAGCCGTAAGCAAACGCGTTCGGGCTGACAAAACGGATATCGCGGAACCGCGCGGCGTACCGGGCGATCTCGTCGACGGAGCGATGACGCATGCACCGCCCGAAGAGGCGGGGCGTCTGACAGTATCCGCAGGAGAACGGGCATCCCCGGGTGATCTCGATGAAACCCTTGATCTCCGAGAAGGGTGGGTAGCCGTCAAGGAGGACGGTGTGGCGGGCGGGCGTGTAGCCAGCGGCAGTGGCGACGCCGGGAGGCGGATCCCTCCCCTCTTCAATGGCGGCAAGGAGTGCCGGGAGCGTGTACTCGCCTTCCCCGACGACGACGTAGTCGGCATACTCCGCCACCTCACGGTAGCAGGCGGAAGCGTGGGGCCCTCCGACAATCGTTATGCAGTCGGCTCCCGCGATCTCGTCGCGGTAGAAACGTTCGTTGATGGAGTTCAGACTGTAGCAGGTGATGTCAGGAAGCGGTTCGTCGGTGATCTCGAGGGGGTATCCGTTACCCTCGCAGGCCGCGGAGAGGACGGCCAGGGAATTGTTTGCCGGGGGTATGGCTCGCCAGTTGACGTTCATGGGTGTAAGAAAGATCCTCGTCTGCTCTCCCGTCGAGAGATCGGGACCGGCCAGGAGCGGTCCCGGTGCTGAGTCTCCAGCGGAACCGATCGTTCTCCGGTTCCGCAGAGTATTTCAGTATACCATCTCTTCAAAGAAGAAGATTAATCTGACGCTGCCGACGAAATACTAGAAGGACATGAAGATCACCGATTTCATGAAGATCTTTTCGAGCGAGCGCCGAATTGAGGTTCTGGATGCGCTTCTGCGGCAAGAGTCCAAAGATGAGATCAAGGAGCATATTCCGTCCTCGACCTATGCTTTTACCGTCAATCACCTCAAGAAGGTGGGTTTTGTCAGGGAGGCTGACGGCGAGGTCTCGCTGACCGATAGAGGGCACGCCAACCTCGTCGTCTTCAAGCGGTTCAAGGAGAGCATCGAAACCCTCCGGATGCTCTACGAAGTCTTCCCGGACCATCTCATTGCTTTCCCCGACGAGTTCGCTCTCCGTCTCTGTGAGATCCGCGATGCCGGGGTTATCGCCTCGGAACCGTCCGACATCTTGAAGCCACACCGGGTATTTACCGACAATCTAAAGAATACCCGGGAGATATACGGCGTCTCCCCGATTCTCTTTCCCGATTACACCGAGTCCTTCAAGACCCTGGCAGAGACCGTTGAGACGATATCGCTGGTGGTCACGCAGGGGATCTTCGATATCATCTCGACCTACCCGCTCGGGAACTACGACAATATTGAGATATACCTCACTCCAGAATCCCCCAGGATCGCTGCCACCGTCACGGACACCTTCTTCTCCATCGGGTTCTTCTACAAGTCAGGAAGTTACGACTTCACACGGGACCTCGTCGCAACGTCTCCCGAAGCAATAAAATTTGGAAAGGATCTCATTCTCCATTACAGGATGCAATCCCGCAGGATTGTATAACCGGTATAGAGGATCCATTCCCCGTCCACGAGCGCGTTCCGAAACATCTCAAACCTGTTGCAGTAGGCGATGATGTAGAAGGTGCTGTGAACCGAACTGATGAGCAGAACGTCGATGCCGGCGATAAGGCCTGTGAAATATGCACCAAAGACTACCACGTGGGCAACAAGGCTGAGACCGAGCAGCAGGGAGGTGACCTGTACCCGGGTCAGAATGGTTGGGATCGTCAGGATACCCGCCATTCTATCCTTATCGACATCGCGGACGTCGTAGATGACGGTATTGACAAAACTTTTGCAGAAGAAGAAGAGGCAGACCAGCACGACCGGCAGGGTGACGGCGCCAAGGAAGATCAGGATACCAAGCGACCAGGTGAGAGCGACGATGCAGTTTTTTGTCCCGTTGCCCCCCTTCAACCGATAACCCCCGATGCCCTTCGCATACAGGTACGCAACGAGGAACGGTATGACGAGGGCGGGGTTCGGATAGAGAACGAATGTGCCGACCATGGCGATGAGTGCTGTCAACAAGAGCGCTTTTTTAAACCCGCTTCCCCGTTTCTCATCCTCCTTATTCTCCACACCGCGGTCGAACGCATAGGCTGCGTATGCGATGAGTGCGGCGGCGGCAAGTTCGGTGATCGGTACATGGTTTCCAAGGAACCCATACGCGAATTGCAGTTTGAGGGCTCCTGAAAGCGTAACTACAAATATCGAGATGATAAGATGTTGCGCTTGCATAGTGTACACAATCCGGGACAGCAAAATATTCCATTCTGACCGAAATTGTACAGTACCATTGTACAGACACAAGGGGGCTGTAATTTTCCAAAATACCTGTATTTTTTCACCGGAACCGTAAGAAAACCATTTATATCGGTTATTTTAAAGTATATCCCGGGGAGACGGGTGCATTACTCCGGGGCAGCGGGTATGAATTGCAACACGGCTGGAAAGCAGAAATCGGAACGAGAGCGGGTAGCCGAGATGCTGCTTTGTCCCGGCAGTTGCAGCGCACAGGGCGAATCCCGCGTTACGGCGGCATCTGCCCGGGACCTCCTGGCGCTGCTGGTCGACTGCCAGGAGGATGGAATCGTGCTGATCGGCCCGGATCAGACGGTCGCCGGAATTAACAAGGCCATGGAGGGGCTCTTCGGAGTGAGCGGATACGAAACGATCGGCATGAGTGCCGTGGAGTTCATCTCTCTCTGCATCTCCCCAAACCTCCTGGACGGCGAAGATTTAAAAGACGATTTCATTGTATCCTGCTTCTTCTGTGAAAATATTCCAGCCAGGCGCTACTGCATATCCCGTACTCCGACGAAAAGGGTCTGGGTGGAGTACTCGAGCACCGTGATCCCCGACGGACCGAACCAGGGGGCGCGCCTGGATACCTACCACGCCAGCCCGGATTCCGGTCGGCTGGAGACGAGTCTTTGGGAATACCAGCAGCAGTATGCCTTCCTGGCAGCCATCTCTTCCGACCCGGTCATATCCCTCGATCCCGGCCTTACGATACTATCGGTGAGCCCCTCGGCAGGGCGCCTCCTCGGGCATAACCCGGACGATCTCACGGGAAAACACCTCTCTTCCATAATGGCCCCTGATTCTATTGCCGAATTCCAGAAGGCCTGTTTCCGGGATCGCGTCTCCAGAGGAACGGCGGGGCGTTCTGATCCGGTCGAGGGCGCGCGCACGATGGAGGTGAACCTTATCGACGCGCGAAATCAACCGATTGCCGCAA
Source organism: Methanoculleus marisnigri (assembly GCA_002503885.1). Classification (GTDB taxonomy): domain Archaea; phylum Halobacteriota; class Methanomicrobia; order Methanomicrobiales; family Methanoculleaceae; genus Methanoculleus; species Methanoculleus marisnigri_B. The sequence goes on along the minus strand of DASQ01000068.1, from coordinate 3,903 downwards.
TCTTCGGATTTTCGCATGTAGGGGATGGTGAAGGCAGCCTCACCGGGCTCATCGCGGTTGCGCATCCGAAGACCGACGACGATCTGTGGCGGGAAACCTGTTCCCAACTCGACCAAAACATTGAGCACCTCGCATGCCTCGGCGATCGTATCAGGAACCCGCTCGCCGTCATCGTTGGTCTTGCTGATCTGCAGGACAACGAGGTCACGCAAAAGATCGCCGAACAGGCACGGATCATCGACGGGATCATCACGGAACTGGACCAGGGGTACGTCGCATCGTTAAACGTCAGGCAATTTCTGAAGAAGCACTATCGCCTGGGAGACGATGCGGGGTTCGGGGTCCTGCCCCCTCCCCGCGCAGGATTCTCACCCTCCAGGCCCGGTTCGGCCGATGGTACTTCACGCCGGTCCGGTTCGCCTACGGACACCTGAATCTTTTTATACTGTTCGATACACCCGGGGCGCACCTGAGTGGGTGAGAACATATGCCATACTATGCGAGTAACGAAGACCTGCCCCACTGGTGAGGGATCTGCTTCCCGAGCACGGCCGGGATATCTACCGTGAAGCGTTCAACAGTGCCCGGGAACAGTATGCCGACCCTTCCGAGCGGCAAAACCCGGAAGAGTCACGTGAGGAGGTTGCCCACAAGGTCACCCGGGCGGCGGTGGAGCGGGTCTACGAGAAGGGACCGGGTAGTGAACGGAGGAAGGAAGAGGCGAAGCGGCAGGTTGTGCTCCGGGATAGGCAGCCGGAGGCGGCATCGCCGGAGAGCGGCTGCCATTTTTCTATGTCCATCTTATTATATTGTCACAAGAATTAAATACTGCCCGGCCTCTATTGACTCTCTTGCCGTGGGACAGCAGGTTCCACAATCCAGGAGATGTGATGCAGATGAGAGGAGCTACCACAGAGATGGGGACACGGAGTATTGTACGGGGAAAGGATCTTGCGGACTATTCGGTCAGGAACCCGCAGGGCGAGGACCTCGGGACCATCAAGGACGTCGTGATCGATACCAGCGAAGGCTGCATTGCCTACGCCGCTCTCTCGTTCGGGGGGTTCATGGGACTCGGCGACAAGCTCTTCGCCATCCCCTGGGAGGCTCTTCGGTACAACGCGACCGATGACTCCTTCGTCCTTGACGTGCCTAAAGAACGGCTCGATAACGCACCGGGGTTCGACAAGGACAACTGGCCGATGACCGCCGAGCGTGAGTGGCTCACCAGCATGTACAGCCACTATGGGTATACGCCCTACTGGGAGCGCCGCCGGGAGCGGTGAACTCTCCGGAAAAGCAGGCATCAGGTCGGCTTCGGACCCGTGTGCAGAGCCGGGCCCGTGGCCGGAGACAGTTTTTGGAACCCTGGCAAGCCCGGTTGCACCCGGCGAACACTATATATGCCAGGGCACGCATGCACGGGAGACCGTAATTCCGCGGGGAACGGCAAGACAGCAGGAAGCCGGACGAAGGGTACACCCACCGGCGCAGAAGTCCTGCCCGTCCCCGCTGATCCGGAGGTATGCCGGTATGCAGAACGTGATACTAAGACGGAAAAAGACCATCCGGGAGATCGACGTGAGGGGTAAGCGGGTTCTCGTCCGCGCCGACTTCAACGTCCCGCTCGACGAGGACGGCGCTATTGCTGATGACACCCGCATCCGGGCCAGCCTGCCGACGATACGCTACCTCTGTGAACGGGACGCACGGGTCATCCTCTGCTCCCACCTGGACCGGCCCAAAGGCGTGGTCGAAGAGCGGTTACGCCTCGCCCTTGTGGCAAACCGGCTCTCCGTGCTGCTCGCCCGGCCGGTCGTCGCGCTCCGGGACTGTATCGGACCGGAGGTGGAGAGCGCGGTAGCCGCAATGAACGACGGGGATATCGTTCTCCTCGAGAACCTCCGGTTCCACCCGGAGGAGAGGGCCGGCGACCCGGCCTTTGCGGAGAGCCTCGCCGGCCTCGCGGAGATCTACGTCAACGATGCCTTCGGGGCCTCCCACCGGGCCCATGCATCGGTCGTGGGCGTCCCGGAGCACCTGCCGGCGGTGACCGGGCTCCTGCTGGAGAAGGAGATAGACGCCTTTACGCGCATCCTTGAGAACCCCGAGAGGCCGTTTGCCGCCGTGATCGGCGGGGCCAAGGTGAGCGACAAACTGGAGGTCCTCGATAACATCATATCCCGGGTGGACGGACTCATCATCGGGGGAGGCATGGCGGCAACGTTCCTTGCGAGCCGGGGGTACGGGACCGGCGCATCGCACGTAGAGACCGACCGCCTGGACGCCGTCAGAAAACTTGAGGAAAGGGCGACTGAACTTGGTGTCCGCCTCCTCCTGCCCCGGGACGTCGTCGTCGCGGAGAGGCTGGAAGCGGGTGTCCCGGTCCGGGTCGTATCTGCAACAGAGATCCCGGACGGCTGGGTCATCGCCGATATCGGGCCCGGGACTGCCGACGAGTTCTCCCGGGAACTCGGCGGTGCGCGGACCGTCGTCTGGAACGGCCCGATGGGAGTTTTTGAGATCCCGGAGTTTGCAGAGGGGACCCGCCGGGTCGCCGCGAGCCTCGCCAACCTCCGCGGCACCACGGTCATCGGCGGCGGCTCGACCACGGATGCGGTGCAACGGTTCGGGCTTGCCGACCAGATGACCCATGTTTCGACGGGCGGCGGGGCCGCGCTGACGATGCTTGCAGGAAAACCGCTCCCGGGCGTCACGTCGCTGGATGATGCAGGGACCCCATGAGGCGCATCGGCATCCTGACGAGCGGCGGCGACGCTCCGGGGATGAACGCCTGCATCAGGGCGGCGGTGCGGACCGCGCTCGCTAACGACCTCACCATCGTCGGGATACGCCGGGGGTATACCGGGCTCATCGCCGGCGACGCCGTGCCGCTCGACCGGGCGGCGATCAGAAACACCATTCACCTGGGCGGCACCATCCTCGAGACCTCCCGGAACCCGGAGTTCTATACCCGGGAAGGGAGACTCAAGGCAGCGGTGGCCATCGACCGGATGGGGCTTGACGACATCGTCCTGATCGGGGGCGAGGGGACGTTCCACGGCGCAAGCCTGCTTGCGGCCGATGCAGATACGGCGGCGCTCGTGGGGGTGCCGGGGAGCATCGACAACGACGTCTACGGGACCGACTACTGCATCGGGTTCGATACGGCGGCAAATTGCGCAGTCGAGGCGATCGACCGAATCCGCGATACGGCCCGGTCCCACGAGCGCCTCTTCTTCATCGAGGTAATGGGGCGGACGGCCGGGTTCCTGGCGCTCGAGAGCGGCATCGCCGGCGGCGCCGAGGAACTGGTCATCCCGGAAGAAGAGGTCTCGATCACCCGGATCAGCGAGCGCATACGGGAGGGGTTTTCCATCGGGAAGAAGAGCGCGATCGTGGTGGTGGCGGAGGGGGAGACACCGGGCATCTCCTTTTCAATCGCCAGGGAGGTCGGGGAGAACCTCAACTTCGAATCCCGCGTCGTCGTCCTCGGGCACCTCCAGCGGGGCGGACCGCCGACGCTGCGCGACCGGGTGCTCGGGAGCCTCCTCGGTGTCGCCGCCGTCGAGGCGCTGATCGAGGGCCGGAACGGGTGCATGGTGGGAGAGGTCGGCGGTGACCTCGCGTGCACGCCGCTCGAAGAGACCTGGCAGAAGAAGAAGCCGCTCAACGAGAACTTGCGGCGGATATTTCCGTTCCTCTCAGAGTAGGCGGGAGAGGGCTCGCCCGGGCGCCCTCCCCTAAAAAATCAGATGGATTTCTCCCAGCCCTGACCCATATCGATGAGGGGTCGCACTTCAGTGACCTCGAACGTCACCGTGGCGTGGATCATCGCCGCCGCATCCTCACCCGTGGCTCTGGCGACCTGTTTCTTGTCCCAAATAGCGAACTTTTCATGCA
>DASQ01000138.1 GCA_002503885.1 Methanoculleus marisnigri | reverse complement strand
TGTACGCCTCTTCAACGGACTTGAGGGTCTGCTGAGCGGTATCGCTGTGCAGCAATCCGTAGTTTTCGTTCGGCTTTGACTGCACGTAGGTGCTGCACTCTTTGTAGGGGAAGTCCTTCTTCCGGGTGTAGGGAAGGTAGGATCCGACCAGGATGTCAACCCCCGAGGTGAGATCCGGCCGGAGGCCCAGAAGGATCTGACGGTTCTCCCGGTGCGTCGCATAGTGCTGCCGGACGTTGTACAGTCCTACATTGTACATGCTTTTAGCATGGTACGCGAGCGTGTCGAGGATCCAGAACGTCTTCTGGGGAAGGCGCAGATAGTTGCTGACGACTCGCAGTGCCATTATCTCTTATCTTTGGGACTCATCTGTCTATAAGGTAACCCCCGCGGGGCGAAAGTGTACGGGGCTTGATGCGGGCAATTCCTCCCCCGGTTGAAACCGGGGGCCTCCTTGCCCGTCGTATATGAATGTAGGGTTGCGTGCCGGGCCGAGCGGTTCGGACCCACCCCGTGAGGGGCTATCTCCAGGTCGCCGGCGGTGACGGCCGGGGGATCTGCCCTGTCGCTTCCCTGAGCGCGACGGCATCGCTGCTATCCTCACAGCAGGAGAAGGAAATCCCACGTATAGACCATCTCGCCGGCGACGGCATCCGTGGTTTCAAAGTCTCTGCGATGACGGGGTCCGGCCCCCGCCCCGGGGGGAGAACTCCGGCGCACGTATACCTTCAGAGCCAGTCACGTTGTCGACGAGCTCGCGTTCCGGGTCGCGGTCATTCTCCCCCTGCAGGAGTACGAGCAACGCAAGGAGAGACCTTGTGCCGCGAAGAGCCGGCCGTAGAGTTCAGCGAGTTGAAGAAGCGGTACGAGCGGGATACGCGATCCGGGTCAAGGCAAGCGTCGAGAGAGAGATCGCGGCATTGCCGCGCATTCTTCCAGGGTATAGAGGCTCTATCCGGGACGCCCGTCCCCTTTGGCGTGCGCAGGTTACGTGGGGCAGAGCACCTCTACCGGATCCGCGTGGGAGACTACCGGATCGTATACGCCGTGGATCACGCAGTGCAGGAGGTTATAGTTCTCTATGTCCGGGCCGCAGTGCATACCGTGGGTTGTGACCCCGGGCAAGCTGCCCCGGTCCTCCCGCGTCACCGGGAGAAGAGCACGGTCCCCGTCTCCGCTGCCCGGCGGGCGAGGGGATTGCCAAGCTCGCTCACCGTGTAGGGGAAGAGGTCGACGCCGATCCCGATCCCGGAGAAGTACGTGAGGTAGGCGGAGACCCGATCGAGGAGGGGGCGTTCGTCGCGTGCGAGGACGATCATGATATCGAGATCGCTCCCGGGAACGGCCCGCCCCTCGGCGAACGACCCGAAGAGAACGACACGGAGGACGTTCTGGTCGTCTGCCAGCCTCTCCACCGCCGCTCGTAACCGTTCCCGGACAAGGTCTGCATCAAGCCAGAAGACCGTCACAGAATTGAATGATTCTTTCCGCACCACTGACTGCATCGTCTGCATCCTCCCGGGTGAAATAGTCTGCCGGCTTCCCCCGGGAAAACCCGTCCGGGTAGCGGGCTGGAATATACGAGCGGTCGAGACCGCGTGCGATCCGGAAGAGGTCAGAGGGGATCTCCCGGCCGGCTGCCCGGAGACCATCGAGGAGATCGAGAACGGAGTGGCCCCACGCAACCGCCCCATGCCTCTGGTAGACCGCCTTTATCGCCTTCTCGGCAGCCTGCTGAGAGATAAAGCAGGCCCATTCGAAGAACCCGGTATCCCGGGCCTGCCCGGCCATGGCGAGATCCCGCCGCGCCTGCTCCATCCAGTCCGCACTCCGCTCGGGCATACCGTAAGAGAGTATAGAGGCGCAGTTATATGAATGTAGGGTTGCGTGCCGGGCCGAGCGGTTCGGACCCACCCCGTGAGAGGGGCGATCTCCAGGTCGCCGGCGGTGACGGCCGGGGGATCTGCCCTGTCGCTTCCCTGAGCGCGACGGCATCGCGGATATCCTCACCGCAGGAGAAGGAAATCCCACGTAGAGACCATCTCGCCGGCGACAGCATCCGTGGTTTCAAAGTCTCGGCGATGACGGGGTCCGGCCCCCGCCCCGGGAGGAGAACCGCGGCGCACTTATATCTTCGGAGCGACAACGCATGGTAACCGTCGGGCAGAGACCATGGATGCGAATATGCAGGAAGCGGAGCGGTGGCTGCGGCAGGGGGAGAGAGATCTCGTCAGCGCAAGGAACAGCTGCCGATCGGGCGATTTTGAATGGGCCTGCTTTCAGGCGCAGCAGAGCGCGGAAAAAGCTCTGAAAGCCCTGCTGTATGCCCGCGGATTGCGGAAGATCCTGACGCACTCGGTCTACGAACTGACGAGAGAGGTCGGTGCGTTCGAGCCCTCGTTCCTGGAGCTGAAGAGCGGAGCGAAGGCACTCGACAGCGCCTACATCATGACCCGCTACCCGGACAGCATTGTTGGGAATCTAACGCCGTCGGAATACTATGACAGGGAGGATGCCGAGGAATGCATCGAGTACGCGGACTCGATCTGCAGTGCCGCGAGGCGCTCGCTCTCCGGGTGATCGAGCAGGTCCGGGACCTTGCCCGGGAGATCCGGGCGCGCCGGCACGTCTCCACCATCATCCTCTACGGGTCGTTTTCCCGCGGCGACTTCCACGAGGGGAGCGATGTCGACCTGATCGTCGTCGGGGACTTTCGCGAGCGGTTCCACAAGCGGGCGGCAGCCATCCTCGATCTCACCGAGCTCCCGGTCGAACCGATCTGCTACACCGAGGAAGAGTTCGCCGAACTGGTCCGGAGCGCTAACCCGTTCATCCACCAGGCACTGGCCGAAGGCGTCCGGGTGTAGGTGGGAACGAAGCCGCGACGCAGGGTGCTCGTGGCCGAAGGGGTTCCCCGGGCGATGACGAAACTCTCCGAGCGGTCGCTCTCCGCCTTCTAGTGCATCCTGTCAGTTTATGTTAGGAATTTTGGCGTGTGGGGGCGGGCGCCAGGGTCGCACTCCGGAGCACGGCTTTCCACCGGGCATCGCCATGACTGCCCCCGCCCCGGGGCGGGGGAGGAGGCCGGAGGCCGGGCGGGGGGGGGGTTACGGGTATCCTATTCGGCAGTAGAGACAGGGGAGGGGGAGACCCCCTCCCCGTCGGCCCCACGGTCCACTTGCAGGGGCATGCCCGGGGTGATTCCTCGTCCCGGGTCGATGCCTCCCTATTCATGCCCTATTCAACAGAACTGAAATTTCGTAGTTTCGCGTGAAGCAATCCATGGTGCAGATCGGGATATGGTCCCACACAGAAGGCAGGCCGTGAGAGATGCGAAGGGCGGGAAAGGAAATTCATAGAGTTAAATGACAACGAGTACTAGAACTACGGGAAGGTTCAATGTATAAACAGAGGTTGGAGAAGAGAAGAATCCGGCTTCTGTCAGGAATGCACAACAGCGGCATCCTGTTCTTCAACACCTGCCTCATGAGACGATTCCATGGACC
>DASQ01000003.1 GCA_002503885.1 Methanoculleus marisnigri | reverse complement strand
CACGGAGACGATGCGCGGACCGAAGACGTGAGCTGCAGAGGTGAAGGTAGTATCAACGGCAGGTCGGACCGCATGCAGGCGAGGGGCGGTCGAGTGGATGATCCGCCCATGGTTTCTCCCGGCACCCGAAGCGATCCCCGATATGACGGAGTGAAACCCGGCCTTTGAGATCAGGACTGCTCCGGTCTGGAGGAGGTCTCCGTTGGCGGTCTCTTTCACCGGCAGGGGCGAGACCCGGCTGAGGCGCTCGGCGAGCGATGCGGTGAACCCCTCGGGCATATGCTGGGTGACGACGACCGCTGCAGGCAGGTCCGGCGGGAGCGCGGAGAGAAGCGCATCAAGCATCGGCGGTCCTCCGGCCGAAGAGCCAATCAGCACCACTATATCCGCTTCTTTCTGGCGGACCGCGGCGGGTCTTGCCATCGTCGGGAGAGAGACAAGGTTCCTGATCTTCTGGATGAGTTCCCTCTCGACGCCCCTGACGTTCGGAACATCCCTCGGTTTGAGCATGAAGTCATCCGCCCCGAGTCGAAGTGCCTGGTGGGTCATATCGGCCTGCCTCGACGTCAATGTGCTCAGGACGATCACCTTCGGTCTCGCTCTCTCCTCCCTGAGCGCTTCAAGCACCTCAAGACCGCCCATCCGGGGCATCTCGATGTCGAGGGTGACGACGTCGGGCTTCAGTTCAGATATCTTCCCGAGGGCGTCGATGCCGTTGACCGCTGTCCCGATGACTTCTATATCCGGGCTGTCTTTAAGCAGATCCCGGAGGATTGTCCGGATAAAGAGTGAGTCGTCGACGATCAGAACCCGTATCATGGTTATGCACTGAGGACGTTCTTGATCTCTTCGAGAACCTTGGGGGCCTGGAACGGTTTGACGATGTAGCCTCTCGCACCGCTCTTGACGGCGAGTTTGACCATCTGCTCCTGACCGACTGCCGTACACATGATGACCTTTGCCGAAGGGTCGGCGGCCTTGATGGCCTTGAGCGCTTCGATCCCGTTCACCTTCGGCATGACTACGTCCATCGTGACGAGATCGGGCTTGAGTTCACGGTATCTGGCAACAGCCTCGGCCCCGTCCGCCGCCTCACCGACGATGTCATGCCCGCCGGAGAAGAGGATGTTCTTCAGCAGCGTTCTCATAAACATTGTATCATCGACGATCAGAATTCTCCCCATCAAACACCACTCAGTGTTTATTTGAAAAATACGCTATATATGCCTTCTTATTCTGAAGAAAAAATAGTATTAATCCATTGGTGATTTTACTGTTTCTGTGATGTATCTGACGCCTTTTGCGGTTAATTGCACTTCTTTTCTGATGTAGAGCACTTCGGCAAGCCCCATGCTGAGGAGCTTCTCATAGATGGCATCGAGTTCTTTATGCGAGAGTTTGAGCATGTTTTCGATGGTGCCCGAATCCATCCCGCTGTAGACCAGCATGCCCACCTGCCCGGTCAGGGGGTCAATCTCCTCGCTGACTTCGGAGCCATATGTTGCCTCTTTGAGGAAGGTGTAGAGGACCTGAAGCGTCGTCATCGGGCAGAGGACGAAACTTGTCACGACTTCGTTCTCGCCGAGGTGATCGATCTTCACGACGTTGAGATCCTTCTCCTGGATCTCCCGGGATGTGAGTTCGATGCCGGCTATGTCCCCGAGGGGGATGCAGACCTGACTCTCCTGGCTGACGAACCAGATGCCGGTCTTCATGACGGCGATCGCTCCTTTCTCCCACTGGGCGTCCTGGATGAGCACCCCCCCGCGGACTGCGGGCGACATGAAGAATGCGTTCAGCCGGTAGCCGCTCGCCTGCGTGATGATGAACTTCTTTAAGACCGAGAGAACCTTCTCAACCGACGCGATATGGTAGACCGACTCTCCATTCGGCCCGGCGGTGACCACCACCTGGTTCTTCTTCTCATCGAGATCGACCACGGATTTATAGAGAATTTCCCTATTGAGGGGAGTATCGATGCGGAAACGGTCCTCACCGATGCCCATCGTCGTTGGGACCCACTTACCTTCGTGCTCGACCTTTACCGGAACCGATTTCATGTTGTCTCCGTCACCCCCTCTCTACTAATCTTCCTCAGGATACCATCATCGTTGTGCTTTCATCGCCTCGAGGATATCCTCAAGTTCCACAACAAGGTCTTTTGCATGGTATCGCTCCCCTTGCAACTCGCGGACCAGGCTGACATCCTCCACGAATTTCTTCTTCTTTGCGTCGGACTTGAGTGCGGTGATCAGGTCGTCGTCGACCGTGCCGCCGGACGCAAAGGAGACGATATCGAAATTCTCTTTCGTCTCCTCTTCTATCCCATCAAGGGCCTCTTCGTCGGCGACGGGCTCTTCCTCGTCAACCTCTTCCTCCTCGCCCTCGATCTCGATCTCACCAAAGTCCAGGCCGTCGAGCGCAGAGAGTTCCTCACTAAGGGCGCTCATATCCGGCATGCCGCCGCCTCCGGGCAGTTCCGGGACGTCTGCTGCTACCGGCAGAACGGGTTCGCCGGTGCCGCCGGAGAGACCGATGCCGGAGGTGAGTTCGAGGTCGTCGAGGTCGCTCTGATGCGCTTTCAGGATCTCCGATATGGCGTCTGTATCTTCCCCGGAGAGGAGGGAGATCCGGTCGGACTCAAAGATCGTCCCGGAACCGGATACGTCGCCGTCGAGGTCGAAGCCCTCCAGCGAGTCGAGGTCAAGGTCCGCAAGTGAGGCAAGGGGGTCGACCGAGCCCCCGCCGGCCTTCGGCGGGACCGGGGTCATGGACGGTTCGGGGGCTGCGCCGTCGACCGCCTGGTCGAGCATGGCATCGAGCTTCTCGATCTTGTTCTCCTTCTCACCTTCAGGGGCACGGGCGTGGGCGATCGTCTCTCGAATCGATGCCGCGAAGGTCCCGAGCATGCCGGGCAGGTTAATCCCGGCGGATGAGGGTTTCTCTGCCGTTGGGTCCGGTTTTTTCGCGTCCGTTGCCTTAAACTCTTCCTTCTTCTCCCCGCGCTCCCGGAACGCGGAGCGCAGCCTCGAGGGTTTCAGTTCGGCAAGGTCCAGGGTCCCGGTGACAACGAGCGCGAGAAATCCCGCGAGCACGGTGCCTGCGACGATGACCTCGACTTTGGCATCGACAAGGATGATCAGGGAGCCTGTACCGACGGTGATCAGGAACAGAAGCGGACGACGCAGGTTTTCTCTCACATTACACCCCCACAAATGTTGGAATGGTAAAGAATACGCTCACAACCATCGGTGCGACGATGTAGATGACGCCGGTGACCACACAGAGCAGGCTTGCAAAGAAGTAGTACAGGTATCGGTCGCCGCCCATGACAATCTTTCCTGCAAGCATGTTTGCAACGGTCAGCATTAAGAGGATCGTCACCACGTAGGTTCGCATCGTGTCTTCGGGGAAGTTTACGAAGATGTTTAAGGAAGACCCCATGGTACTCCCGATCGAGGCCGAATCCCCGGAGAGCGCGGCCGAGGTCTCTGCGAAGTGTTCCATCACCTCCGTCACCGCACGGGACATGGAGAGGAGGATCTCGAAGAGGAAGACGAAGATGGCGATCATCGCCCCGTGCATCGGGATGAGCAGGACGACGAACCCCTTCACCATCATGTCGCGCTTGCTCCGGAGCAGCACCTGCTCGAGCATCGACGAGCCGACGATCTTTCCTATCTGGTCGGGAGACCCGCCGAGGGCAACCGCGTCGCGGAAGATGTTCATGTACTTGTAGATCAGGTAACTGCCGGTCTCCCCGATGAACTTCTTCCAGCTCCCGGCCTCATCAAGCCCGAGGTTCAGCTTCGACGAGACCGAGTTGATGAACGGCTCCAGATAGACCAGCGACTTCCGGTCCACCTCCTGGAGCGCATCGGCGGTGGTGATCCCCTTGCCGCCCATGATCGACCCGAGACCCCGGATGAACGTAGCGAAGTCTGCGTCCCGGTTGACGACGTTGGCATCGTCGATGTAGCCGATGACCCCGAGCGGCATCAGGAGCAGGCCGGCGAGCAGGAAGATGATACCGGCGTTGGCGCCGACGAGGATGAGCACCAGCGTGATTGCGGCGACGATCAGCACGACCCGGCGTTCCAGTCTCCGGATGATGCCCTGCTCCTTCGAACAGACCCCGGGAAGTGCGTGCGTGCGGGGGTCGTCGGGGACGGCCCGGTACATGATCACGAGGCCGAAGACCGATATCGCGAAGATGATCATGTACGCGGAGTTCAGTGCCGAATCTATACCGTCGGGAGCGTAGATAGCCACCGATATCATCATCATGATCGCGACGAGCGCTCCCGAGAGGAGCATCGCGATATAGGCGTCGCCCCACTTCTTCAGGAGTTCGATCCCCTGCTCGAACGAGTTCCGGTAGATGCTCCGGATACTCGAGAGTTCCGTGCCGATGAAGTCGTCGTCCGGGACACCGGAGTCGATGGAGTTTGCGTAGCGGTTGAGCATGCTCTGGAGGGTTCTGTTCCGGCACCGCTCGGCAACCGCCCGGAGCCCGCTGGCGTAACTCTGGCCCCACCCGGCGACCAGACGCTGGACCTTCGCGATGTAGCGCGACGGGATGTACTCGAACCGCTCGGAGGTGTACTGGAAGATCTCGGGCCGGGTCACGGCCGACGTGGTGATCGCGGCCATGTAGGTGTACATGAGGAGCAGGTCCTGCTCCATCTTCTTGTTCTCGAGGATGGAGGACCGGAGGCCGCCGAGGTATGCAATCTGCTCCTCGAACGGTATCTTCCCCTGGTTTGCCCCCCGCAACCGGTCGACTACATCCTCGAACACATCACACCTCGATGGTGAGCAGCCCCTGCTTCTTGATCTTCGTGATCATGTGGAAGAGGTCCCAGAACTGGGTGTACCCGGCCTTATGGAGCCGCTCGAGAATTTTGGCACGTTTATCGACTTCATCGTAGATATCGGCCCGCCGGTTCTCGGGGATGCCGAGCATCGTTGCGATCTTGTTCTCGAGCAGGAAACTGCTCCCCCTGCCTGTGAAGGTGAAGGAGTCGGTCGCAGGGTCCCAGACGAACGCCGCCATGAAAGAGAACCCCTGGGTCTCGGGGTCGTAGCCCACGAGCTCGTTGATACTGAGCATCCGCCGCACGGTCCCGCCATGGGGGAGTTTCACGGCGCTCTGGATGATGACCAGATTTAAGTTGTCGACGTAGGTCTTGGGGATGTTGATCGGGTCACCGCAGAGACGCTGGATCAGTTTCTCGACGGACGCGGCGTGGAAGGTGCACATCACCGGGTGGCCGGTCTGCATCGCGGAGAAGGCGACGGATCCCTCCACCCCACGGATCTCGCCGACCAGGATCTGGTTCGGGCGCTGACGGAGGGCGGCTTTGAGGAGGTCGAACATCGTGATCTCCGAGCCTTCTCCCTCGCCCTTCCCCTTGGCTTTCGCGACTTCACGGGTCCAGTTCCTGTGAGGGACCGTCAGCTCCGGGGTGTCCTCGATGGTGACAATCTTGTTCTCGGGCGGGAGGAAGGTCGTCAGGGCGTTTAAGGTCGTCGTCTTGCCGCTCGCGGTCTCGCCGGAGACGAACATCGACATCCCGTACTCGAGGCAGACCCAGAGGTAGGCGGCCATCATGTAGTTGCATGCCCCGCTCTCGATAACCTGCAGAATGCTCAGGGGGACCTCGTTCACCTTACGGATGGTGAAGTTGCTCCCGTGCTTGCTGATCTCGGTCCCGTAGACGATGTTGATACGCGAGCCGTCGGGGAGGGTCGCGTCCACGATGGGGTTTCTGTAGGTCAGCGGCCGCTTGATCCGCTCGGCGAGTTTGATGACGAAGGTATCGAGCTCTTTTGAGTCCTGGAACCCGACGACCGACTTCAAGCCTTTGAAGATCTTGTGCTCGATGAAGATCGGCCCGACGCCGTCGCAGGTGATATCCTCGATATACTGGTCGGAGAGGAACGGTTTGAGGGTCCCCATCTCGATCTTGTCGCGGATTATCATGTACTCGAGCGCCTTGTACTCCTGCTGCGAGAGGATGATACGGCCGTCGGCAAGCGTGGGATGCCCTGACGCCTGCGGCTTTGCCGACGCACCGACCTCGGAGGTGAGGAAGGTCTTGATCCGGCTCTTCCAGTCTTTTTCCATCCCACCGGCAATCAGGGACTTGTCGGTCTCTTCGCCCGGCAGCTGGACGTATACCAGCTGCTGGATAAAGTTTCTGAGCACCTCGATACGCGCCTTCTCGGTCACCGGCTCCTCGTCGAGGACGTCGATCATATCGATCAGTTTCTCCTCGATCACCGGGAGGATTGCTTTTACGGAGTGAAGGAACGACGGCTCGATCGGGATGTACCAGTTGCGGACGTCGTTTTGGTCCGGGAAGATGTGGACGAACGTCGTGTCGTTCACCGGGTAGATGACGTTCGGGTTCTCCATCGATTTTAAGTCCCGCTTCAGCTCCGAGAGGAAGAGCGGGATGCCGACGGTGTTGACCGGCAGGATATGGAGGTACTCGAGGAGGTGAGGGCTCGCTTTGACGTAGTCCCGGGCGTTTGCCGGGAGCATCCGGTAGAGGGCGCAGGACTCTACATTGTTGTAGCAGTCGTTTCCCTCGTCGATGAACTCGGGTTCGAAGGGGAGGGTTACCGTTGCTTCCAGCGCCGATCCCATCTCTCACACCTTCGCGATTGAGACCGGGATGATCTTGATGCCGTACCCGGGGTGGACCTCGAAACTGATGATGTTCCCGGTGGTCTTTCGTGCGCCGCGGACCTTGACGACCTCGAGCATCATCACGTACTTGCCGCCGACGAGCGCTTTCTTCATGAAGAGATGGGCGTCGCAGATTGAGCGGATACGGACAAGGGAGTCCTCGACGAAGGCGTAGGTGTGCAGGGTGATCAGGATGGTCTTGCCGTGGTCGACGAGGTTTTTGCAGTTCGTGAAGAAGGTGAGGATCGTGTCCTGCTTGGCGTACTCGGTGAAGAGGGTGAGCGAGTCGATGACGATCACGTCTGCTCTGCTCTGCTCCATGTAGTGGATCATCCGCTCGAGCGTCCCCTGCATCTTCTCTTTCGTCCACTCGAACCCGACGACGTGCATCGGAAAGACCCGGAGGTAACCCCAGGCGAAGTAGTCGGAGATGTCGAGGCTCATCGACTCCATCTGGGAGAGGAAACTCTTGCTCGTGTTCTCGGTCGAGAAGAGGTCGACGTTGAACCCCTGCTTTAAGGCCCCCCAGATGAGCTGCTGGGTGAGCACGCTCTTTCCGGTGTCGTTCTCACCCTCGATGAGGTTGAGCGACGAAAGCGGGAGGCCGTCGGCGAGCTTCTTGTCGAGTTCGGAGTTCCCGGTCGAGAGGATCGTCCTGTCGGGCGTCTGGAGAATACTGCTGTCTGCTTCTTTGCTTCTGGCCATTCCTATCCACCCGTTATGTATGCCGAACCGGAGACCCCGTTTGGGGTGACGACCTGAACCCATGTGGGGATGATATCGTACGTGACGGAGAGGTTGAGGGTTTCGCCGGGGTCGAGCTCGCCGGGGTGGACCTCGTCGGGGGTTATGCTCACCTTACTCCAGTTCCCGAAGGGGACATAGACCGGAACGCCCTCGCTCTGGAGGTAGACGTCGATGGACGGGACCCCGACGACCGGTTCGCTCCCGGTGTTCTTCACCTCGACAAAAAGGGTGGAGTCGGCGATCGACGTGTTCTGGACCGCGATCGCCGTCCGCATCCGGGCCTCCTGGTAGGTGGCGAGGTTGCTCTGCGCTTCGACCATCACTTCCGTGGTGACGAGGGTGCCGCCGATCAGGATGTAGGCGACGGTGACCAGGAGGAGGATGCCGATTCCGGATGCGATGAGGGGTCCTGCACTCATGGTTAATCACTCGCGGTGAAGGTGGTCGACCGGTAGAGTCCTGTAGGGAGGACGAACTGGAAGTAGACGATCCCCTCCTTGGCGGGGATCTTTGTGGTCATCGCCTCGATGTAGAGGGTCTCGCCGGAGTCCCAGTAGTTGTTCGGGGTCTCCTCCAGGATCTCGTAGGTCCAGGTCCCGTCCGCGAGCGTCTCCGATCGCGTTAACCGGATGAAGTCGCCCTGGCTCCCGAGGAAGACGTCGGCCTTCTGTATGCTGGCATCGGCAATCCTGCCGGCGCCGACGTTTTTCAGCCAGATACGGGCATTATTGCCCCCGCCGCTGGCGTACGTCGTGACGATCTTCACGTCCGTGCTCAACCGTTCGTCCACCTTGTGGGAGGACGACGAAATCGTACCCGAGAGCGTGTAGACCACGGGAAATACTGCGTTAATGAGGACGCCGGCCGATATGATGGCGGCGATAAGGAACATCGCTGTGGTGAAGGTTTCGCTCGACATCCATCATATCCTGTCCAGCAACTCAATCCAGGTATCGCCGGCGTCCCGTTCCTGTGAGGAGGTTTTCCCGGCGTCCTGAGCCCCGGAACTGCGCCGGGAGAGCATCAGCACCTCGATCATGTCCCGGTCGAGCGTCGCGTCTTCGGGGTCGAGGATCCGGTTCAGGAGGTAGAGCTCCGAGACGAACTCGTTTGGGCCGATATCCCGGACGTCGCCCCGGGTCTCGGGGGCCATCCGCATGATCTCGTGGATCTGGTCGGAGACCTCCTCGTTGATGTAGCCCATGGACCGGTAGGCATCGATCATGATTGCCATGTGCTCGTGCCCGTACCTGGAGCACCCCTGGTGCACCCATCCGAAGAGCTGGTGGACCTTCTGGAGTTTGAGTTTTCCCGCGGGCTTTGCCTCGGGCAGAGCAGCCATGCTGTCCGCGGGAAGGCAGGCCGCTCTGAGGTCGACCGGGAAGAGTCCGGCGTCCAGGCCCACCGGCACTGCTTTCTCCGGTTTTACGTCAAGACCGACAGAGGGCGGATCGAGCGCGGGCATCTCATCGTCTGCATCTTCACTGTTCGAGGCGACAGCCCGCGGCCTGAACTCGCTCCCTGCGCAGGATACGGCGGTGCTGGTGAACGGGTTGTCCAGTTCGTTCATTCGTTCCCGGAGGTCGATGAGCAGGCGCTTGATCGAGGTCTTGACGAAGTCCAGTTCCTTCTCGAGGGTATCGAGACGGGCCTCCGGGTCCTCGGACGACGCGCCGGAGAGTATTTTATCGATTTGAGCCTGATCTACCCCCACCATGATAAGGAATTATATTATTATCATAGTTAATAAATTTTTGCCATGATGATATTAGTTTTCCTGTGGGTTTGGTGAGTTCTGGAGGTTGTTATGGAGCGGTTGGGGTCGAAGGTCGCCTGAATTGAGGATGACAGCCAGACAGTGAGAACGGCCGCGATTTAGTTGACAGGGGTAGTCGGGTTGCCTGCTGGGGAGAAGAGACCATTTCACCCCACGGTTGGGGGACGGCAAGGGACAACCCATGAGCGTAGAGAGAAAGGCATCGCTTAAAGAATGTTATCTCGTACTGAAACGAGAGGCATCTGGCAGAAATGGTGCCCGACCCTGTCGGCGCCGGTATGCTCGGAGCACGCGTGCGGCCGGGCCTGACGACCGGGGGTGCATGGCTGGCCAGATGGGTGGTGATTGCACACCGCAGGGGCCGACTGGAGGACGGGACGGTTCGCCGGAGCGATCACGGCGTGCTGGAATTGCCACTGTATCTTTGAGTGGCCAGTCAAAAAAAGGGTTGAGCGTGCCGATCAGTACAGCACGTTGATTTCATCGATCTGGGGAGGTGCTGTCCTCGTGATTGAGAGGGTCGCGCCCACCGCAGGCTTCACCTCAAGGGTGAATTGCTTGTCCTTCGCAAGATTGCTCGGGAGCTTGACCTGCATGACGAACTGCTCACCCCTCTCGAGAACGGAGCCCGCTGTGACTTCATTCCTCACATCGGAGATGGTCCACTGACTCACCGCTCCTGGGGACCCTCCAGGGGAGTTTACGGTATCCCGCGTCAGGATCGTATACGCGTCCTGGGTTGTGTACGTCATTACAGTTGAGTTCATGTCGACGACACTGCCGCCGGCGGTCAGGCCGAGTGAGAATTCAAGGATGTCGATCGCAAGAGGATCTGCTCCACCAGTAGTGTTCTTCCCATACACATCTCCGATGATCTCGACGCTGGAACTTGACTGACTGACGCTCGTGTGGACAACTTCCTGGCTCTTCTGGGTGGTGAAGAACCCGGCGCCGAGCACCACGTACGAGAAGACCGCGGCCACGACGACGAACGCGATCAGGACGATCGCTGCTTCAAGACCGGTGAATGCATCATCTTTCTGAATAAATTTCATGCTTTCTTCCCTCCCTCAGTTAAGCACATTCCAGGCGTCAAGCTGCGGTGGCGCAGTCCGCTGCAGTCCGAGCACGGCACCAACCGGGGGCTTGATCTCGAGCCTGACCTTATCGTTGACCGGGAACCCGGAGGTCAGCTGCACCATGACCGTGAAGATCTCTCCAGCTTCAAGGAGATCATCGGTGTCGGCACCGTTCTTGCTCGTAATGTTCCAGGTTCCAAAGGTCAGAGCCCCAGTCTCAGCGCTTCCATTTATTGAGAGGTACTCCAGCTCCGTGGCATTCGAATACGTCAGCACTGTTTTTGTCATATCAACAGGCGAGCCGCCTGCCGTGAGACCGACATCGAACCTGAACAAGTCGATAACAGTTGCATTCTTCGCTCCGTAGACATTCCCGACAACCTCGAGCGAAGAGCTGGTCTGCGCGACACCCGTGTGCACAACCTCCTGGCTCTTCTGGGTGGTGAAGAACCCGGCGCCGAGCACCACGTACGAGAACACAGCCGCGACGACGACGAACGCGATCAACACGATCGCTGCTTCAAGACCGGTGAATGCATCATCAGATTTTATGGTAAACATCCTTCTCTCCTCCTCAGAATAACCTGTTGATGGCGTCGATCTGCGCCGGGACTGTCCTAACGATGGCCAGGGACGATCCGACGACAGGTTTCACCTCAATGGTGAACTCCTCGTTCGGGCCGATACCGCCATCTGGTATATCGGCGGAGATGGTGAACTGCTCACGGGCCTGAAGGAGGTAGCCTGTATCATCGGTTGCGTTGTTCATTATCTTCACGATCTGCCACTCCCCCTCACCCGCAGTTCCATCGTTTACATAGAATGGACTGCCCTTTGTGAGCGTCGTGACCCCCGTCTTGTTTGCATAGGTTATGACAAGTTTCTCAAAATCGACGTCGCCTCCTCCTGCGGAGAGGCCGAAGGTGATCATGGTGGATGTAAGAACATTACTGCTCCCGACTCCTATCACGTCCCCGACCACTTCCATGCTGGAACTGGTCTGCGCAACGCTCGTGTGCACGACCTCCTGGCTCTTCTGTGTTGTGAAGAACCCGGCGCCGAGCACCACGTACGAGAACACAGCCGCGACGACGACGAACGCGATCAACACGATCGCCGCCTCGAGGCCGGTAAATGCATCTTCGTTTCTCACGAATTTACTCATGAAACGTTTCCTCCTGTTACCGGAGCCCGAACGAGCGCCTCATTCAGACTATTACGGTTCTTTGGAGTATATACCTAAACCAATATATAAAGATATTCAATGGAAGAGGGATTTGAAAATTGCCTGTTTTGATAAGGGCTGCGTTTCGGCCTCCGTTTATCTGCCGCCATCGGGCTCAGGCAAGTATTTGTAGCCGGAGGTGCAACGATACCTGTACCTGAAAATCCGTGCGGTCAGCCGTCGATTTAGGAAATAACGTTTCCCCGCGCGAAAAAATTTGTATCCCCCCTGCCGGAGGGGGAGGGCCCGGGAGCGCCGCGCAGACAGGTCCCAACGGTAAGGAAGAGGGTATGGCAAAGAAACAGGATTTTATCTACGTCATTCTGGCTATCGGGATCGTCCTCGTGATGGCCCTGGTCCTCAAGCCGGCGGCGACCGGCGAGCTGCCGGGGCTATGGGAGCCGGAACCGACGGTCACCCCGATCTGGACGCCCACGATGCCCCCCCAAACCACGGTGCCGACGCCCACCCCGGTGCCCACCTGGGACGGGAAGCCGCAGCCGATCGGGTTCGTCGATCCCGCGACCTACCAGATCCCGTCTGAAGAGACTCGCCTGAACCTGACCGCCCCGCCAGCCAGGACCGCACCCGGCACCACCCGGTGGGTGACCTACGCGACGATCGACGGGCAATGGTCGGGGACCACCGGGATCGTCCGGGTCCCGTTCCCCATGTGGCGGCTCGACTACTCGGACACCACGACCACGAACGATGAGATCCCGTTCTTCAACTGCCAGGTCATGGACGCCGAAGACCCGAACCGGTTCGTCCGGATCGTCACCCTCAACTTCCCCGACTTCCTGGCGATGAAGGAGAAACCCGACCTCAAAAAAGAACAGTGGGTGACCACCTTCTACGAGGGTTACCACGATTACTACTTCGTCATCAACACCCGGCGCATCGACTCTTACCACGTAAAGATCCAGGTGCCTGAGGGATACGTGAGTTGACCGGTCGCCGGTGCGGATGAGCACGTGGAACCGAGGTACCTTATAGTGACTGCCCGGCAACCCAATGCCGTGCGATGAACTCCCGCACGATCTGCGCCGCCACCGCCGCGGTCTGTCCGGAATCGAACGGAGCGACCTCGACGTAATCGAAGCCGGCGGCGTGCGGCGCGAGGGTCCGGACGACCTCCCGGATATCGAGCGGCGTCATCCCGAACGGCTCGGGCGTCCCGAGGCCGGGCGTGAGGCAGCAGTCGATCGCGTCGGCATCGATCGAGAGGTAGACCTTCTTCCCACCGATTTGTTCCCGGACCTCCCGGAGGACGGCGCCGATGCCCAGCTCCCGCACCGTATCGGCGGAATACAGCTGTGTCCTCTCCGCCGCAACCTCGAACTGCTCGGAATCACCGCTCCGGGCGCCTATGATGACGACGTCTTCAACCATATCGAGGACGCGCCGCGTGACGCACCCGTGGCTGTAGGGCGTCCCGTCGAATTCTTCCCGCAGGTCCAGGTGCGCGTCGCAGACGACATAGACCTCCGGCTCTACGGCCTCCACCATCCCGACCGTGGCGGTATGCTCGCCGCCGAGCATCACCGGCACCTTTCCGTCCCGGACGATATCGCCGGCGACATCTGCCACCTGCCTGACAACCTCCTCCGGCAGCCGGGAGACCGCAAGATCCCCGAGATCCGTGAACGGGATTAAAGAGAGATCGATCCCGGTCGAAGGCTCGTAGGACTCGAAGTTGAGCGAGACTTCCCGGATTGCCCGGGGGCCAAACCGCGTCCCCGGTTTAAACGACGTCGTGCCGTCGTAGGGTACGCCGAAGACGGCGTAGCGGGCACTCTCGTATGAAGCGTCAGCATCCGCAAAATGGAGATGGGCGAGCTCGTGCATGCCCGTCTTTGTGAGCCAGAACAGGTCACTCAAGCTTCTTCTTGCCCA
Organism: Methanoculleus marisnigri; assembly: GCA_002503885.1. GTDB lineage: Archaea > Halobacteriota > Methanomicrobia > Methanomicrobiales > Methanoculleaceae > Methanoculleus > Methanoculleus marisnigri_B. Next base: position 1,629 of record DASQ01000003.1, on the reverse strand, counting down.
TGGATGATATGTACTGGATCTCCTTGCCCGGTTCGAGACCGCTGGCCTGATCTTCGGTCACGGTGAGCTCGAACATGTCAAAGTCCTTGACGTCCATGAACTGGACGGCTGTGCCGGCTATCGAGATGACCTGCGCCATCTTCCGCTCCACGATAGGGACATAGGTCTTTGCCGAGACCGGCTGAACGATCGAGCGCTTGACGCCGTCGAAGATGCCGATACAGTCTACGCGGGACTTTGCCGCCCCGTGCTTCCCGGGCTTGGAGGTAGCGATGGAGACAATTTTGCAAGGCTCATCATCAACGACGACGTAGCGTCCTTCCTTCAGCTTCCCAACTTCTGTCTGTTCCTTCATATTGTCTCACTCGATAAACGCGTGATTAATGTATCTGGATTACAGTACATAAATACACCGTAGAATGAGGGAAAGAACGAGGAGAATTGATGGAGTTCATCCAGGCATGTGACGACGTGGCGGGGGCTGTTTCCGATGCCGTAGCCGGCATGGTCGGAACGCCGGAAGCAGGGGAGTACGTTAAGATGGGCGCGGACGGCACGCCCACCAAGAAGATAGACCAGGTCGCAGAAGATATCGTCGTGGAGTACTTCGCGCGCCATACGTTCTGCCGGCGCCTGATCAGCGAGGAGCTCGGGTGCGCCGATATGGGTGGAGAGACGGGCACCATCTTCCTCGATCCGGTCGACGGCACCTACAACGCCGTGGTCGGGATCCCCTTTTATGCCCTCTCCATCGCGTATGCCGAAGAGGGGGTCGTGCAGGCAGGATACGTCCGGAACCTCGCCACAGGCGAGACGTTCCATGCCATCCGGGGGCGGGGCGCCTACCTTGATAGGCATCCCATCCATGTCTCGGGGGTCTCGCTCCTTGAAGAGAGCGCCATGAGCGTCTACGGCCGGAAGTTCGACCCGGGCCGCGTACAGGAGATTGGCAGGAAGATCCGGCGGTGGCGTCTCCTCGGTGCATCGGCGATCGAGCTCTGCTACGTCGGGTGCGGCCGTATCGACGGGTTTATCGACGTGCGGGGGACGCTCCGCGTCACGGACGCGGCGGCGGGGATGCTGGTCTGCGAGGAGGCAGGCGGGACGGTCTCCGATCTCGAGGGGAACGCCCTCGTCTTCCCCGACGAAGTCTTCGCCGGGCGGAGCCTCGTTGCCACGAACAGCGTCCTGCACAACAAAGTCATCGAATACCTGAGGTGAACCGCGTGTCAACTACCCCCGGTTAAAACCGGGGGCTTGCAGCGGGGGCCCTTGTGGGGCACAGGGCTGCAATTTAATCGGTGCGAAGGTTGACGGTTCAAAAGACGTCCTTATTCGCACGGGCCGGTTGACGCGGCCCCTACCGATTATCCGTGGAACCACGGAATCACCGGCTACCTTTCGTAAATGGTTCAGAGCGCCGTTGACATCGGCGTTGATCAGGGTGCCCAGAGCACTCCGGTACAGTCCTCGCTTGATCCGCCGCTTCCTCCCATAGGGCGGTTTTCGGATCGGGTCGAGCGCGAGAGCGTCCACCTGCGAGGTGTATGCCTCGGAGTGCGAGTCATCGAACCGGATACCATACCCCTCGCACTTGCTCTTCAGCTTCTGCCGGAACTTGTGGAAGGG
>DASQ01000087.1 GCA_002503885.1 Methanoculleus marisnigri | reverse complement strand
TGGGATGTGGGGGCGGGGGGATCGCTGGACGAAGGGGCGCCGCTCCCATCCCCCCGCTTGCGCAGGGGGTCTTCCCGCTCTGCCCCGCAAGCCCGGCAGAGATAAATGAGTCCGGAAAGGGAAACTGGGCATACCCGGGAATGGGGTTCAAGCACCGAAGGTGGGGGTTACGCAGTCCCCCACGATTCACTTACGGAACAAGCCCGGGAAAAAACCGGGGCTGGCATACCGGTGTCCTGCAGCAAGCGCATCGGTCTCGCATCGATATCTGGAGATGACCTCCAGGATAGACGTGATGAGCCCTACGTTACCACCACGACAGGAACAGGGCTTTAAGCAAATCCTTTTATGGCTCCTGTAAATGTTATATCATTTACATTTACATAAAATTAAATAAATACAATGTACAGGTACGGTATGGACTGGTGCACAGGATGACCTGTGGGAAAGAACCGACCGCGGAGACCGGGCAGGAACCCGGGAAGAACGTTACACTCGACCTGCCGTGGGTTACCTCCCGCGGCGGCATGCCGGTTCACAAGACCGTTATTCAGTTTCTTCCGGTAAATAAGGTGATTTACCTCCTCCCAATCGCCCTCTTCTTCTTCTCCCTCTTCTTCGGGAGGTACATGATGGACCCGGTGGAAACCCTCCGGATCCTCGTTGTCGGATCGGCAAACATGCTCCTTGACGGTGTGTCGTCCCTGCTCTCGACCCTCACCGGCCATCAGGTCCTCCTCCCTTTCTTCGAGCAGACCTGGGGGGCTTCGGAGCAGACGGTCGTCTTCCAGATCAGGCTTCCCCGGGTGATAGCGGCAATGCTTGTCGGGGGAGGACTCGCCCTCGCCGGCGCCTCGTTCCAGGGCCTCTTCCGAAACCCCCTCGTCTCGCCCGACATCCTCGGTGTGGCCGCCGGCGCCGGGTTCGGAGCGGCGCTCGGGATCCTCCTCACCGGCAACCCCTGGGTTGTTCAGGTCTCTGCCTTCGTCTTCGGGATCGTCGCGGTCGCCGTCACTTACGGCATCGGGCGCATCTACCACAACTCCTCGACCCTCGTCCTCGTCCTCGCGGGGATCATCGTCGGGTCGCTCTTCTCCGCCCTTCTTGCCCTCACCAAGTACGTCGCCGACCCGTACGACACCCTGCCTGCAATCGTCTTCTGGCTGATGGGAAGCCTCTCCGCGGTCTCGAACGCTGACATAATCGCGGTCGCCCCGCCGATCCTCCTCGGGAGTCTCTGCCTCTTCCTCATCAGGTGGCGGATCAACCTCCTCTCGGTCGGCGAAGAGGAGGCGCAGGCACTCGGGCTGGACACGAAGAAGATGACCGTGGTGCTCATCGTCGCCTCGACCGTCGTCACCGCCTCTGCGGTCTGCATCAGCGGGATCGTCGGCTGGGTCGGCCTCGTCGTCCCCCACATAGGGAGGATGCTCGTCGGCCCCGATTTTAAGAAGCTCATCCCCGTATCGGCCGTTCTCGGGGGCTCATTTCTCCTGATCGTCGACGATATCGCAAGAACCCTGACTGCAACCGAGATCCCCCTCGGCATCCTGACGGCGCTCATCGGCGCGCCGTTCTTCGCATATCTCTTAACGCAAAAGAAGGTCGGCTGGACATGATCCTGAACGTCAAGTGCGCGTCGTTCTCGTACGACGGCATCACAAAACAGTTCGAAGATATCTCCCTCTCCCTGCGGAGAGGAGAGGTGCTCTCCCTCCTCGGGAGGAACGGCACGGGAAAATCGACCCTGATCAAGTGCATCTTAAACATTCTCGCGCTCCGGAGCGGCGAGGTGGAGATCAACGGGCGCCGGGTCACCGGCATGCGGCCCGACGAGATCGCGCGGGAGGTCGGCTACGTCCCCCAGACCCACCACGCCGTCTTCCCGTTCACGGCGCTCGACTTCGTCCTCATGGGAAGAGCCCCGCATATCCCGACCTTCTCGGTCCCGAAAGAGGAGGACTACGAGAAGGCGGAGGAGGCGTTTGCGCGGATCGGGATCACCCATCTCCGGGAGAAGTGTATCTCCGAGATGTCGGGCGGGGAGTCGCAGATGGTGATGATTGCCCGCGCCCTCGCTCAGGAGCCGTCGTTGCTCATCCTCGACGAACCGACGTCGCACCTCGATCTCGGCAACCAGATGAAGGTGATCGCGACGATAGACCGGCTCGCCGCCGACGGGATTGCCATCCTGATGAGCACCCACTTCCCGGACCACGGGTTCATGGTCTCGCATTCCGTAGCCATCCTGCAGGACGGCAGGCTGATCGCGCAGGGGCCGGCCGAGGACGTCATCACGAAGGAGAACCTGCAGGAAGCCTACGGGGTCGATGTCTGCGTCTGCTACGTCAAAGAGGCAGAACGGATGGTCTGCATCCCGATAAGTCCGTGCGGTTGCCGCGGCAGGGAAGAGGTGTAATGGTCCCGATACGGCCTGCCATGATCGCCTTCTGCCTCGTCGCCGCAGAGCTGTCCGGTAACCTGGGCGGTGACGGGTGCGACCGGCGCGGAGGGCGTGCTCCCACATGTCCGTGAGGGGGATGGGGAGATCGCCTGACCGCGCCCGCCGCCTAAGGGCGGTAGAACGATCGGTTTCCGGTGGTCCCGGCCGTGCCGGTCTTATAAAACGTCCGGTAGAACCGATCCTGCTCCGCAGCAAGGTCGAACACAGCACGCTCCGGGTGGAGGATGCCGGCGATGGCGGAGAGGCCGAGAACCCAGCGGGGGTTGCCGAAGTCCCAGCCCGGCGGGAGGGTGTAGACCCGGCCGTGCTCGACCGCGTCGGCAGAGAGCCCCATCCTCCGGCATGCCGCAAGGTAATCGGAGGCGGGTGCGGAGAGGAACCCCGATATGAAGATGTACTCGGGGTTAAAGGCGGCAAACTCTTCAGGCGTTATGTTGACGCCCGGTTTTCCGGCCCGGAGAATCCCACGGTTGACGGGGTCGCCGCCGGCCGCCTCCACGAGGTTCATCTCGAACCGTTCGGCGTTCAGGGCGAAGAGCGGCGTCCCCATCGAGTAGTAGACCCGGGGCCGGCGGCAGCCCTCGACCGCCGACGAGACCGCCGACACCCGGTCATTGATGTAGGTGGCGAGTCGGTCCGCTGCCCCGGGGCGGCCGGCCCGCTCGCCCAGTTCCCGGATGAGGTCGAGATAACCGTCTATCCGCTGGATCTTCCCGTGGAGGTCCCGGATGTAGTCGTCCCGAATGACCCCGGCCCAGATACGGGCGAGGTCGGCATCGGACTCCACGCCGAGGCAGACCAGGACGGCGTGGACCATCTCCAGCGCCCGGGTGAACCGGTAACCTCCCATCATGCCGGGCTCGGCATAGGATGTCTCCCCGACACTCCCGGTCACGGGCAGCGGAAACCCGCAGGAGCACCGGGCATCCGGCGGGATCGTGATCGTCCGCGCCCCCATCGGCCCGAAAAATTCCCGCCGCACGACCGTCTCCCCGCAGGCCGGGCACGCCGTATCGAGATATCCGGTCCCGGGGGAGTTGAAGAGATAAACGTAGCGGAGCGTCCGCCGCAGGTCGTCGCAGATTCGCTCCGACTCAGCAATCGTCGGTTCCAGCGCCGGCGACTCGTCGCCGAACGGGATGAACCGCATGACGAGGAACGGAATATCTGGGGATATCTCCACAATCCGGGCGGCCGCGGCACGGATCTCGTCGTCACGGCCCCGGGCATGGATGCAGGATACCTCGACATGGACACCTGCTTCCAGAAGGGTCTTCACCGTCCGAAAGGCCGGTTCCGCCGAAACCGCACCGCATGCGCGGTAACGCTCATCGGACGCTCCCTTCAGACCGATGTTTGCGAAATCGATGGCGGGTGCAAGGTCACGGAGGGCTTCCCCGGTATAGTAGCCGTTCGTCGCGCACCCGACGAGGAGGCCCGCGTCGTGCGCCGCACGGGCCACCCGCAGGAAGGTCTGGTGCATGGCGGTCGGGTCGTTGAGGCAGAACGCTATCCCCCGGCACCCCTCCTTGAGGGCGCGCCCGACCAGAGCGTCGGGAGCGATATGCCTGAGGGCCCCGGAGACGGCATCCGCGTGGAGGGCGACCGTCTCGGATATGCACCCACCGCAGGAGAAGGTGCATCCGATGCCGCTTGCCTGCAAAAACGTCCCGCGGGGGTGGTAATGACACATCGGCATCGTCTCGATGGCGATCGGCATGGCCGCGATGTAATGGTCGGGGAACCGCTCGACGAGCTTCCCATCCTCGTTTGTATACATCCTGCACCGTCCGACTCCTCCGGGCGGGACGACGCAACGGTTCTCGCAGATTGAGCAGCGCAACACCTAACGCCCCCGCTCGATCACGACCCAGAACCCTGAGTCGTCGCTGATGATCCGGTGACGGAACCCGAGGTCTGCGAGGATCCCGGCGATCCGCTCCCGGTTTTCCAGGCCGAGGTTCCTGTCCCGGAAACTCCTCCAGTCCGGGTTCTCCCTCGCCATCGTGGCCGCGACGGCGTTCCGGAGGTCGGCAGTCCCGAACCCGCCCCCGACGTAGGTCCTCCCGCCGGGTGCGAGAACCCGATGGATCTCGGAGAACGCGCGGGCGAGATCCTCCCAGAAGAAGATCGACCCGCGGCTGACCGCGAGATCGACGGACCCGTCGGGAAGCGGGATCTCGTGGACGTCACCTTCAAGGAGCGCGACGCGGGCCGAAAGCCCGGCCTCCCGGACGTTCCCTTCGGCAATAGCAATCATCTCCAGGGAGGAGTCGAGGAGCGTGACCGCAAGGTCGCTCGCCTGCGCAAGCGCGATCCCGAGCGATCCGGGACCGCTGCCGACATCGAGGCACCGTCCGCAGGAGATCCCGCACCGCTCGATTACCTGTTGCGCGATCACCGGATAGATCGGGGCGAAGACAGTCTTTGCAATTCGGTTCATATCCTCTGCCCCTTCGCGGTCGAACCTGCCTGGTACGTATCCCATGCTCTCGGCCTCAGGGGTTCAGGACATCCCGGATCTGGTCGTCGGAAAGCGATACGTGGATAAAGGTCTCGTGATACTCACGGACGAGGGATTCAAGATCCATATCCGCGAAGAGGTCCGGATACAGGACTTTGGCGGTCCAGGGGATCCCGATGATCCGGTTGATCCCGGGCGGGCGGTCGAACCAGCAGAACGCCGTCTGCGGGATGAGATAGACCCGGTCGGTCTTCACGGCGGCGATCTCCTGCCAGAGCGGATCGGTCCGGACCGTGGCGTAGAACCCGGGGTCGTGGACCAGAATGACGTCCGGGTCCCAGGCGATGACCTGCTCCATCGAGACCTTCGTCATCCCCATCCCCGGCGTGATCGCGCATTCGGCAACGTTTCTCCCGCCGCAGAGGTCGATGAGCTCGGCGTGCTGCGAGCCCGAGGGGTCGGTCATGAGCCCTTTCGGTCCCTCGGCATAGTAGACCCCCACCCGCTCGTCGTCGGGGATCGAGGCCACCCGCTCCGTCACCGTGGCGAGCACGCCCTCGTAGAAGGCGATCATCGCTTCGGCCTGCTCCTCTTCCCCGAGGAGGCCGCCCATGAACCCGATGGGTGCGGAGTAGCCGGTGGCGTTGGTGCTGTCCTCGACGGCGACGACCGGGATGGAGCCCAGCTTCTGCTGCCGCTCGGCGACCGAGGCAAGCGCCGCCCCGCCGTCGGTGGTGTAGCCTTCGACGACGATGTCGGGGTGCATCGAGATGAAGGTCTCGTAGTTGCCGGTCTCTTTCCCGAACCAGCCCCCGACGACCGGGAGCGCCATATGCCGCTCGGGGATGTACCCCTCCACGGGCTGGAAGTTCCAGCCTGCGAGCCGGTCGGGCGCGACCATGTAGACAAGCATCGTCGACGGCGGCGAGGTGCAGAGGACGGTCTCGATCCCCGACGGGACGACGACGGTCCGACCCGTCATATCGGCGATCGTGCGGTTTTCAGCCGGCGAAACCGTGCTCTGGGTGGCCGTGCAGGCGGCGGAGGCGCAGAGGAGAACTGCACAGACACCGAGAATGATGAGCAGAAGATGACAGTGTTTTGTAATAACTACCACGTCCATTCGGTCCTCTCGGTACGCTCCAGGGAGGTATCGGAGGTTTATGGTACCATGGTTGTGGCGTGGGCCTTATTTAAGATAACTATTTAACTTTATGTTAATGTTAATAATTATACATTGAAATTACATTGAAAAACTCTGCCCTGATCCGGCGGTGGGGATCCGGGACGTGCCAGTGCTCTTCGGCCTCCCAGGGTCCCTCCGGCCACAGAATCCCGGTCCACGGTTTACTGTGAAGGACATCTCGCAATGAGAAACAGAGTCCCGTTCGTCATCACATCCGCGGGCACGGCTTCTCCCGGTTGTCGCCCCGCGGAGGGCGACTGGCCGGATGGGTTTTGAGCTGCACCGGTAAACCTGCACTCTCCGGGGGGCAAGCCCGACAGAAATTCACTCACTCCTGCCCCGGATCGCTTCGATAACCGCGCCCGCGAGCCGCTCGATCTCGTCAAACCGCGGCTCCGCCATGCCGTTCTTCACGATCCCGCACCCGGTCGCGACGACGTGCAGGTCCGGCTCGACCCCGATCTCACGAAGCTTTTTGAGCGCACAGGTGTCTTCGCAGCCGTCCAGCGCGAGGACCCTGTCGACGAGCAGGGACGGCAGGCGGCTTGCCGGGATGCAGGCCTCCACGGATTCCGGAGAGCGTTGCAGGATCACCATACCCGCCCTGGCGGTCAGCTTCCCGGTATTCGAGAGGCCCGAGCAGGTGACAAGGGTGACGGGCTCCGTCATGGCCTCACTCCAGCTCAAGGGCTTTTACGGCCGCCCGCCCGATCAGTACCGGCGGGATCGTCTCGTACTCCTCGCCGTTGTAGCGGAGCGCCCGGCACTCCGTGTTTTCCTCGCAGGTGAGACAGGAGCAGGAGGAGCAGGACGTGGCGGTCACCTCTATCCCCTCGAGGAGCTCCTCGATCGGCACCCCGTTAAAGAGGAGGCTGTTCGATTCCGCAACCGCGTCGTTTTCGAGCACCGTCTCGACCATCCGCACGCTGATCCCCTCCATCTCAAGCAGCGTCCCGATCTCCGCGAGAACGGCCGCAAGCGTCATCCCGGTCTCCTGGCACCGCTCGCAGGTGTTTCCGACGTCCTTTTCTATGTGTTTCCATTCGATGACGAGTTCCTTCTTCATGATGTATCTCCTCCATTGGCATCGACGGGACATGTTACTGTCGCCTCCCCGCCATACCACCGGTCCCGCAGTCGGAGGGCAACGTTCACAAGCGATATCAGCACCGGCACTTCGATCAGCGGGCCGATGACCGTGGCGAACGCCACGCCGGAGCCGATCCCGAAGACCCCGATAGCGACCGCGATGGCGAGTTCGAAGTTGTTGCTTGCCGCAGTAAACGAAAGCGCGGTAGACCGGCCGTAGTCGACGCCGACCTTCCAGGACATCCAGAACGAGACGAAGAACATGGCGAGGAAGTAGATCGTGAGCGGAATGGCGATCCGGACGACGTCTAGGGGGAGGGCGACGATGTTTGCCCCCTGGGTCGAGAACATCACGACGATCGTAAAGAGCAGGGCGACGAGGGTGATCGGCGATATCCTCGGGATGAACCGCTCCTGGTACCACGCCTTCGATCGTGCCCGGATAAGCGTAAACCGTGTCAGAAACCCGGCGATGAACGGGATGCCGAGGTAGACGAAGACCGTCACGGCGACGCCCGCGATCGTGATCGGCACCGCCGTCCCGGCCCCGATCCCGAGGAGCGGCGGGAGGACGGTGATGAAGACGTAGGCGTAGAGGGCATAGAAGAGGACCTGGAAGACGGAGTTTAAGCCCACGATCGCGGCGCAGTACTCGCAGTCGCCGCAGGCAAGGTCGTTCCAGACGATCACCATCGCGATGCACCGGGCGAGGCCCACGAGGATCAGGCCGTACATGAACTCCGGCCGGTCGAAGAGGAAGACTGCTGCAAGGATGAACATCAGGACCGGGCCGACGACCCAGTTCTGGACGACGGAGAGGCCGAGCACCTTTCGGTCCCGAAAGACCCGCCCGAGTTCTTCGTAGCGGACCTTCGCAAGCGGCGGGTACAGCATCAGGATCAGCCCGATCGCGATGGGGATCGATGTCGTCCCGACCGCGAAGTCGGTGATCGCTGCAGGCACCGCGGGGAAGAGATAGCCGACGGCGACGCCGACGACCATGGCGAGGACGATCCAGGCTGTCAGGTAGCGGTCGAGGAACGAGAGCCGCGAGCCGGCGGCCTGTGAGTGGATCTGGTCGACGGTGCCCATCGCCGGTCACCCCGAGCATCCGCAGCCGCCGGAGCGCCGGTCGGCCCGAAACTCCCTCGCCAGCGCGGCGGCATACACCGCCCCGGCACCGGGTAGGATATACTTATGCTCGCACGCCCGCCGGACCTGGCGCAGGGCGTCCGCGGCACGGCAGGGTATGTTCTCTCGTCTTGGATTCATTTTTTCACCTCATACGTGGTCAGATCACGCTGAGCACCTGGAACAGGACGCCGGCAAGGACGGCGACCGTGAGGATCGTCGCCACGAAGGCGGCGACCAGCCTCCGCTCGAAGATCGCAGATAGAAGCGTCACCTCCGGGATGCTCGCCCCCGCGCCGCCGATGATCAGGGCCATCACGGCGCCGATTCCCATCCCCTTCTCGAGGAGGACGGCGCTCACCGGGATGAGCGTCTCCGCCCGGATGTACATCGGCACCCCGATCACCGCCGCGACCGGGATGGCGAGCGGGTTATCCGGCCCCGCGAGGGAGACGATCAGGTCTTCGGGAATGAACCCGTAGATGAACGCCCCGATCCCCGCGCCGAGGAGAAGATAGGGGAAGACCTGCTTGAAAAGGCTGACCGCGAAGGAGAACGCTCCCCGGATACGGACTGCGTGGCCCGCGGCGCAGTCGCAGGGCTCCGGCCGCCCTTCGACCATCACGTCTTTGACGTAGCGCTCGTAGCCGAGCCGGCCGAGGAGCCAGCCTATGACGACGGCGGCGGGAAACGTGACGGCGGCATATATCGCGGTCGGGACGACCCCGACGAGCGCGACGAGGAGGGCGAGGATCACCGGGTTCAAGAGCGGCGACGCAAACAGAAACGACATGCAGACCCCGAACGGTATCCCGATATCGAGGAGGCCGAGCAGGATGGGGATAGTCGAGCAGGAGCAGAACGGGGTGAGCGCCCCGAACCCGGCTGCGAGGACGTTCCCGACACCCTCCCGCCTCCCGGCAAGCACGCGGCGTATCCGCTCTTCAGGGATGTAGGCCTGGAGCAGCCCGACGAGGAACGTGATCCCGACAAAGAGGAGGACCAGTTCGGCGGCTATCACGACGAAGAACTGCCCGGCGGTGATGAGTGTTGCCAGAAGATCCATTCTGTCGCTCCCGCACCGGGGGTTTACTGCTCTCCTGCGTCAGACTCTTCCTTCTTCTCCTTCGGGACGATCCTCGTCCCGCAGCAGCTGCCGCCGCAGCCGGAGGAGAAGAGGTTCTTTATCCGCGATCCGATACATCCTTCGTCTTTTCTGTCATTCTCGCCTTTCATGGTCATCACATCCGCTCCGGCAGGTGCGTCGGAGTGTTTCAACCCGGTTTGAACTACTGTTGGTCGTATAGGTGTATGAAGATTTCTATTTCAATAAAAGTTGAATCTATACGGCATGGCGCGCATGTATACGCCCACTCCTTTTTGACCAGAGTATATAAAGAAAGGCTCATTCGTTTTTGCCCACCCATGACCAAACTCCTCCTCATACGCATCGCGGTGAGGAGGAAGTCAAGA
>DASQ01000076.1 GCA_002503885.1 Methanoculleus marisnigri | reverse complement strand
TGCTCCCCCCTCCCCGTCAGCCCCTCTCCCCTATGGCGATACTCCCACGGTCCACTGTATGGAGCTTTTCCAGCGTATGACCTCCACTGGTCGCAACCGAGGGGGACACGGCCCAGCCATCTCTCCCGAAAATACTCCACGCCCTTTCACCCCCTGAGCCGCTCCCCTCCCACTCACCGATCACTACCCATAAGTCCCCTCGCGGCAAACGTCTCCAGATGAAAGTGATGGTCGGGGGGACGTTCGATCCCCTCCATGCCGGGCACAGGAAACTCCTCGCCCGCTCCTTTGAGCTTGCCGGGCCTGACGGGGAGGTGATCATCGGGTTGACGACCGATGAGTTTGCCGGTGCAAAGGTGCACCCCGTCCACTCCTATCCGGAACGGCTGGCAAGCATTGCGTCCTTCATCCGGGAGCACGGCTACACTGCGGCGTGGAACGTCGAGCCGCTCGCCGACCGTTACGGCAGCGCCCTCGATGCGGACTTCGACATCCTCGTCGTCTCCGAGGAGACCTTCCCGGTTGCCGTGGAGATCAACGACCTCCGGCGTGAGCGGGGGCAAAAAAAAGTGGACCTCCATGAGATCTCATGCGTCCTCGCCGAAGACGGCCGGCGGATCTCGAGCACCCGGGTCTACCGGGGAGAGATCGACCGGCATGGACGCCTGATCAGATGATGTGGTTTGCGATATCGTCCTTGATCAGCCAGTCGCAGTAGAGGCAGTGCAGCCCTTTGGGGAGCACCTCGAACGTGCTCTCCACCGGCTCGTTCGTGTTCGTGATGCAGCCGGGGTTCGGGCACCTGACCACGCCTTTGAGGATCTTCGGGATCTCCACGCCCTTCTTCTCCACCACCCGGTAGTCGCGGATGATGTTGATCTTTGCCTGCGGTGCAAGCAGGGCGATCCGGTCGACCTCCTCCGTGCGAAGTTCCCGGTTCTCTATCTTGACGATATCCTTCTTCCCCATCCGTTTGCTCTCGACGTTTGTGGCGATGCTCAGGCATTCGGGGGTCGACCCGGTGATGCCGAGTATCCGCAGGACGTTCAACGCCTCGCCGGCCGTGATGTGGTCGATGACCGTGCCGTTCCTTATAGGGCTGACGAGCAGTCCCCGTGATGGGTCTTTGGTGCTCATTTCATCACCTCATGGAGAAGCGCCATCCTGATGGGCACGCCGTTCCTTGCCTGCTCAAAGTAGCGTGCATACGGCGTGTGGTCCACCGCCGGGTCGATCTCCCCGGCGCGCGGGAGGGGGTGGAGGATCATCAGGTGATCCCGGACACCGGCGAGAAGGTCGGGCGTGATCCGGTAACTGGACGCGACGTTGTAGTACGACGCCGAGTCCGGGAACCGTTCGCGCTGAATCCTCGTGACGTAGAGGACGTCGAGCTCCCGGATCGCCTCCTCGACGTCCGCATGCTCGATCACCTCCATGCCGCGTTCCCGGAGTTCGAGGGTTATGTTCGCCGGCATCTCGAGCCCCCCCGGCGCGATCGTGTGCAGGGTGACGCCGTAGAGGGAGAGGGCGAGCGCCAGCGAGTGTGCGGTCCTGCCGTAGCGGAGATCCCCGAGGAGCCCGACATCGGTCCCGTCGATCGGCATCGACTGCCGGATGGTGTAGAGGTCGAGCAGCGTCTGGCTCGGGTGCTGCCCCGCGCCGTCGCCGGCGTTGATGACCGGCACCGAGGCGAACTCGCTTGCCAGCCGTGCCGCCCCTTCCTTGGGGTGGCGGAGCACGATGGCATCCACATAACTGCTCACCACCCGGATGGTATCTGCAAGCGTCTCTCCCTTGACGATAGAACTTGCCTCGACAGAGTCCACGCTGATCGACCGCCCGCCGAGCCGGGCCATGGCCGTCGCAAACGACATCCTTGTCCTGGTGCTGGGCTCAAAGAAGAGAAGGGCCACAAGTTTATCATCAAGCGCCTGGGACCGACACTTCCCGGTATCGAACTCCCCTGCCCGGTCCAGCAGATAATCGAGATCGCTCCTTTCAAAATCGCGGATAGAGATAATATGGTACATCGTGCGGCTACCTTCCGGGGCTTTTCGTCCGGCGGGCGCCCGAATCTTCCGCCCCTCCCGCCATGACACGGACAAAGCCCCTCTTCTCTCCTGAGTAGTGGTTCGCCCCCCACCCACTAATACCTTTTTTTCGGGTGCGTGCCCGGCCCCCACAACAACCTTTGTCACCTTCGCCCGCCCCATATAATTCTGGAGGAGAACTCATGTCCGAAGAGAACGTAGAGTATGCCCCTGAAGTCTGTTCTCACTGCGGGGGGCTTGGGTGTATGTACTGCAATAAAAAGGGTACCGTGATGGTGCCGCAGCCGTCGCAGAAATGCCGGCACTGCGGCGGGGATTGCTGCATCTACTGCGGCTATACCGGGTGGGAGCGCCCGCTGCGGGAGTAACCCCCCTTTATTTTCGTGCGATTGTGACGTAGCCGCTGTGGGCGACCCGGGTAGACGGGCGGGTTCCCCGTGCGGAGCGCGTCAGTTCCCGCTCCATGCACTCGTAGCAGTGGACGTCGCGGAAGAGCGGGGTTGCGGCATCGAGCGCGACGAACGTATGCTCGAGGAACGGAGTGTAGCATGCCAGGTAGCCGCCGGGCCGGAGGAGCGAGAAGGCGTGCTCCACGTGTGCCGGCGTGATCGTCAGGTCCAGGTGGACGACGTCGAACTCGCCGGTTGCCTCGAGCATGTCGGCCGCGACCACCTCGACGTTCTTGAGGCGGGCGTTCTCGACGTTTTTGGCCGCGAGTCTGGCAAACTCCGGGCGCACCTCGTAGGTCTTCACCTCGCGGGCGATGTTGCCGAAGTAGATTGCGGCAACGCCGCTCCCGGTGCCGGCATCAAGGACACGGTCCTCGTGATTCATGCCCGTGTAGGCGATCACGATCCCGATATCCTTCGGGAGCATGGGTGCTCCGCTCCGTTTCGCATGAACAAAGAAGTCGGTCGGCCGGGGGCGGAGGACCCTGAACGGGACGTCGAGATGGGTCCGTATCTCGTCCCCGGAGTTCATACCTGCGAGCGCTCCGAGGTCGATCATGCCCCGGTCGGTGGAGAACTTTCCCTCGCCTGCCTTCACGAAGTACTCGCGGTCCTCACTGACGAGCAGGAGGCGTTCACCTTCTTCGATCATTGCTGCGAGAGTTTCAGGATCGCTTCGGCGATGTCGCCACGGGTCTCGATGAGCGTCGCCCTCGCAACCTCGTCCGTTTTACCGGTCTGGGATGCGACGAGGGCGACGTCTTCGTCGGGGATCTCCGGGACTGCCTCTTCGAACCGGGGCTCTCCCGTGAGCTGGTAACTTGTGGCCCCCTGCATGGTGGTCGCGACGACCTGGGCATCATCAAAGACGTAGTTTCCCGCAGGCGTGTAGATAACGACCTTCTCTACGCCCTCGATCTCCTCCATCTCCATGCCCATCTGCTTCATCATCTGCTTCATCTTTTTCGGGTTTATCTTTCCTGGAAACATTCCGATCCTCTCCCCTGTCGTACTTTTACTGCTACACCGTAATTAAATGCCAGCATCTCCCGGCCGGAGAGCAGGGCTCCCCCGGTGGCGAGGACCACGTCGTCTCCGGTCACCACCAGCACCTCGTCCCCTGCGCGGATGCCGTCATCGGCGGCGATGATGTGTTTCGCCATCGCGTTCTTTCCGTCCGCAATGAACGGGGCCACATCCTCCTGCACCGCCACCCGGTAGGCCGGGGGGGCAAGAACCGCCGCGAGACGAGCCGCTCCGGCGACCCCGAGGGTCAGGCGGCCGTCCTGTGCTCTGACGGTGGCAAGCCTCTCTTTCCCGAGGCGAATCTGGCGGACGCGTCCCGTCGTCGAGAACTGAAAGGTGCATTCGTCGGGAAATACCGCAGCTCCTGCCCCGGCGCCGAACTGGAAGTCAGCTATTATCCGGATCCGCTGAAGCGCACTGTCGTTTGAGTATTCGGTTAACACTATCAACAAACTCCTCTTCTGTATCATGCGGAATAAATGCCCCGGCCGCAATCCGGTGCCCGCCGCCTGCGCCGCCCACCTCGCCTGATGCCTCGACAAGCGCCCCCTGGAGGTCGACGCCCCGGGCGAGCGCCCACTCGTTCGTCCGCATCGAGACCTTGGTGACCTCGGGTTCGTCCACCATCGCGGCGAGCACCATCATCGGCTTTTGCCAGTTCAGTTTGGAGAGCGCCATGCCCGCCCCGATCCCGACGATGGTGTCGGGGAACCGGTCGCCGGTGTGGATGTACTGCAGGTGGGATAACTCGGTCACCCCGGTATCGAGGATGTACTGGAGCAGGTCGCGGATGACCGTCCGGTGGTGGGCGAGCATGTGCTCCGCATCGCGGTAGGCGTCCCCGCGGTCCCCGCGGCAGATGCTGCCCCCGACCCTGGGCTTTGCCCACCGGCCGCAGGCGTTCAAGAGGGTGGCGTATTCCGAGGCGTTCCGGAGCGGCGTCCGTTCCGGCTCGTCGGGGAAGATGTAGGTCTCGGCGAGCAGGCGGTCGGTCTCCCTCCCATGCGCGATGAGCTGCTGGGCAAGGGCGCTGATGATCGTGCGCTTGTCGTCGAAGGGGAGTTCTTCCCAGACGAGCCAGCCGCCCCGGGGCGCCTTTAACGCAACGCCGAGTTTTTCCAGGAACCGGAGCGCCCCGCTCGTGCTGTTCGAGATCCCGTCGATGTAGGGGTCGTCGCAGTAGCCGAGGCAGACGTGGACCGGGCGGGTGGACGTCCCGTAGCAGTTCAGGTCCGGTTTATGCACGACGATGTTGCCGTACTCCACGCCGTCCTGGACGATCTCGCGTGCCGGGCCGACCAGCCCGCGGTTCTCCCGGGCCATCATATCCCCGACGTTCCCGACCACGGCGAGTTTGGCAAGGTCGGTGCCTGTCGGGTCGATCGCCTTTGCGACCAGGTAGGCGATGCCGGCGGCGCTCATCCGGGTAAACCCGTAATCCAGGCAGTTCACCTGGGGGTAGGCCGTGGCGCAGGGCTGGCTGACGTGGTGGTCGAGGATCAGGACCTCGTCAGCACAGAGACCGTGTTCCTCAAGAAGGCTCTGCTGGCCGGCCCCGAGGTCGGTGAAGAGTTTGAGCGAGTCGTCCTTCGGGACATGGCGCATCGCCATCGGCTCGAGCTGGCGGACGAAGACCGAGTCGACCGGTATCCCCTCGCGGGTGAGCGCCTGCGAGAGGATCGACTCCGTGCTGATGCCGTCGGCGTCGATGTGGGAGATGATCGTCACCGATTCCGCATCGCAGATAGTATCTGCCGCTCTCCGCACATCTGTTTCGAGGCCCATCTCCATAGTAGTGCGTCGTGAGTGTCAATAAAGCATGTGAGTGTGGGGGTCGAAGGGTCTAGATGGGTTAGGTAAATGGGATGTTAAGGTTCAGGTGACTTGAGTCTTGGAATTGCGGTTGCTTGCAGGTGTGGTCGGGGCGCCGGAGCAACTGTAACGATGAAGAACCCCGTACACTGGACCGTGGGAGTATCGCCTTTGGGGGAGGAGCATCCCCCTCCCCTGTCTCCATCNNCCTCCGGCCTCCTCCCCCGCCCCTGAGGGGCGGGGGCAGTGCGTGGCGATATCCGATGGAAATCCGTGCATGGATTTGTGCGATAAATGGGGCGTGAGTGCCTCTCCAGGGGTGAAGGAGCGAGAGTGCCCAAAGACTGCGCTATGCAGGTGTCATCTGCACCCTCGTACACCCTCTTTTCAAAAGATATCTAAGATCATACCGCCATAGCACCGATCAGACAACACTCCTGGAGAGACGGTACATGGCAGCAAACGATATGCGGGAGTTTCTGGAGGCCGGCGTGATCGGTGCCGGGCGGATGCGGGCAGTCGAAGAGAATGCCGTCGCGCTGGGCCACTCCACGCTTTCAATGATGGAGTGCGCAGGCAAGGCGCTCGCGGATGCCGTGCTGGCCTATGGCCCCTCCCGCGTCCTCGTCCTCTGCGGGAGGGGGAACAACGGCGGCGACGGGATGGTGGCGGCCCGGTACCTCCAGCACCTTGATGCGGTCGACATCGTCTACCCCGACTGCGGTTCGATGACCGCCTCGGCCGCCGTCCAGGCATCGCTCCTCCGGCACTGCTCCGTCGCCCTCCACCCGGTCCGGTGCGCCTCAGACGTCGACGCGCTCTCCCGCATCTTTGAGGAGGCCGACGTCATCGTCGATGCGATGCTCGGGACCGGAGCATCGGGCGCGGTGCGGGAGCCGTTTGCAGCCCTCGTTGCCCGGGCGAATGCAAGCCCTGCGCCGGTCGTCGCCGTCGACATCCCCACCCCCGGCATCCGGGCGAGCCGGATCGTCTCGTTCCACCGGCCCAAGGTGGAGGGGGCGGACGTCGTGGATATCGGTATCCCGCTCGAGGCTGAGGTCTACACCGGCCCCGGCGATCTTCTGCTCGTCCCGGCAAGGGCATCGGAAGCCCACAAGGGTGCCGGCGGCGAGGTCCTCGTCGTCGGGGGCGGGCCCTACCAGGGGGCGCCCTACATCGCGGCGATGGGGGCGCTCCGTGCCGGGGCCGATATCGTGCGGATCGCCTCTCCTGCGTACATCCCCATGCCCGACCTGATCTACGAGCGCCTGGAGGGGAACGCGATCACGGGCGACCACCTGGAGACGATCCTCCGGCTCGTCGGGCGGGCCGACGTGGTCGTCTGCGGCATGGGCCTCGGGAGAGAGAGCCACGACGTCGTCCTCGCCATCGCCGGGGCGGCGAAGAGGGCGGTCTTTGATGCCGATGCGCTGGTCCTCCCCCTGCCGGCGGCGAAGGAGACGATTTACACCCCACACGCGGGCGAGTTCGCCCGGATGACCGGGACGGAACCCCCGGCGGATCTCATCGCGCGCGGCCGGTGCGTGAAGGCTGCCGCCACGCGGGGGACCATCCTGCTCAAAGGCCCGGTCGACGTCGTCTCCGATGGGGGAAGGGTCAGGTTCAACCGGACCGGGACTCCTGCCATGACCACCGGAGGGACGGGCGACCTGCTCGCCGGTGTCACGGGGGCGCTCTTCTGCCAGGTTCCGGCGTTCGAAGCAGCCTGCACCGCTGCGTACGCGAGCGGCAGGGCCGGCATGCGGGCGAGCGAAGGGCGAGGGAACGGTATGCTCGCCACCGATATGCTGGACTACATCCCGGAAGAACTCTTCCGGCGGGGAGCACCGGAGTGACCTGCCCGGAGACGTCCTCTTTTATGCCCAAAAAAAGAGAAGATCTCCTGATGCACATGAACGAGTCCGGCAAACACGGCGAGACCCCGGTCTTCACCCACATCGAGAACGACCGCGCGCAGATGGTGGACATCTCGGCAAAGCCCGAGGTCGTCCGGGAAGCGGTTGCCAGCGGCAGAATTTACCTGCGGAGCGAGACGCTCCGGGCCATATGGGAAGGAACCGCAGTCAAGGGCAACGTTCTCGCGACCGCACGGGTGGCGGCCACCCTCGCGGTGAAAGACACGCCGCGGATCATTCCTATGTGCCATCCCATACCGCTCGGGAGCATCACCGTCGATTTCGAGGAGGGTGACGACTACATCGAGGCGATCGCCCGCGTGAAGTCCTACGGGAGGACGGGTGTCGAGATGGAAGCGCTCACCGGCGTCTCCGTTGCTCTCCTCACCGTCTGGGATATGGTCAAGTCGGCAGAGAAAGACGAGAACGGACAGTACCCCGTCACCCGGATGGATGCCATCCATGTCGTGGAGAAGCGCAAGGGAGTCTAGGCCCTCGTGCGGCCACCCATGCCGCCGAAAGGAATCCTTTATTAGCGCTCTCGCCAACCTGTTAGGAACCACGGGACACGTCCCGGATAGGAATGTGGCGGAAACGCTGAACCTGAGGTGATTAAAAGATGGCAAAGTCAATGTATGCCTACGTTCGCGAGGCATGGAAGCGGCCTGACAGGTCTGAGGTGAAAGGCCTCCTCTGGCAGCGTCTCCAGGTCTGGCGGCGCGAAGGGAGTATCGTACGTGTCGAGCACCCGACCCGGATCGACCGGGCCCGCTCGCTCGGATTCAAGGCCAAGCAGGGAATCATCGTTGTGCGGGTCAAGATCCGCCGCGGTGGCCGAAGGAAGCCCAGGTACATCCGCGGGCGCAGGTCCGCCCGCATGGGTATGCGCCGGATGACCCCGGCAAAGAGCCTGCAGCGCATGGCCGAAGAGCGTGCGTCCCGAAAGTTCCCGAACATGGAGGCATTGAACTCCTACTGGGTTGGAGAGGACGGACGGTCCAGGTGGTTTGAGGTGATCCTGGTCGATGGGCACCACCCGTCGGTCCGGAGCGACCGGAACCTCGCATGGCTGGCCAACCCGGTTCACCGGGGCCGGGCAGAGCGCGGCAAGACCTCTGCCGGCATGAAGGGACGCGGGATGCGGACGCGCGGACGTGGAACCGAGAAGACACGCCCGAGCCTACGTTCCCATGCGAACCGCGGCAAATAACCCTTTTTTTGTATACGGTTTACTCCGATGAAGATCACAGACGCAAGTATACACCCCTATCCTGTCGGTGACTCGACGCTTGCGCGGATGGCGCTTGAGGCAGCAGGGCTCGGGTTCGATAGCATCGTCGCTATCGGAGACGTCGGGCATCGGCCTTCCGGACCGGAGGTCCTCCGGGGTGCCGTGATCAGCGCGGCATCCCAAAAAGAGGTCATCAGGCAGGTGCGCGAGCCCACCCTCCGGCGTGCCGATGTGGTCTATGTCAATGCAGGAGATATCTCCTTCAACCGGGCCATCGTTACGTTGAAAGGGGTGCACGTCGTCAGGAGCATCCATGCCGCCCGGAGGAACGCCTTCGATCACGTCGCCGCACGGTCGGCGGCGGAGCATAACGTGGCAGTAGATATCTCGATGGCCCCTATCATCCAGCTCCGCGGGACGAAGCGCCAGAGGGCACTGCAGCGGTATACGGACATCCTCTCGCTGCAGCGGCGCTACGGCTTTCCCCTGACGATATCGTCGGGTGCACGTTCGATCCTCGAGCAGCGGTCAGTCCGCGACGTCCGGGGTCTCTGCGCACTCTTCGGTATGACCGGGGAGGAAGTGAGTGAGGCTCTCTCGTCCATCGACCGGATCACCCAACCGGACCAGCCTGTGAAGGTGGTCAGATGAAGCCGAGGCCCCCGGCGATGCGGGCAAAGCGGCGTTACATCCTGGCACGGATTCTCCCGTACGGGGTGGCGTGGGATCAGAAACAGGTCTACCTCTCGGTCATCGAGGCCGCGACCTCCCTCTGGGGCGATGCGGCTATCGGTTTTGCGCAGCCGGCGGTGGTCTTCTGCGACGGAGGGTACCTCGTGGTCCGGTGCCGGCGGGGAACAGAGAAGGATATCGCCACCGCTCTTGCAACGGTCAACGCGATCGCCGATGAGCGGGCCGCACTCCGGACAGTCGCCACCTCCGGGACCATTCATGCACTGCGGCGCCGGATGAAACCGATCCGGCCTCTCTCCGAGGCCGGGGAAGTGAAGTTCGGGGAAACCTATTTCACGGTGTACCGCTATCCCCGTCAAAAGGTTGATTTGGTCGAAAAAGGTATTAAGCATCAGAAGTCATTGTTTTTCACCGAAGTCGATTTGGAGGAACGATAATGCAACCACAATATCAAATGGGATATGACCGGGCGATCACAGTCTTCAGCCCGGACGGAAGGCTCTACCAGGTCGAGTACGCCAGAGAAGCGGTGAAACGGGGCACGACAGCCGTCGGAATCAAGTGCAGCGAAGGCGTCGTGCTGATCGTTGATAAGAGGGTGACGTCCCGTCTCCTCGAGCCGGTCTCTATCGAGAAGATCTTCAAGATCGACACGCATCTCGGTGTGGCGTCCTCCGGCCTCGTCGGCGATGCGCGGTCTCTCGTGGACAGGGCACGGGTCGAGTCGCAGATCAACCGGGTCTCTTACAACGAGCCGATCAACGTCGAGACCCTGGCCAAGAAACTCTGCGACCACATGCAGACCTACACCCAGTTCGGCGGTGCGCGCCCCTACGGGACTGCTCTCCTGATCGCAGGAGTCAGCGACGGGGAGGCCCGGCTGTTCGAGACCGATCCGAGCGGTACGCTGCTCGAGTACAAGGCGACCGGGATCGGCACAGGCCGGCCTGCGGTTATGAAGGTCTTCGAGGACGAGTACCGGGAGGAGGCGGACTTCGCCGGCGCCATCGTACTCGGTATCAAGGCCCTGCATGCCGCGACAGAGGGCAAGCTCGACGTGAGCGCCATCGAGATCGGCGTTGTCTCCATCGCGAACCAGGAGTTCCGGAAGCTGGAGAAGGACGAAGTGAAGAGTTACGTCGACCAGTTCGAGGAGTGAGCGTTACCTTCTATGATACCCCTGGATCAGGCAGTCGTAGCCCGGCTTGAGAGCTACGGAGAACGGTTCGAAGTGCTCGTCGACCCCGATCAGGCCATGCGTATCCGGCAGGGGGAGGAGATCGATATCGAGGATGCGGTTGCAGCCGACACCATCTTCTCGAACTCCGCCCACGCCGAACGGGCCTCCGACGAGTCCCTCGTAAAGGTCTTCAAGACGACCGAGTTCGAACCGGCTGCGCTCCGGATCATCAAGAAGGGCGAGATCCATCTCACCTCCGAACAGCGCCGCCACCTTATTGCAGAGAAGCGGAACCGGGTCATCACGTTCATCGCGAGGAATGCCGTCAACCCGCAGTCCGGGTTCCCTCACCCCCCGCAGCGCATCGAACTTGCCATGGAAGAGGCGAGGGTGAGCATCGACCCCTTCAAGTCCGTCGAGGAGCAGGTCAAAGAGGTGGTCAAAGCACTCCGGCCGCTTCTCCCCATCCGGTTCGAGGAAGTCCGCATCGCCGTGAAGATCCCGTCGGATTACGCCGCGAGGGCCTATGGGGAACTCCAGACCGCGGTGACGCTCGAGCAGAGTGAGTGGCAGAAGGATGGTTCCCTGATTGCCGTCGCCAGAATTCCGGCGGGCATCCAGGACGAGTTCTACGATCTGGTCAACAAACTCTCCCGGGGAAATGCAGAGACGCGGATCATCGAACGCATGTCGTGATTAACTATATTAATCGACAACACAAAAATTAGAGGACGTATTGGAGGTAAGCGAAATGGCAAGCCGCAAACAGAGTGCTAAGGGCAGGGTAGTCGGAAGTGCCGGGCGTATGGGCCCGAGGTATGGCCGGTTTATCCGGAAGAGAATAAACCAGATCGAGCAGGTCTCCCGCGCAAGCCACCCCTGCCCCCGCTGCGATCAGGTCGCAGTCAAGCGTGAGGGAACGGGAATCTGGGCGTGCCGCAAGTGTGGATTTAAATTTGCAGGCGGGAGCTACGTTCCGGAGACACCGGCGATGCGCGTCGCTACAAGGAGTATCGAGCGCTCGCTGCAGAAGGAGGGTTAATCAGTCGTGGCTGCCTATAAATGCGCTCGTTGTAAACAGAAAGTAGAAATCGACGTCAATATACGCTGTCCCTACTGTGGACACCGCATCCTCTTCAAGGAACGCGGAGCCGGAATAAAAGATCTGAAGGCTCGATGACGGTCGTCACGACGTCACGTAAACCGGTTCCCGAGGTGCGCTCCCTCTCCCGGGATCTGGCGTTCTCGATCGGCGGGGAGTATGTCACCCGTGGCAAGGCGGGCATGGGCGACCTCTTCTCCCTCGACGAGACGGTTCTGGTCGTCTCCAAATCCGGCCCTCTTTTTCTCATCCAGGCTTTTGCGAGCGGAGAGCCGCTGGTGGAGATCGCTGTTAAGTCCTTCAATGTCGAAGAGCGCCCGGGCGTGATCGCGCGCGGGGTCTTCGTCTCGGACCGCTTCATATACGAGGCGCTCAAGGACCAAATCGACGTCGTGTTTGCCGGCGAGACCCTCCCGGAACACCGTATCGTCTTTGACGGGACGCAACGGAAGCGCTACACCCTGAAGGTTGTCCGGTGAAACATACGGCAGTCTTCCGGTTCACTGCCGACGATGCCCGCGCCCTCTACCTCTCCGTCTGTCAGGAGATGGGCGACGTGGGGGACCGGTCGTCCGCCCGTGTACGCCTCGCAGGTGACGACACGCTCGTTCTCGAGGTGACTGCCACCGATATACCCGCGCTCCGGGCGGCCCTCAACACCTGGCTGCGGCTGATCACCATAGCCGTCGAGATGCGGGAGATCGCCGCCCCGGCCTTGCGCACGTGACGGGCCGCAGAAGGCACGCGACGAAGATCTCTGCCGAGAACCCTCACCTTTTATGGGCTCCACGCCCCTACCATGTAGAGAAAGGGCAGAGAGCCGGGAAGGCCCCTGTCCGCCACCCGAAATATTGTTACCGATCTTCGTCCTATTTCAGGAGGGTTGATGAATATGGAAAATATCCCACCGAAAGTACAGAACCAGCTGGCGATGCTCCAGCAGATGCAGCAGCAGCTGCAGACTGTGGTCTCGCAGAAAGCACAGTACGAAATGACGATCCGTGAAGCAAAGCGGGCGGTCGAGGATCTGGCCGATGTCCCCGAGGATGCGGCGGTCTTCATGAACGTCGGCAGCATCATGATGCAGAAGGGCAAGGAGCAGGTGCTTGCTTCCTTAAACGACCGCGTCGAGACGCTCGATCTCCGGGTTAAGTCGCTCGATAAGCAGGAGAAGGCCCTGCAGAGCAGGTTCGAGCAGTTATCCTCACAGATCAGGGGAGCGCTGGAAGGCAAACAGCAGCCTCCCGGCGCCGCCTGAAATTCTTTTCTGGAGACGGGGAGTGAGTTACTCACTCCTCCCGCTCGCTGTCATTCTTTCGTGTCCGGCAGACGAGGTTGATCGCGTTGACCACCGCCTCGACCGATGCGAGGATGATGTCGCCGCTCGAGGCGCTGGCATCGAAGACCCGGCCCTTTTCATCCTCGACGGCGATGGTGACGTGCCCGAGAGCGTCGGTGCCCCCGGAGATCGCCTCGATGTTGAACTCTTTCAAGTGAACCGGGGCCGGGATGATGCCGAGGATCGCTCGCACGGCCGCATCCACCGGCCCGTTCCCGACGCTCGAGAAGATCCGCTCTTTTCCGTCGATGATCGCCCTGACGCTGGCTGTCGGGAGCACATGGTTGCCGGTCATAATGGCGACATCCTGGAGTTGCAGGATCTTTTCGTCGGGCGCGAGCTGCATGACGCTTCCGGCGATCTCGTAGAGATCCGCATCCGTCACCCGCTTGCCCTTGCCGGCAATCTCCTTCACCCGCACGACGATCTCGTCGAGCTGGGCATCGCCGGGCTCCATATGCACCTCGGCGAGCATCTGCCTGACCGCATGCCTGCCGGCGTGCTTGCCGAGTTTCAGCCTGCGCCGGTGACCGACCATCTCCGGCGTCATGATCCCGGGCTCGAACGTATCCGACCTGGTGATCACGCCGTGGGAGTGGATCCCGCTCTCGTGGGCGAAGGCGTTCTCGCCGACGATCGGCTGCGTGGAGGGTATGCTCATCCCTGCGTAGCGCGAGACGAGCCTGGAGGTCTCCACGAGGCTCGTCGTCCGGATGCCGGTATCGATCCCGTAGATGGACGATAATGCCATCACGGTCTGCGCGAGATCGGCGTTTCCTGCACGTTCGCCGATGCCGTTCACCGTCACCTGCACCTGAGAGGCGCCGGCCTCGACCGCTGCGATGGTGTTTGCCACCGCAAGCCCGAAGTCGTTGTGGCAGTGGACGTCGATCGGGCAGTCCACCTCCCGGGCGATCCGCTCGATGAGGTTTTTCATGGCCGTCGGGGTGATCACACCGACCGTGTCGGGCACGTTGATGATCGTGGCCCCGGCGTCCACTGCAACGCGGTACACCTCTATCAGGTAATCCGGGTCGGTCCTGGTGGCGTCCATGGCGGAGAACATGCACTGGCCGATATGGTCGCGGGTATACGCGATGATATCGCCGGTGGCCTCGAGGACCTGCTGGCGGGTCTTTTTGATGGTGTACTCGCGCTGGACGTCGGAGGTCGGGATGAAGACATGGACCATATCGACGTCGCAGTCGATGCAGACATCCACATCGGCCCGCAGCGACCTTGCGAGGCCGCAGATCTGCGCGTCGAGCGCGAGACCTCTGATGGCCCTGACGCTCTCGCGTTCGGCATCGGATGACGCGGGAAAGCCCGCTTCGATGGCGTGCACTCCTATCGCGGAGAGCTGCTCTGCAATACCGAGTTTCTCTTCCAGCGTGAATGAGATGCCCGGTGTTTGTTCACCGTCGCGCAGTGTGGTGTCGAAAACAGTGACGTTACTTTTCGCACGGCTATCGGCGAAGAAGACAGTACGCTTCAGCGTTCCTGGGTGCCTCAGCGTTTGTAGGGTTCATACCAATCCATTATCCGGGGTAGTATTTAAAGAATAACATCCGTGTCGTGCGGAGCCGGGAGGATTTAGGGAAATATTTAATAACAACTCCCGCTAACATTATTAGAGCAGAGACCCGCCTTAACTCAGACTGGTAGAGTGCGCGGCTGTAGTATAGTCATCGCTCTCGGGCGAACTGCGCGGCTACCGCGATGTCCCCGGTTCGAATCCGGGAGGCGGGATCCCTCAACAAAAAGTGCCCAGGTAGTGTAGTGGCCTATCATGATGGCCTGTCACGCCATCGACACGGATTCGAATTCCGTCCTGGGCGTCATTTTCTTTCATTTTTCCGACTCGAGCGGAGCAGATCCTTCTTCGGTAGAATTGATCTCAGAGAATCCGATCGAATTACGATGCGCACCAACCCGCGTTCATGACAAAAAATAACCTGGGGAGAAGATTTCCCGAATCAGGCTCTGGTGAAGCCCTATTTCGGCTGTCATTCTTCCCCGACGAGATTGATGCCGAACTCGGCTCGTCCCTGAGTTCGACCTTTTTCTTCTCAAGCATGTCCTCATGCCGTGGACCGTGGTGGCTATCGCCATGGGGGGTGGGGCTGACGGGGAGGGGGAGACCCCTCCCCTGGATCTGCCGGAACGTCTCGTGAGTCCGGCGATAATCCTCAAAGGCTCCTGTCCGGCAGTCGGCGCGATGAAAAAGGGTAAATAGTAGATTTTATTTTTATTCTTTGGATAAAATATATATACCTTGATGCAGTATCCGGTGCCATGCACGCTCCAGGAGAATGGATTGAGAGCGGTCCCCTATTCGACAGTCTGGGGACGCTCATCCTCGGGATAGGTCTTCTTGTTTTCGCAAGTCTGGTCATATATGCCTCCGGGTTTCTGACCTGACGGCAGAAGGCGCCCGCCGGGATACCGTGCCTGCAACGGGTCCCGGCGGTCCTAAGAACTTATTACAAATCCGCCTCAACGTGTGATGTAAGCCCGGGCTTACATGACGGATGTGACGCAAGATGACGCAGAACAAGACTGAAGACGATCGTTTGAATGAGCAGGATCTACAGAATCTGTTGTCCCGATTATCCGATCCGGATAAGACGGTGCGGGCGGAGGCAACGTGCGGGCTCGCGGCGGCCGGACGATCGGCCATACCCGCCTGCATAGCCTTGCTGCAGAACAGCGACTGGAAGGTGCGCTACCGTGCGGCGGAGGTCCTTGGGCTGATCGGCGACGGTGAAGCGTATGCGCCTCTCACCACTGCCCTCGACGACGGGAAGGACCATGTCCGTTACATGGCGGCGAAGGGGCTCGGGCTGCTCGGCGACCCGCGCGCGGTTACACGCCTCGGGGTCATGCAGCGCGACGAGAACGAGTTCGTGCGGCGGAGTGCTGCCTCATCCCTTGGAAAGATCGGCGGCGGGGAGGTGATCGGGATGCTGCATGCGGCTCTCGGAGACGAGGCGGCCGACGGCGTCCGTGCCGCAATCGTTGCGGCGCTCCGCAGGAACGGAGTCGGAGTTTAAGCACCAGAGGTGCGATGAGGAGCGCGGGCGGACGGCGTTTAGCATTTCGCGACGATCACCGTCGTGTTATCGGTGCTTGCCGCGTCCCTGGCGGCACCGATCAGTCTCCGGCATGCCGTATCGGGATCGCCGGCGAGCACGATCTTCTGGATGGTCCTTGCCGGGACGTAGTCGTGGAGCCCGTCCGAACTGATGACGAGAACCGCCCCTGCGAGTTCCCGCTCATCAAGGTCGACCTGTACCCGGGCCGCGAGGCCGAGCGCCTGGGTCAGGATGTTCTTTTTTGGGTGGAGCATCGCCTCCGCAGGGGAGAGAACCCCTGCGTCAACAAGGCTCTGGACGTAACTCTGGTCGCGCGTATGCCAGACGGACGTCGACGTGATGATGTGCGTCCTGCTGTCCCCCACCGTCCCGATCCAGCACCTGCCTGATGCGCTGACGATCGCCGCCGAGAGCGTTGTTCCGGCGTTCAGGTTCTTCTCCTGGTTATAAGAGTACACTGCGGCGTTTATGCGCTGGAACGCGCGCTCGAGGACTGCGGCGGGCGGAGTCTCCGGCAGACCCTCGCGGGCAGCCTCCGCGAGGATTTCAACCGCCATCCTGCTCGCAACCTCCCCGCGGGCATGCCCCCCCAGCCCGTCCGCGACGGCGAAGACATGATACCCGTCCATCCGGTCGGCAAAGTAAGCGTCCTCATTCTGTTCCCTGCCCCCGATATCGCTCATTGCCGCGTAACGGGTCCCGGACTCTCTCCTGCCCTGCACCACACGATCCTGGGCTGCCCGAACGAATATTCTTTTGGTGGCGGTACCACCCGTCTCTCACGGGAACCCCCGGGAGAGGCCGCTTTCCTTTGCGCAATCGATGGCATACCGGTATTCCCGCGCCGTAATCGGGCGCTGCAGCGCCGCAAGCACCGGGCTTCTCCCCCCCTCGGCTGCCCTCCATGCCGGGTGGTACTGGGCCATGATGTTCACGTAGGAGTCCCGCGATATCTCGTCGGCGATGAACTTCATCACTATTTCGCTGTTCGCGAGGTTTCCGGGGAGCACAAGGTGCCTGATGATCATGCCCCGCACCGCAATGCCGTCTCTGACCTCCAGGTCCCCGACCTGCCGGTGCATCTCCGCGAGAGCCGCCCGCATGCGGCCGGTGTAGTCGGGGGCATGGGAGAGTTCCAGCGCCACGTCGTCCCGCCCGTACTTCGCGTCCGGCATGTAGATGTCGATGACGCCGTCGAGGAGCCGCAGGGTATCCACGGAGTCGTAGCCCCCGCTGTTGTAGACCAGCGGGAGGCTGAGGCCTTGGAGGGCGGCGAGGGCGACCGCACGGAGGATCTGGGGGACGACGTGGGAGGGGGAGACGAGGTTGATGTTGTGGCATCGGCGGTCCTGCAGGTGAAGCATGATCGCGGCGAGGTCTTCGCACGGGACCGCGCCGCCGACCCCGCACTGGCTGACCTCGAAGTTCTGGCAGAACTCGCACCGCATATTACAGCCGGAAAAGAATATCGTCCCCGATCCGTTCCTCCCCACCAGCGGGGGCTCTTCGCCGAAGTGCGGGCTGTAACTGGAGACCCCCGGCAGGAGGCCGGTCCGGCAGAACCCCGTTTCGTCCTCGACACGGTTCACGCGGCACTCCTGCGGGCAGACGACGCAGTCGCGGAGCATCTCGTAAGCCCGCCGCGCCCGCTCCTCCAGTTCGCCGCTCCGGGATAGGCGTACGTATCCGGGTAGTTGTGATCGTTCTGCTTCAGCCATGATCCCCCCCTGGGCCTGAAGGAGAAGAAAGTTTACCCTCTCCCCTGCCTGCAGGCCTCACCCCATGGTGGGGGCACCCGGTGCATCGAGGCATGGGCGAAGGGTGCCGGAGGGGTCTTCGTGCTCGCTGCTACGGATCTCGGAGAACCTCTCGCAGACTGCCGGGCCATAAGACCTGACTGCCGCTCATCCTGAATAATATTTCTCGTTTTCCTCCACGGACGCCGGATTATTTTGAAAATCTTTATAACTCAGGCAATAAATCTCTCAATGTATGTCCGGCAACCGGAACCGTCCACGCAGACTCCCTGTCGGCGGGGTGATCGTCATCCTTGCTCTCATCGGCATAGCCGTCATCTGGGGTGGGCAGATCTCTTCGTCCGTAGGAACGCTGGTCTCCGGAGCGCTGGATCCTTCAGGCCGGGATTCAGCCCGGGTTACCGCCGAAGACCTGGAGACCGGACAAAAAACCATCAACTACCCGTATGTTCTCCGCGGCAGATCGGGCCTGATCCGGTTTGATACATACCGGGGCGTCAACGACTATCTTTCTACGAAGTATCCCGCCTCGTTCGCCGATGAGCGCGACTACTGGCTCCAGTTTACCGACGAGAGCATCCAGGACCGGTACCTCCGGCAGTTAGCCGACAACATCCGGGCTGCCGAGACCGACCGCGAGGATCAGGCGCGGGCCGCGATCAGCATGGTGCAGAAGATCCCCTACATCGGTTACTCGTACGATACGGCGGCCAAATACCCGTATCATGTGCTCTACCACCAGAACGGGGACTGTGACGAGAAGTCGCTCTTGCTCGCGT
This sequence comes from Methanoculleus marisnigri, assembly GCA_002503885.1. GTDB lineage: Archaea > Halobacteriota > Methanomicrobia > Methanomicrobiales > Methanoculleaceae > Methanoculleus > Methanoculleus marisnigri_B. The sequence continues at coordinate 11,236 of DASQ01000076.1, read as the reverse complement.
ACCTCCTCCGGGACCTGGGGTACGGTGTCGCGGTCTTTGAATTCGAGCAGGAAAGTCATATGGCCGTGGGCGTCAGGGCGCCCGAGCGGTACTGCTACGGGAAGACCGGGTACGCGTTCATCGAGACCACCGTACCGACCATCCCGACCGATGCCGGAGGGGAGTATGGAGAGGCCGAAGTAAAGTTGAAGTCAGATCCGAAAGTCTTCGTCGTAGCCGACGGAGACTCGTTTGAGGGAATCTGGCGGGAGCATACCGACGCCGCCGAGTGGAACAGGATCCGGAGCATGGGCAGAGAGCTGGATCCGTACAATTACGGGCGTTACCGGAACCTGGCTCAGGCGTATGGGATCCCGTACGAGTAGGGCCCGGCCGCCCGGTACCGCGCGGAGGGCGCCGCCCCCCTCCGGCTCACCGCGCCCCCTCATCAGGGGCGAAGGCGCTCTCTCGGATACGTACGGCGTCCTCGTGATGGTCGCCGTCACCATCATCCTCGCCGCTCTCGTCCTGCTGATGCTGCTTGCGATGATTCCTTCCTGGTCGTGGGAGGAGCCCGCACAGCCCCCGATCATCATGACCGGGATTACCCACACCAGTCAGGGGACAGGGCTGCTTACCTGTGCAAGCAGGGTCACCCTCAAGAACAACGGCAGTGCGGTGTACGAGAACGACTGCCTGAAAGCAGTCTTCTACGTAAACGGCCAGAAAGCCTGCATCGTCTATACCCTGAACGGTTACCTCCTCATCCCGTCGCACCACTACGGGGTGAAGACTCTCGGCGGCGAGGGCTGCCGCAGCCCCTACTGGAACCCGGGCGAGACGATGGTGCTGGATCTCACCGATAACACCCTCTACCCGGGAGCACAGGTCACCCTGGAGATTCTGGACAAACGCACCGGGATGGTGATCTCGAAGCACACGGTGAGGGCATGAGGCCGGCCGGCACCAAAGACCATGTTTTTGTATCGGGACGCTTCTAGAGACTGTATGTTCAGATCGATACTCGTGGCAGTCGACGGATCGGAGATAGGCCACCGGGCGCTCGAAGAGGCCCTGGATATCGCCCGTGCCATGCAGGCCCCCGTGCATGCCGTGCACGTCGTCCAGACCGGCACGTACCCCACGCTGATCCTCAGCGAGCTCGAACCGCCGGATCTCACCCAGCAGGTGCTCCTCGATTCGCTCGACCGGGAGGCGAACGAGATCCTCGCCGACGCGGAACGGAAGGCTGCCGCCGCCGGTGTCCGGATGACCATCTACAAGCGGTGGGGGCACCCGGGAGCGGAGATCACTGCCCTCGCACAGGAACTCGGCGCCGACCTGACCGTGGTCGGGTCGCACGGCAGGGGCCGGATCGACCGCTTCTTCCTCGGGAGCGTCAGTTCCTACGTCGTCGATCACGCGGCGTCAACGGTCATGGTCGTCAGGGGCTGACGACCTCACAACGCCCCGGGCGATGAGCCGCGCCACCCTGACCGGCTCGGGCACCCTTCCTTCACGGGTGAAGTCGTTGCAGAGCCTCGCAGCATCCGCGGGAGAGAGGCCATAGGGGCGGATGAACAATGTGTATCCGGAATGCAGCAAAACCGGGATCCGGTCGCCGAGCCGCCGGTATGCCGCGAGCCTGCCGGAATCGTCGGGGAAGTGACGGCGGATATCCTCCTCAAGCCCCTCCGACTCTTCGTAGGTGGTGACGATGACGGGAAGACCGGTCGCGTCCTGCACCGCCACCGGGTCGATGATATTGTACCAGGCGATGACGCTCCCGCTGAGCATCAGGAGGTTGATGTCCCGGCGGGCGAGATCGGTGAAGACCCGAATGACTGCATCGGTTGCATCACACCCGCCCACAGTCACCCGGGCGAAGGCCACTCCGTCGATTAAGAGATCCTTTCGCATGACGACGCCGGCAAGGGTGGATTGCTCCCGCCCCGAATAACTCTCGGCGATACCGAGGGCGCGGAGCCCCGATTTGGCTACGTGCATGCGAAGCCCTTATGATACTAAATTGGATATAGTACACCGATGAACATCGAGCGAGATGAAGTCTGCATCTTCATCCCCACGTTAAACGAGGCCCCGACGATCGGTGAGTTGATCGAGGGGTTCCGGCAGCACGGTTTTCTCCACATCTTCGTCATGGACGGAAACAGCACCGACAAAACACCCGATATCGCACGATCCGCAGGAGCGGTTGTCCGGACGCAGGCGGGGAAGGGAAAGGGCAACGCCATCATCGAGGCCGTGGATGCCATCGATGAGCCCTACGTGCTCATGCTCGACGGCGACGGCACTTACTCGCCTCAGGACGCGGAGAGGATGCTTGAACCCCTCGCCCTCGGGTTCGACCACGTCATCGGCGACCGCCTCGCGAACCCTGAGCCGGGGGCGTTCACCCGCCTGAATCTCCTCGGCAACCAGCTCCTCAACGTGATGTTTCGAATAGCGCACGGAAAAGACCTCTGTGACATCCTCTCCGGCTACCGTGCCTTTACCCTTCGCTCGGTCCGGCAGATGACCCTCAAAGAGGCGGGGTTCGAGATCGAGACGGAGATGGCGGTCGAGGCGGTGAGGAACGGACAACGGGTCACGGTCGTCCCGGTCCGGTACCTCGCGAGGCCCGGAACCATCACCAAATTAAACCCCCTCCAGGATGGCTTCAGGATCTTTTCGACCATATACCGGCTCGCAAAGATGAACAACCCGATCTTTTACTTCGGGATCATCGGCCTCTTCATATCGCTTGCCGGTGGCGTCATCGGCCTCTATGTCATCCTTGAATGGCTCAGGAACATCGAGCACCTGCCGCTCACCATCCTCACGGTCCTTCTGATAACGATAGGCTTTCAGATCTTCATGTTCGGGGTGATCAGCGACATGCTGCTTGGATTCCACCGCGAGACCACCCGCCAGATCGAGCAGTTACAGACCCCTCCCAAGTCGCCCCGATAGGAAGAGGATCCGGCAGGCGTACTCGGCGATCGAGGTGTAGATATACGCCTCATCCATCGTTTTTCCGGCGGCAAACGTCCCGTGTCCCCGGACGATGACGATATGGCCTCCCCGGAGGGCCCCGGCAACGTTCTCTGCGATCTCGTCGGTCCCGGGGTTTCCTGAAACGACCGGGATCTCCGGGCAGAGCATCCCCCCCTCGCTGTCGGCCGGCCGGAGGAGGTCGGCGTCGAGCGAGGCGGCGACGGCGTGGACCGGGTGGGCGTGGACGATCGCACGATGAGGCGTCTCCCGGTAGACTGCCCGGTGGACCCGGTACTCGCTTGATGCTTCGCGCGGTGCATCGCCCGTCTCCGGCACAAAGACCGGCATCTCCCCCGCGTCGAGATAGGCGCCGGTCCGGGTGATGTGGAACCCCCCCTCGGTGCGCAGGCTCATGTTTCCGAAATTCGCTCCGACCAGCCCTTCTAGGAAGAGCCGCTTTCCGATCCGCTCAAATTCCTGATCCAGCATTCACTACACCCTTTCGTACAGAATGCTTTGGCGTACCCCGGGATATGTGCATGCCGCTTGGGGCGTGAGGGCGGGGTTCAAGAGTGCTGCAGGGGATGCCAGCGGTATGGGTTTGGAGAGCCTGGTTTGAGTCCAGAGGAACCACAGATATGTCTGATGGGTGTTTTTCTTGGCAAGCCCGGCCCACTGGACTGTGGGGATATCGCCACGCACTGCCCCCGCCCGGGCAAAAAAAAAGAAAATTATACGAATTTCACGCCGACGTCCTTCATCCTGTTGAACCGGGCGATGTTGAGGAGGAGGGGTGTGATGCTCTCGACCATGGATGCGGCCGCAAGCGGTCCTGCGTCGTAGGCACGGAGACTCGATACGTTGTTGACGATCTCCATGACCTGTTGCTTCGCACTGTCATCATCGCAGCAGACGGCGACGGAGTAGTCAAGCTCCTCGTCGAGCATCTGCCACCTGTTTGCAGCAATGTTGTTGAACGCGGCACAGACGGTCGCGCTCTCGGGGAGCATCCCCTTGATCATCATCGCCGCCGACCCCTCCGGGGGAGGAGCGTAGTAGAAGTAGGTCGTCCGCTCGAGCGGGTTGACGGGGCTGACGACGATCTTGCCCTCAAACCCGGTCAGGGTTTTTAAGGTGGGAGCCACGTGCTTGAACGGTATCGCGAGGACGACGATATCTCCCTCGTCGACCGCACGCTGGTTGGAGACGCCGAGCAGGCTGCATGCGAGGTCCCGCTCCTGCAGGGTCTCCCGGCAGGTGTCGCAGGTTGCGATAGCCTTCGTCTCCTCGCGGGATCCCACGATCACGTCGTACTTCGGAGAGAGCCGGAGCGCCATGCCCTCCCCGATGTCGCCGGTTCCGCCGACGATGCCGATCTTCACTGCTCCACCAGCGGCTTTAGGATGCTCTCAAGCGTACCGAGGTCCTGGACGCCCACCAGTTTCTGAACCAGATTCCCGTCTTTCTCGATGACGAGCGTCGGTACGAATTGGATGTCGTATTTCGCGGCATACTGCCGCGTCTGTTCTGAATCGACACCGACATCGATCTTTTTGATCTCGACCTGGTCGCCCATTTTCGCTTTGAGCTCATTGATGATCGGTGTCTGCTGGTGGCACGGACCGCACCACTCGGCAAAGAAGTCCATTAAAACCGGTTTTCCCATAAAACTATACCCCGTTCAAACATTGTGTGTGAACGGGGTAATAAAGATTATTGTAGGGTTGTCATTTTGAGAGGATCGCCATGATAATCTTTCCGTACGCGGGCCTGGTGACCAGGACACCGATCAGAACACCGAGTATGGTGATGATGGCGAACCCTCTGAGGGTGGAGAGGTCCATCAGCGCCAGCGGGAGCATTGCGACGAAGACCGTCGCTGCAGCCACGGCGATGATCCCGAACGCCCGCCCGTACCGCTTCATGTAGAGGTTCGGCGATGGGACACGCCCGTCGTGGAGAACCTCGTCCGTGATGATGACGAGCTGGTCGATGCCGGTACCCACCACTGCTATCAGACCCGCGATGGCGGCGAGATCGAGCTGCTGGATGAACCTGGCAATCCCGAGCAGGATGATGATCTCGGCGAGGTTGATAGCGACCATCGGGATCACGATCGAGAATTCGCGGTAGCGGTAGTAGACGACGACCGCCACGGTGAGGAGTGCAAGCAGCCCGGCAATGACGACCGTCATCTTGAACTGCTCGCCGAGCGCTGCCGGGACGGAACCGGACCCGACGATATCCACTTTCACCGGCAGGGCGCCGGCCCGCAGGTGGATCTCGAGCGTCATCGCATCCTCAAGCCCGGCGTCACCGGTCCCGGTGCTTGCGGAGAGCGACCTGACCGGGCCCGCCCGGAGCTCCGACGCGAGGCCGCCGGAGAGCGGGGCGCTGTAGACGGTCTTGTTGTCGAGGATCATCACGAGGTTGTGATCTCCCGGGTTGTTGACTGCTCCGGATGCGAGGGCGGCCTCGCGGAATGCCTGAGCGCCCGTCTCGGAGAGCGAGAACGAAACGCCCCACTCCTGGGTTCCGGGTTCTCTCTGCGGGGTGCCGACACTGGTGATCTGGTCGCCGTAAAGGACATGCTCGGTCTGGTTGCCTGTAGTCTGGACCCGGATCTCGAACAGGCCCTGCCTGCCGACGATCTCCTGTGCCGTCGTCATATCCACGCCGGCGAGTTCTATCCGCACGTACTGCGGGTACTCGCTTCCCGTCGGGGTGAGCAGGTTGATCCTCGCGTCCTGCATCCCGAGGGCGTTCACCTTATCGTTGAGGATCCGTTTCACCTCGTCTGCGGTGAACGGCGATACGCCCTTCTGGTAGGTGACGATCGAGGCGTCCGATGCCGCGAAGAGCGGTTCTAACTCGGCACGGGAGACGGTTTTGCGGATCTCGAGATGGTTCTCGTCGACCTGGATGACATCCGTCTCAAGGCTGGTCTGCAGGTTCTCTATAAGGTCTCCGACCGGTTTATCGGTCGAATAGGCCACGATAACGGACTGGAACTCCATCTGCAGCCAGGAGCCGCCCTGGAGGTCGAGACCGAACTGGAGGTTCCCCTCAAGTCCCTTCTCCGGGCTCGGGGGGGCCAGATAGATGCCTATGAGGGAGCCGATGACCAGCAGGAGGACCAGGGCCACCCGCCAGTCTTTGACGAGGGTTATGATGGTTTCGCGATTCATTTCTTACCGCTCCTGAGGACGTATTCCTTGAGAATCCCGGCGTTTAGCATCCAGGTGTTCATCATGTCGATGAAGAGCCCGATGAGGAGGACGCTTGCGATCTCGCTGATGATCTGGATCTGTCCCGCCGTGGCGACGACCCACATGGCGGCGATGGCCGCAAGTGTCGTGGTCGTCATGATGATCCCGGTCCTGAAGGCCCCGGAGAGTTTCTCGTCGAGTTTCCCCTTGCGCTTTAAGAGGCGCGTGGTCAGCAGGATGTCGCTGTCGACAGAGTAACCGATCAGCATCAGCAGAGCCGCCGTCGTCCCGAGGGAGAGCGGGATGCCGACGATCTGCATGATCCCGGCGGTGATGGCGATATCGGAGAAGGCCGAGAGGACGACCGCACCCGCCGGCACCAGATCCCGGAACGCGATGAAGACCACGACGGCCATCCCGATGAACGAGAATAACAGGGCAAGGAAGGCCTGGCCCTGGAGCGTCTTTCCAAACGTCTCGCCGATCTGGTCTATCTTCGCATCGGGATACTTCTCGTTGATGAGTTCAACAAGGCTCCGGTATTGGGTTTCTTCCATGGGGCCGAACTGGATGTACTTTCCGTTGCCGATACCCTCACCCACAGATAAGAGCGGATACCCTGCGAAGGCTGCCTCTATTGTCTCTCTGCTATCAGAGGTGAATGCGGTGACCGCCGTTCCTCCCGCAAAGTCGATGCCCGGTGTTAAGGGCAGGCCGGTGGTGAGCGTGGTATAGCCCAGCAGGATCCCGGCAAGGAGGAGAAGAACGAGGGGTAGCACTACCATCTGCCGCGGAGAGTATTTGTTGATGTCATATCTGGCAAATTCCATGCTGTATTAGTGTTACGATTGTGAAAGGTTAAAGGGTTGCTCATGGATATAAGAAGGGAATCAGGATTCGCCTGGATCGCGCTGGAATGCCCCGGGAATCGCCTGATCGGAAAGGGGCCCGGTCGGGCCCGAGGGTACCTGAACCCCGGTTCCGACGAACCGTCGCGGCCGGTCTGATGGCTTCTCAAGCTCCGGACATTTTGCCGGTCGCAACTCGCAGTTACCGGTGCTTAAACTCCATTTCCAGAGTGCGACGGTTCGTACAACCGGAGCGTTCCTTAACGGGATACCGCTCCGGTGCATGTGCTCCCACGGGGGGGGGAACCGGTTCCTGTGAGGCGGCGCTGCAGACGCGCGCAGGAAAAATCGATCCGGGGGAGGGGGAGTGTCATGGAACCGGGGTTATCTGGTTTGGAAACGCCCATCAGACCCTGTTTGTCAGACACTGCGGCAAACGGGTCAATTATATCCCGCCTGATCGTATTTCGTCAGACAATTGTCGTCCTCCTGGCATAATCTCCAAGTAAATGATTGAAAAGAAAAGATATATATAAAATACCGAATCACAAGCACATATGAGATCACCCTATGAGCTCAAAAAAGAGATAGAAGCTCGACTCAAAGGTTATCTCTCACGGGACCGGGATGGAATCCGGCATGAGCTGCTCAACCTCTTCGTAAAAGTAAAATCCCTCACCATACCCCAGATCTACGAGAAGCTGCAGACGCAGTTCTCAGTCAGTTACCACTCCCTCGCATCCATGGTAGGCATCATCGCGTCCAGGATAGGCATCCTGCACGTGAGGCGGAACGCGGAGGGGACAAACTCCATCTACGAGTTGAAAGACCAGTACGTGGACGTGGTGGCGAATATCCTGGGGACAACCTAGTACTCGAAAACCATACCTCTTTTTTTACACCCAGAACCAATATGAAGAACTACCATGCAGAGCGACGTTGGAGAGTCAGGACCGTCACGAGGCATATATGTCACGGACGACGTCCGCTCGTATGTTCTCCAGAGGAAACGCGACTTCAGGGTGAGCACAGCCTGCAGCGGACCGATCCTCCTGCCGACATCGGTCAAACCGGCCAAGGCGACCGACCTGCAGATCCCGGTCGGCGATTATACCGTCTACATCTCGAAATATCAGGCCCGCTACATCGACTCCATCCACCGGGGGATGATTCCCATATTCTATGAAGACTTCTAGACCATGAGTTTTGAAGAACTGGATCATACCGCCGACGTCCTCATGCGGGTTCGGGGCGCAACCTTAGGCGAGCTCTTCGCCGATGCAGGCCGGGCCATGTTTCACGTAATGTACGGCCCCTGCGAGGACCGGGGTGTCAAGCGGCAGATCTCGCTCGAGGCGGAGAACCTTGAGTCCCTCCTCATCGACTACCTCTCAGAACTGCTCTTTATCACCGAGGTCGAGAACACCGTATTCTGCACCTTCGACGTCGATATCCAGGGCACCCACCTCATCGCCGTTCTCAGGGGGGAGCCTTTCGACCCTGCACGGCACTCCGCGGGGTCGCTCGTCAAGGGCATATCTTACTTCGGGCTCGAAATCGTTAAAGAAGAAGAGGCTTATGTGGTGGAGATCATCTTCGATATCTGAGGGATCCCTATGCTTGAAGGAATCAATAAGATCGGAGACCTCGAATGGGAGGTCCCCATTGGATATGTCCCCAATATGCGGGTATCAGGACGTTTCTTCCTCTCCCGGACACTGGCGGAGACGCTCGAAGAAGGGGCCGTCCGCCAGCTGGCGAATGTCGCAACCCTGCCGGGGATTGTGAACCATTCGCTTGCCATGCCCGACATTCACTGGGGATACGGGTTCCCCATCGGCGGGGTTGCCGCCTTTGACATGACCGAAGGGGTCATCTCTCCCGGCGGGGTCGGGTTCGACATCAACTGCGGCGTCCGGCTCATCACGACGCCCCTGACCGAGGCCGATCTCGCCGGCAAGAAACGGGAACTGATCGAGAGGCTCTTTACCGCCGTGCCGACCGGTGTGGGTGCCAAAAGCACCCTGCGGGTCTCGAACAAGGAACTCTCCGGGGTCATGGTCGACGGCGCACGATGGGCGGTTGAACGCGGGCTCGGCACCGACGCCGACCTCGTCCGGTGCGAGGGAGAGGGGGCGATGCCGGGCGCGGACCCCGGCGCGGTCAGTGCCAAAGCGCGCCAGCGGGGCGTGCCGCAGATCGGGACGCTCGGCGCGGGAAACCACTTCCTGGAGGTCCAGGTGGCGAGGGAGATCGTCGACCCTGAAGCGGCAAAGGTCTTCGGGATCACCGAGGGGCAGGTCTGTTTCATGGTCCACTGCGGCTCACGGGGCCTCGGTCACCAGGTCGCCACCGACCATTTACGGACGCTCGAGAGTGCGCTCGCTAAGTATCAGATACAGATCCCCGACCGGCAGCTTGCCTGTGCTCCGATCGGCTCCCCGGAAGGCCGCGCCTACTACGGCGGCATGGTCTGCGCTGCAAATTATGCCTGGGCAAACCGGCAGGTCATCATGCACGAGACCCGGACGGTCTTTGCAGAGCTCTTCGGGATCGACTACGATGAGATGCGGCTCATCTACGACGTCGCGCACAACGTCGCCAAGTTCGAGCGCCACGATGTCAACGGGGCCTCAATGGAGGTCTGTGTCCACCGCAAGGGTGCGACGCGGGCGTTCGGGCCCGGCGCTTCCGGTATCCCCCACGAGTATGCCGCGGTCGGGCAGCCGGTGATCATCCCCGGGAGCATGGGGACGTCCTCCTACCTCCTCCACGGCACGACGACCGCGATGCAGAAGACCTTCGGGAGCACCTGCCACGGCTCCGGGAGGGTGCTCAGCCGGTCGAAGGCGAAGAAAGAGGTCAGCGGGAAAGAACTCCGGGAACACCTCGCGGGAGAAGGCATCCTGGTGCGCGCTCACAGCGACTCCGCCCTCGCAGAGGAGGCGCCCGAGGTCTATAAGCCGAGCCGCGAAGTGGTGCGCGTCGTGCACGAGGCAGGACTCTCGAAGATCGTCGCCAGGCTGGAGCCGCTCGGAGTGATCAAGGGGTGACCTGCAGGACCGGGCTGCTCTGGGACAGCCCCCTTATGTTCTCGCGGCTCATCGAGGACTGCGGCGCCTGCTGCGAAGCGGTCAACCCCTACATGCTCGCCTCCCCCTTCTGGCGCGGGAAGTTCGTCTCGCTCATCGTGCCGACGGGGTTTGCAAACCCGGACTACTCAAACCTCCTCCCCGCTCTTCGGTCTGCAGAGGGGCGCATCCGGCGTTTCGTCGAGAACGGAGGGCGGCTGCTGGTCTTCGGCGCGGGAGGCTCGCGGGAGGACGCCTACAACTGGCTCCCGTTCCCGGTAACCTACACGTTCTCGTACGGGCCGCGTGCCGTCCGGTTCACCGGGGAGAGCGTCTACACCTCCCTGTTTTCCGGGTATGACCTCGACGCCGTCGAGTGCGACGGCTCGTTCCCGGCCCACGGCGGGGAGACGTTTGCTGCCTCGGCTGCCGGGGAGGCGCTCCTGATCGGGAAGGCGGTCGGGGACGGCATGATCCTGATCTCCAGCATCCATGAGTATCCGTCGCGTGAATTTTTGAAGGAGTTCTCGTGCGGCGAGAAGGAAACCTTATTCTAGGTAAACCATGATGAAAAGTAGGGATACGATCATGGAGCAATACGTCATCTCTGCGTCTTCGAGCTCGCGCGATCTCGCTCCCGTCATGCTCTGCATCCACGAGCTTCTTGGCGGTCTGCCCGTCACGGCACGATCTCGTGACCGCCCGGGGGTCAGGATCGAGGACGGGAAGGTCATAGACGAGGCCTATACGGGCCCTGTCCTCGAGGAGGTCCTGGCGGAGAACGCCACATTGAGGGTCAGACCCTCCGCGGGCCCTTACAAAGGCATTCCGGTGGTGGTGGGGCCGGTGAGGGACGACGAAGGCAGGGCCATCGGTGCGATCGGCATCGTCGATGTGACCGGTATCTTTGATCTGGCGGATTTTATGGAGCAGACCACGGTTATCCGGAGACAGGTGGGTGGCGAAGGCCCGTCTCCGCTCCCGACCAGGTCGCCTGCAACGAAAAGGTAATGGCTGTCAACTACCCCCGGTTGAAACCGGGTGCCTGCAAACGGCTACGCGGGACCAAACAGTAGACCAGGAGGCAAGAAATTGCAGCAGCGTTACGGGCTACAAGAACGGCAGAGTGTTT
>DASQ01000091.1 GCA_002503885.1 Methanoculleus marisnigri | reverse complement strand
AGACCAAAATAGTGCGGTCAATATCATGGTGCGGTTCCTATCACAAAATGCCCTGTGGACGGGCTACCGGCAGTTCGCCGGTAATCTGCGACAAACAGGTCTGAGGCTCCCAGAGAGCCCCGGACACTCGCAGGAAGCCCCCGGCGAAAGCGGGGGGTAGTTCACACACACCTGGAGCTTGCGGCAATCTTCGCGGCGTTCGTCGTCGTCACCACACTCTTCTCGTTCGTCTCGCTCGGGGCGAGCGCGATGGGCGGCAGCCCTTCGCCCGGCGCGGACGCATACCCGGTCCTGGCCGCAGGCGAACCGCATCTTGTGCCGGTCGGAGAACTCTCCGCGACCTCTATCGATACCCTCACCTTCCGCGTCGCCCATACCGGACAGGGGGGGCCCGTCGACCTCTCCCGCGCCACCGTGACGGTCCTGGCGGGGACCTACCTTGAGATCCTCACGCGGTCAAAAGACCCCCTCCCGGGACCGGGGATGTGGACGGCAGCACCGCTCCGGGACGACATGTGCCTTCTCGCCGGGGAGGAGTGCACGATCCGGCTCCGTCTCGACCGCCCCGTCCCTGCCGGTGAGGCCCTGACCGTAAAGATACGCCCCGAAGGCAGCGCACCCTGCTCGGTCACCGGGCCGGTCGGGGTTCCTGGAGCCGACGCGAACGCTCTCTCTTCTCCCGGGAAAGACTAAAAGTATTCAATGTCATACGACCCATTTTGATGGAAATGCTGACCCCGGAAGAAGGCAGAACGGCAGTTCGTCTGGCACGGAGCGCCATCGAACGAGCTGTCGGCGGCGAACGGATGGTGCTGCCGGCTCTCCCCCCGGTTTTTGGGGAGAAGCGCGGCGTCTTCGTCACGATCAAACAGCAAGGGCGTCTCCGCGGCTGTATCGGCCTCCCGTACCCGACGAGGCCGCTCGGCGATGCTATCGTCGAGGCGGCCATATCGGCTGCTCTTGAGGATCCCCGGTTCTCACCGGTAACGCAGTCGGAACTCGCCGGCCTCGACCTCGAGGTGACGGTGCTCACGCTGCCCCGACCGCTCGAGTGCCCGCCACAAGAGCGCCCCGGCTGCGTCGAGGTCGGGAAGCACGGCCTGATCGTCAGCGGTTGCGGGACCGGAGGCCTCCTCCTCCCGCAGGTCCCGACCGAGTACGGCTGGACCAGCAGCGAGTTCCTCGACCAGACCTGCGTCAAGGCCGGGCTTTCGCCCGGGTGCTGGAGGCGCGACGATGTCGCCGTACAGACTTTCGAGGGGCAGATATTCGAAGAAAAGGCGGTTTAACCCGAATGGCAATTACTTTTGAGGTCATACACAAAGATATCGCAGGAAGAGTCGGCAGGCTCAGGGTGAACGACAAAACAGTCCGGACACCTGCGCTCCTTCCGGTCGTCAACCCCCACCTTCCCCTGGTAACCCCCCGCGAGATGCAGGAGATGGGCGTCGAGGCCCTGATCACGAACGCCTACATCTTCAGGCGGAGCACGGAGTATCACGACCGGGCGCTTGCGGAGGGGCTTCACGCGGTCCTCGACTTCGACGGCGTCATCATGACCGACTCGGGATCGTTTCAGCTCTCCGTCTACGGGGAGGTCGAGGTGAGCAACCGGGACACGCTTGAGTTCCAGCAGGCGATCGGGAGCGATATCGTCGTCCCCCTGGACATCCCCACTCCCCCCGACGCAGGCCGCGAGAGGGCGGAGCGGGAACTCGCGGTCACCATGGACCGGATCCGGGAGGCTCAACAACTCTTCCCCGACGCGAACCTGGCGGCACCGGTGCAGGGCGGCATCTTCACCGACCTCCGCGAGGAGGCCGGACAGGCCGTCTCGGACCTCAACTTCACCTTCGCTCCCATCGGCGCCGTCGTGCCGCTGATGGAGAGTTACCGCTACCGGGACCTGGTGCAGGTTGTCCTTGCGGCCAAACGCGGCCTCTCCCCGGCGACTGCCATCCACCTCTTCGGTGCAGGCCACCCGTCGATGTTCGCCCTCGCCGTCGCGATGGGCTGCGACCTCTTCGATTCGGCCGCATACGCCCTCTTTGCCCGGGAGGGGCGCTACATCACCCCGCACGGGAGTTTCAAGATCGACGAACTTGCGGAACTTCCCTGCCCCTGCCGGGTCTGCCGCTCGATGACCGCCGACGAACTCCGGCAGTCCAAAGACCGGGAACGGCTGCTCGCCCTCCACAACCTCTACGTCAGCCTCGCGGAGATCGCCCGCATCCGGCAGGCGATCCAGGACGGGACCCTCTGGGAACTGGTCGACGAGCGGTGCCGGAGCCACCCGCGTCTGCTCGACGGCTACCGGGAACTCCTCGCCCACGCGGCCGATCTCGAGCGCGACGATGCCGTCTCCAAACGCCGGTTCTTCTACCGGGGCTCGGAGAGCTGCCGGCGGACAGAGGTGCTCCGGTTCCAGGAGGTCATCTCCCGGATTCCTATCGGTGACCGGGTGCTGGTCTCGTTCGACGGCCGGGAGTTCCCCGGGTTTGATACCGTGCTGAACTTCAAGCCTCCCTTCGGGCCGTACCCCACAGAACTTGCTGAGACGTTCCCGGTAGGCCAGAGCGAGATCCCCGAATGGGACGACGACATGGTTCGGTCGGGATGCGCCGGCATCAGGGCTCTGATGGAGGCGCACCCCAACAGTCGGTTCACCGTCCAGTGCGGTGAAGAGTGGACGCGCCTCGTCCTCGAAGAGATCCCCGATGCGGAGGTGTACGATGAGCAGGTATGATGCGGGAAAGCGCGATGGCCTCGCACGGATAGGAACCTATGAGCACGAAGAGAGGAGCGTATCGCTCCCGGCCGCCCTCGATACGGATACCCTCTTCCCGGCACTTCGCGAGCGGCCTCTCTCGAACGTCCCGCTCTCTGCGGATCCGGCATTCGTCAGCAACTACTTTAGCCCCGGGGAGGGGCAGCCGGTGACGATCCACCCGCTCGCCACGCAGGCAGCAGAGTCGGGCGACTGCGCCCTGGTCGCAAACTGGCATACGACACTCAAAAACCCCCGGAGCTACGCGGCGTGGCTTGCCACCTTAAAAGAGAGCGTCCCGCCGGACACCGCCTGGTACGCCCCGGCCTCGGCGCTCCCCTCGACCGCCTGCCTCCTCATATACTCGGGCTTCGACCTCTTCGACTACCGGGCCGTCGACCTCGCCTCTGCACGGAAGGCCTTCTGCCTGCCGGAAGGCGAGTTCCCCGCCTCGCTCATGGAGACGGGGGTCTGCGGGTGCGAGGGATGCCGGGACGGCGACCTCAAGCGGCACAACCGCCTGGCGCTGGATCGCGAGATCGCCCTTGTGCGGCACTACATCGAGGCAGGAAGGCTCCGGGAACTGATGGAGTCCCGGTGCCGTGCGGACGCCGCACAGGTAGGCATCCTCCGGTTCCTCGACCGGAACTATGCTCTTATGGAGCGCTTCCTCCCGGTGGTGCGGGCGGTGCCGATGCGTGCAAACTCGGCCGAGTCGCAGAACCGGGCGGAGATCCGCCGGTTCGCCGACCGGGTGATCGAGCGGTTCGTCCCGACCCGGACCGACGTCGCGGTCCTCCTCCCCTGCTCGGCGAGGAAGCCTTACTCGCTCTCCCGGAGCCACCGGCTCTTCGTGAATACGGTAGACCGGCGGGCGCACGAACTGATCGTCACCTCGCCGCTCGGCCTCGTGCCGCGGGAACTGGAGCGGGTCTATCCGGCGGGCCACTACGACGTGCCGGTGACCGGCTACTGGGACCGCGAGGAGTGCGCCTTCATCGCCGACATCCTCGCCCGCTACTTCGCCGCGCACCCCTACCGCCGGGTAGTCGCCCACCTTGAGGGCGGCGCGCTCACCGTTGCCGAGATGGCGGCAGAGGCGTGCGGGTTCGACCTCGAGGTGACCTGCTCCGGGCACCCGACGTCGCCGGGCTCGCTCCGCGCCCTGAATGACGCTCTTGCAGGCGAGCGGCGGGTGCAGACCGACACCATCCGGGGCACGGTCTCCTGGCAGTTCGCGACGGATATCAGCACGAAGGGACTCCAGATCCGGGGCAGGAGCATGCAGATGGCGGTGCTCCGCGGGAAGCAGCAACTCTTCAGCATCGACCCGGGGACCGGGCTCTTCCGCCCGACGTTCGATGGGTGGCGGATGATACCCGAGGGCTACCGGGTCAAGATCGACGCGTTCGTGCCGCAGGGCGATGTCCTCGCCCCGGGGATCACGGACTGCGACCCCCGGATACGGGAGGGCGACGAGGTGCTGGTGGAAGGTCCGCTCGCGATCGCCACCGGGCGGGCAATGATGGGCGCGGACGAGATGCTCCGGTCGAAGCGCGGCATCGCGGTCAGGGTAAGGAAGACGCAGAAGTTTTCAGGGTGATGATGGCCTGCGCCAAACGAGGCTTACCTCTGCCCCGGGTGGTCCCAGGTGGGTGAAGGACGACCATGGCGTTACCCGACTTTGCCACTGAAGAGCAGCGAACACTTCAGGAAAGCCTACCTGCAGCCGGCCATCTGGGCCAACCGGGTCGAGATGGCCCTTCCCGACAGGCCTCGCAGCAGCAATACGGCACGGAGTCAGCGGTTCACGATAGGATCGTCCCCCTCCGGAAATATCGTGATATTTCGCTTGTTTAGAATCAGATCGGATATCTGCTTCTCAAACTCGACCAGAACACCGGACGCTCAAATAGCAACTGTAATTCATCAGAACGTGTAATAAACGTTTGAATGAGTCCGCGGGCAAAAAAGATCAGCAATCCAATCTCCTCCGGTGGCGGCGGAGTTATTTTTGAAACACGTGTCCAAGCTGCGTTTGCTATATTAATACTGACCGGAGGACATGCGTCATGTTTGCCCGCGTGGCCAATAAAGAAAATCAAACTTCAAGGAAAGCATTTAGACTATAATACAGACGACCTGGTTATCTTTACGAAAGAATCGGTAAGCGGTATTGAAGCCAGGGTAGAGGCTCGAAGTTACCTCCGTTTAGCAGGCTCGCTAAGAGAGTTGGCGGACTCGTACAAGCGTGATGCTGGATGGGAATCAAGAGGAGGCTTATTAGATGATTAATCAGGTGACCGGCAACATGGCCTTTCCCAAAGCGAAAAAGCCCGAGTGGATACCTCACGACGAGGCACTCCTGTGATCCCTGATACCCTCCAGGCCCTACTCGCCACCGGTGAAGACAGCCGCCGCCAGTTCAAGCGCAACATCACCAATACCGATGCCCTTGCTGCAGAGATGGCGGCATTTGCCAACGCCGAAGGGGGCACGCTCTTTCTCGGTGTGGCCGATGACAGTTCCATACCGGGTCTGTCACGCACAGAGGTAAGCCGGATCAATCAGCTCATCAGCAACGCGGCCTCGCAGCATGTGAAGAGCCCGTTGACGGTGCGAACCGAGAATATCCAGGTAGACGAAGACCGTATTGTTATTGTACTCACTGTTCCGAAGGGGCAGGACAAGCCTTACTTCGATAGAAACGGCGTGATCTGGTTGAAAAACGGAGCGGACAAACGACGGGTGAACTCCAGGGAAGAACTTCGCCGCCTTTTCCAGAGTGTCGATATCTTCCATGCCGACGAGTTGCCGACCAAAGCAGGCATCGACAAACTAGACAGGCTGCGTTTCCGGGATTTCCTGCGGAATACCTATAACCAACCCTACCCAGATTCACCAGAGAAACTGATAACAATTCTGCGAAACATGAATCTGGCTACAGATGACGGCATGCTGAACCTGGCCGGGGTGCTCCTTTTTGCTGAGAAGCCCGATTGGATCAAACCGCAGTTCATCGTCAAAGCCATCCGCTATCCCGGCAATGCCATCCATGTAAGCGAGTATCTCGACACCGAGGATTTTTCCGGGACATTTCCTGAGATCTTCGAGGGCGCTATGGCCTTTATCATGCGCAACCTCAGGAAAATTCAAGCAGGAAAAGGAGTTAACACTCCGGGGGTCCCGGAAATCCCACCACTGGTCTTTGAGGAACTGCTGGTCAACGCTCTGGTGCACCGGGACTATCTGATCAGCGCACCGATCCGGCTGTTCATCTTCGATAACCGTATCGAGATCATCAGCCCCGGCCACCTCCCAAACAATCTGACGGTGGAAAAGATCCGGGCTGGTAACTCAAATATCAGGAATCCTATCCTGGCATCGTACGTCGCAAAGGGGCTGTTGCCCTACCGCGGCCTCGGCTCCGGCATCAAGCGTGCCCTTGAAGACTGGCCCGACATCGACCTCACCGATGACCGGGACGGCTGCCTCTTCACCGCCACGGTCCACCGGAAAGAGGAGAAAAGTTCGGAGAAAAGTTCGGAGAAAAGTTCGGAGAAAAGTTCGGAGAAAATTCTTGTTCTCCTGAAGTCCGAACCCGGACTGGCAGCCAGAGAGGTCGCAGAAAGGCTGGAGATCACACCAAGGGCGGTTGAGAAGCAGATCGCCAACCTTCGTAAAGATGGCCGGCTCCGCCGCATCGGCCCTGCCCGGGGCGGCCGCTGGGAGGTGCTGGACTGACCTTCACCGAACCAGAATCCGCCACGCGAGCCCCAACCAAAAAAGGAAGGCAGGATTCCCTGCCCTTAATCAAAAACCCTTACTTCCTCGGGACGAGTTTCACTGCCGTCCCGTAGGCGAGGAGTTCCGCCGCGGCCCCCATCGTCTGCGACGTGGTGAACCGGATGTTCACCACCGCGTCGGCCCCGAGGTCGTGCGCGGCGTTGACCATCCGGTTGTATGCCTCGGTCCGGGCATCGGCAAGCATCGAGGTATACTCCTCGAGTTCGCCGCCGACGAGGCTCTTTAGCCCCGCCATGACATCCTTTCCCAAATTCTTCGTCCGTACGGTGTTGCCAAAGACCACGCCGAGGACTTCTCCTACGGCGTAGCCCGGCACTTCTGCAGTCGTCGTCAGTATCATTCTTCGTTCACTCCCTGATTGTTTCGATGGTCTCCTCGCGCCCCCGCCACACGATCAGCGCGAGGCCGATCACGATGAGCGGGACGGCGTAGATGAGGAGGAACGGAAACCTTATGCCTATGGCCGCGATCACTGCACCGATGACGGTCAGGGCAATCCCCCAGCGTACCTGGCTCCGCATACATAGCCATGCGACGGGTGCGGGGATAACCATTCGCATTTTTGACCCGGTTCCGGACGCGCCTCGCGATTCCCCGGGGGAATCGTCCGGCACTGACTGACGATAGTCTGCGGGGAATAGCTGCAGTAAAGAGGCTGGAGCCACAATATGTACGAAATGTTCAGTTGCATCTTGACGCTAAGATCGACCAACATCATCAGGAGTGAAGCAGTTGTATAAGGTGGAATCAGCGACTAAACTCGCCGACCGGGTTTATGAATACTGGATACGCGCCCCGCAGGTGGCAGAGCACGCACGGGCAGGTCAGTTTATCATCCTGCGCCTGCACGAAGCGGGCGAGCGGGTACCGCTCACCATCTCCGCCGTCAGGGGAGACACCGTCCGGGTGATCTTTATGGCCGTCGGCAAGACGACCCAGGAACTCGCGACGCTCCATGCAGGCGACAGCATCAAGGACGTCGTGGGACCGCTCGGGAAGCCGAGCGAGATCGAGAACTACGGCACCTGCTGCGTCATCGGCGGCGGCGTTGGGATCGCGAGCACGCCCCTCATCGCAAAGGAACTAAAAGGTGCAGGCAACCACGTCATCGGGATCATCGGGGCGCGTAATGCCGATCTCCTCATTCTCGAGGACGAGATGCGGGAGGTCTGCGACGAGTTCTACATCACGACCGACGATGGGAGCAAGGGCGTCCACGGGTTTGCAGCCGACGTCCTGAAGAAGCTGCTCGAGGAGAGGAAGATCGACCGGGTCTGGATCATCGGCCCCGCCATCATGATGAAGGTCACCTCCGGCGTGACGGTGCCCTACGGCGTGAAGACCTACGTCAGCCTCAACCCGATCATGGTCGACGGGACGGGGATGTGCGGCTCCTGCCGGGTGACCGTCGGCGGGGAGACGAAGTTCGCCTGCGTCGACGGCCCCGAGTTCGACGCTCACCGGGTCGACTTTACCGAACTGATGCAGCGGCAGCGGATCTATACCGGACAGGAGAAGGTCTCGCTCGAGCGGTTCGCGGAGCACCAGTGCCGGTGCGGCGAAGGAGGCCACCACCATGAGTGACCGGCCTGCCGACATCCGGGTCCACGACTTTCGGGAGGTCGATACCGGTCTCTCCGCCGCAGAGGCTATCGCCGAGGCGGAGCGCTGCCTGCAGTGCAAAAAACCGCTCTGCATAAAGGGTTGTCCGGTCTGCATCGATATCCCGGCATTCATCCGGGAGATCGCGGACGGAAACTTCCCGGGAGCTGCACGGGCGCTCAAGGATCAGAACATGCTCCCCGCCATCTGCGGGCGGGTCTGCCCGCAGGAGACTCAGTGCGAGGGCGTCTGCATCCTCGGCAACAAGGAGACTCCAATCCGGATCGGCGCGCTTGAGAGGTTCGTGGCCGACTGGGAGCGGGGAAACGGCCCCGAACTGCCTGAGGTCGCGAAGCCGACCGGCAAAAGGGTGGCGGTCGTGGGGTCCGGTCCGGCCGGGCTGACGGCTGCGGCCGAGCTCGCCCGTGCCGGCCACGCCGTCACGATCTTCGAGTCGCTCCACGAGGCCGGCGGTGTCCTGACCTACGGCATCCCCGCGTTCCGGCTCCCCAAGGATGTCGTCAAAGCGGAGATCGACCAGGTGCTCGCCCTCGGTGCCCGGTTAAAGAAGAACCATCTCGCAGGAAGGAGCGTCAGCACGGACGAACTCCTCGGCTACGATGCGGTCTTCCTTGCAACCGGGGCGGGGCTTCCCGCGTTCATGTGCATCCCCGGGGAGAACTTAAACGGCGTCTACTCGGCGAACGAGTTCCTGACAAGGGTGAACCTGATGCACGCCGATGCGTTCCCCGCGTTCGATACGCCGATCCTGCACGCCGCCCGCGTGGCAGTGATCGGCGGCGGCAACGTCGCAATGGACTCAGCCCGGGTGGCACGCCGCCTGGGTGCGAAGGTCTCCCTGATCTACCGGCGGGGCGAGGAGGAGATGCCGGCACGGAAGGCCGAGGTTCTGCACGCGAAGGAGGAAGGGATCGAGTTCTTCACCTGCACGAACCCGACCCGGATCCTCGGCGAGCAGTGCGTCACGGGGATCGAGTGCGTGAAGATGTCCCTCTGCGGCATCGATGCGAGCGGCCGCGCATCCCCGGAGCCGATCGAGGGGAGCGAGTTCACCCTCGATGTGGACATGGTCATCCAGGCGATCGGCACGAGCCCGAACCCGCTCCTCGTCTCGCTGATCCCGGGGCTTGAACGCGGCCGGAGAGGCAACGTCGCCGTCGACGAGAACGGCCGGACGTCCATCCCCCACGTCTACGCCGGCGGGGATATTGCCACCGGCGCAGCGACGGTGATCGAGGCGATGGGCTCGGCGAAGAAGGCGGCGGCGGCGATCAACGCGATGCTGAAGGAAGAATAACTACTTTTCCCCGGGGTTGGCCCGGGAGTTTTCTGCGGGAGGGGCCCGGCCTTCGAGCAGCCCCGCGGTGATTTTGCCCGGTTTTTTGCGATCAATTCGTGGAGAGCAGGGGACCGGGTCAATCGTCCCCCCTGCACCGGATCGCAATTGAGTCGTCGTACCGCATGCGCAACAAGGTCAAACCCCGGACCTCGAACCCGCAACCGGTGATCCGCTATCTCTTTGCGATCATCCCGTTTCTCCTCAAAACCTCTGGATGGCTGTCTTCTGAACACGGTTTTCACCCGTGACGCGAGGTCCCCGGACCATCGAGGTGCGCGCGTTCCGCTCTGCTCAGTTCCGGCTCTTCATCCGGGATGCGGTTCGTTCAGCCTTGAAGATCAAGCGAAAAATTCCAGCCTTCAGGAACCCGGGGTAGCCGAAAAAAACGAGGAGCTGTGACGAATGGAAGGAGATAAGGAGGGAAATTAGCGAGGTACTGAGGATAACGGTTGGCTGTCCGCGAGAACCTCATGTCACACCGGAGTTCCGGTTCAGGGAATTCATCAACGGCACAGCCGGGAACTCATTGGCCTGCACAAATTAGTTGAATAGTCCTCTTTTTATAGGTGACAATCCTTACACTTATTGTTGAATAGTCAACTATCTGAGGATTTGAAAACTCGGGGTTGGGAAGATCACCGGGCTGTACCTGCCCGGCCCGCCTTGCATGAGTGAAGTCTGAAGAAAGCGGAATCCGTACCGGAAAACGATGTACTGTCAACTACCCCCGGTGGAAAGCCGTGCCTGCAATGACAGGACCCCCCGTTGCCAGTCATTCCCGATGACCGGTTGTTCGAACCGATACGGCATCGCCGGTGCAAAGATCAGGAAGCCCGGCAATACTGAAATTATGAGGAGTAACCAGCCGGCTTTCTGTTTCCAGCGTTCGGAATACCAGAGGTACGCGACCGCAACAAGAACCCGATCGCCTTCGGAATCTCCTCAAATACCATTGTTGATCGTTCAACAATGTCGATTCAATCTTGTATAAATAGATGACAATGCAACTAATTAGAAGGTCTGAAGATGGCGGGTCCAACCAGAGATAATCCGGTCACCCAATGGATTCAGGAGATAAAAGTCCCGGCGGCGTTGATCTCGTATACCTATCGGACGATTCAGAAAAGATTTGCGAAAGATCTTGCGCCGTATAATATCGGATGGGGGCATTTTGCGATCCTCATGTCCCTTTACGACGAGGAGGGACGGAGTCAGGACAGCCTCGCATTGTCACGGGGTTTTGACAAAACCATGATTGCAAAATCTGTTGTGAAACTTGAGGAAGAAGATCTCATCAGGCGCCAGACCGATCCGGAAGATAAGCGGGTAAAACGACTGTACCTGACGGAAAAAAGCAGGAAACTCCGGCCTGAGATGAAACGCATCGGTTATGGAATAAACGATCTTCTTGTCAAGGATTTCGATGAGAAAGAGTCGAAAGTTGTCCTCGAATATTTACGCAAGATCGCCATGAACGCATCGGAGCTGGAATCCCCTCTCTCCACTTCTCCTCAGGATCAGTAGTTCGCTGAATTGGAATGGGCGTTTATGCGGCTCAGATGGTTGATTTTAGCAGAAAACCAGCAGATCTATATGGAACGCTGACCGCCCCATATGGTCTCACAAACCCGGGGCAGCTCCTGCACACATGAGAACTCCGTTCAACCGCAAGAATGCTTTGCTCTGGCTGTTGCTGCCCTGGACCGGCATCTGAGCATCCCGATCCAGGGTTCTTTGACTCAGACCACGGTGTTCCGTGCCCTTGTCGGCATGGCCTTGATGCAGCAGTCCGTTCATGCCGCCTCGTCGATCCCTGCCGAGAGTCCGTGCGAGACCTCCCTGCAGTGCCATCCGGCCAAGCAAGCATCTCTTTTGGGCTCACCGGGTGCAGGGGTGACGAAGAAGCGGAAAATTCGACCTTCATGCATCGTGCCTGCTTGTCAAACTTGCATCCGGATCTCCGCCGAACAGGCAGTCCCGGGCCTCGAAGAGGCGTTTCAGAGTTGTATACAGGATTTTCCTCACGATCAGAACCGATGCAGACTGTTTGTTAGGGAAAGGGATACACCCGTTCCCGTGGTTCCTTCAGGCAGTCGGTTGAGCTCTGCAATACAATACGAGATTGTCTCACGGCAACTGTTTCTCAAGTGTGAGTGTGGCATTTGCTCCGGGCGGAACATATGTATCAATATAGTGAATTTCGATAGGAATACCTGATGATTCTGGCACGCTATCATTCTCTAGAATGATCCCTCGAAAGCCTACCACCATGCCATCGACCTGATAGTTTTCGTTCAGATTAACAGGAGCATAGCGTGTTCCGTTTTCCGCCTGTATGAGATATGTCCCGTTATCGCTTTCGACGTGTACGATCGTTCCAATAACGGTTTCTTCCTCGGTTTTTCCTGCATCAGTACAGCCACTTGAGAACAAAGCCAAAATGAGAATGCATGTAACGGATATAGCTGAAAGGTGGGGCAATATCCTACGTACCATCTGCATACACTCCATCCGCGTCAGGTTAATTTCCAAAACCGGTTCTCCGTCGCTGCAGGTATGACTAATTCCTCAACAAGTAGCATATTGTATTCCCGGCTATCCACCCTAACCTTAGGCAAATCCCGCTCACACCCGGATTTCCCTACTTTCCCACCAACCCCGGCATCGATCCCCGCCGGCGTTGTTCGGATGCAGCAGTTCTCGCTGCTTCCCCGGGAAAAAAGCACATTCCCGTGTATTTTGCAGGAATTTTTCCGAGAGTTCCCGCTCTCTCCGGCAACACCTGGCCCTGCCAAGGTTCCCCCTGTCTTCAGCTCAGCGTTTCAGGATGGCGTCCCGGACTACCTTCTTCGGGTGGTACTGGAGACTGTGACGGCAGAGGCGAGTGGCCCAGATATCCCAGCCCATCAGGCCAACCATTTGCTGTTCGGGCTCCTTCCAGACCTCTACCAAGAGCTTCGACAGCACGTCCATCTGTTCGGTGAACACTCTCCCATAGAGATCCGGAGAGAGTCTCTGCCGGGTTGCCTCGTTCAGGAGCGTTCTCATCGCCAGGTACACCCGCTCCAGGATCTGCCGAAGCGCCCTTGATATGCTCTCTGGGGCAGCCTCATTGTAACCTGGAGCCCGGAACAACAGTGGTCGGCCGCCGCCCCTCCTCGCCCCCCAGAGGAGCGCAACATCACAACCCTTTACTCCCCGGCCGCCCCAAACTCAAATAAGTGCCGCAGCAAAGAGCCCCCATGCCCACTCCCGATACCGCCGAACGCCGGACCGTCCTCATCATCGCCACCCTTGCCGCGTTCCTCACCCCGTTCATGGGCTCGGCGGTGAACATCGCGCTCCCATCCATCGCCGCCGATTTCTCCCTGGACGCCGTCTCGCTCAGCCTCGTGGCCTCGTCGTACCTCCTCGCGACCGCGATCTTCCTCGTCCCGCTCGGACGGTGCGCCGACATCTACGGGCGCAAACTCGTCTTCACCATCGGTGTGGTCGTCTTCACCGCATCGGCCCTGCTCTCCGCGCTCGCGACGTCGGGGCTCATGCTCATCCTCTTCCGGTTCCTCGAGGGTGTGGGGAGCGCCATGATCTACGGCACCGGCATCGCCATGATCACGTCGGTCTTCCCTCCCGAGGAGCGCGGGCGGGCGCTCGGAATCAATGTCACCGCCGTCTATATCGGCCTCTCCATCGGGCCGCTCTTCGGCGGCTTCCTCACCGAGTTCCTCACCTGGAGGAGCATCTTCCTCACCAACATCCCGCTCGGCATCTACATCGTCTTCATGATCCGACGCCACCTTGCCGGGGAGTGGGCCGACGCATGCGGAGAACGGTTCGACATCGTTGGATCGGTCTTCTACGGCGCGATGCTCTTTGCCGTGATGTATGGGTTCTCGAACCTCCCGGATCCCGATGGCATTGCAGCAATCATCGCCGGCGTGGCGCTCTCGGTGGTCTTCTACGTCTGGGAGACCCGGACACCGAGCCCGGTCCTGAACGTGGGGCTCTTCGCGTCGAACCGGGCGTTCGCCTTCTCAAACCTCGCCGCCCTGATCAACTACGGCGCGACGTTTGCCGTCGGGTTCCTCCTCTCCCTCTACCTCCAGGTCGTCCGGGGGCTCGATCCCGGCACCACGGGGCTCATCCTGATCACGCAGCCGGTCGTCCAGGCGCTCTTTGCCACCCCGGCCGGGAGACTCTCCGACCGGGTCGAGCCCCGGTACATCGCCTCGGCAGGGATGGGGCTCACCGCCATCGGCCTCGCCCTCCTCACGCTTCTTTCCCCAACCACCCCGATGGCGTACATCATCGCATGCCTCGTCCTCCTCGGGTTCGGGTTCGCCCTCTTCTCCTCCCCGAACACAAACGCCGTCATGAGTTCGGTCGACCGGTCCCTCTACGGCCTCGCCTCCGGGATGCTCGCCACCATGCGGACGACGGGGATGATGTTCTCGCTCGGCGTTGCCACCGTCACGTTCGCCCTCTTCATCGGCACCACCCGGATCGGGCCGGAAGTCCAGGAACCCTTCATGACAAGCCTCCAGGTGGTGTTCATCATCTCTGCCATCCTCTGCACTATAGGCATCTTCGCCTCGCTCGCCGGCCGTCATTCCCCGACGCAGTAAAT
Source organism: Methanoculleus marisnigri (assembly GCA_002503885.1). Taxonomy (GTDB): domain Archaea; phylum Halobacteriota; class Methanomicrobia; order Methanomicrobiales; family Methanoculleaceae; genus Methanoculleus; species Methanoculleus marisnigri_B. Next base: position 399 of record DASQ01000091.1, on the reverse strand, counting down.
ATAGTCTTAAACAGCGTGAAAATGATCACTAGGAATACCTGACCCTCTCTCCGAAGAGTCCTTTCATGCCGATCTCCTCCAGCACCTTCTCGAGCTTCTTCTGGAGACCGACATACCAGACCTGAACATCATTATCCATCTGGAGATCCACCTGATGGACTCTGCCAATCTGTTTCAGGAACTGCTCACCACTCAAATCCTCATCTTTCGCTCCTTCAAGCATTGTGCGTAATGCTACCTTCAACCTGAGAGCAAGCGTACAGACAACCATGATCCCAAGTATTCGGGACTCTTTCCGATGCCGAATTGGTGCAATCTCTTCAAACAGTTTCAAATCCCGAAACACCTGCTCGGCAAAGTCACGTTCAAAATTCTTCATCACCACGTCACTGCCCGAGA
>DASQ01000009.1 GCA_002503885.1 Methanoculleus marisnigri | reverse complement strand
GAGGGGGAGACCCCCTCCCCGTCAGCCCCACCCCCGCGAGGCGATATCCCCACGGTCCACTTGCAGGGGCATGCCCGGGGTGATTCCTCGTCCCGGGTCGATGCTTCCATATTCATGCCCTATTCAACAGAACTGAAATTTCGTAGTTTCGCGTGAAGCAATCCATGGTGCAGATCGGGATATGGTCCCACACAGAAGGCAGGCCGTGAGAGATGCGAAGGGCGGGAAAGGAAATTCATAGAGTTAAATGACACCGAGTACTAGAACTACGGGAAGGTTCAATGTATAAACAGAGGTTGGAGAAGAGAAGAATCCGGCTTCTGTCAGGAATGCACAACAGCGGCATCCTGTTCTTCAACACCTGCCTCATGAGACGATTCCATGGACCAATCCCCCGACAATGACCGGACAACCCGGCGATATCTCGGTGATCGCGGTCTTATCGTCCTTATCGCGCTGCTCTCCGCCTTCGTCCCGCTCTCGACCGATCTCTACCTCCCCGCCCTCCCCGGCATGGGCGACTTCTTCGGCGTCTCCGCGACCCTCACCAACCTGACCCTGATACTCTTCTTCCTCTTCTTCAGCCTCGGGCTGCTCTTCTGGGGGCCGCTCTCTGATCGGTACGGCCGCCGGCCCGTCCTCCTGGTCGGACTTACCCTTTACATCGCCGCAAGCGCCGGTTGCGCCGTATCGTGGGATATCTGGTGCCTCATCGCCTTCCGCATCCTCCAGGCCGTCGGCGGCAGCGCCGCCGCCGCGGTCGCGATGGCGATGGTCAAAGACGTCTTCGACGGGAGGAGACGGGAATCGGTGCTCGCGATCGTCCAGTCCATGGTCGTCATTTCGCCCGCCGTCGCCCCGGTTCTCGGGGCGTTCATGCTCCCCTACACATCGTGGCGGGGCCTCTTCGTGACGCTCGCCCTCATCGGCGTCGTCTCGTTCGTCGGCGGCATCCTCCTCGAAGAGACCATACCCTCGCGGTCGACCGGCACCATGGCGCAGTCCGCCCGCCGGCTCGGGGTCGTGCTCAAAAACCCCGGTTTCACCTCGCTCCTCGTCGTATTCTCGCTCGTGAGCACCGCATCGCTCGCGTTCGTCTCCGCCTCGTCGTATATCTACCAGGATGGGTTCAGCCTCTCGGAGCGGTGGTACAGCTTCTACTTCGCCCTCAACGCCGTCGGCCTGATAGCGGGCCCGGTCCTCTACCTCTGGCTCTCCCGGCACGCAAGCCGCCGCTCGATCGTCGGAGCCGGGTTCGTCGTCATGATCGGCGCCGGGGTGCTCGTCTGCCTCTTCGGGAACTTCGGCCCCCTGGCCTTTGCCCTTGCCCTCTTCCCGGCCTCGCTGATGGGGAGCGCCGTGCGGCCGGCGGGTGCGTTCCTGATGCTCGACCAGCAGAGAGAGGATACCGGCTCCGCAGCCGCCCTGATCAACTGCTCGAGCCTCGTCTTCGGAAGCGCCGGAATGGTCCTCGTCTTCCTCTTCGGGAACTCCCTCGTCTTCGGCCTCGGGGCGATCAACGTGGCGGCCGGGGTGGCGTGTCTTTTAGGGTGGACGGCGATCGGGAGGCGGGGGCTGGTGAAGTTCTGAAGCGTCTTCCTTGCGACGGGAGGATCTTAATACATGCACATACACATACACAGGTATGGGAACCAGGACGATCAGTATCAGTGACGACGCATACGAGAGGCTTTCCCGGCTAAAAGGCCCCTCGAACATGAGTTTTTCCGAAGTGATCCTGAAGTACACCCCGCAAAAGAAGAAACTCTCGGAGATCCTCAAAGGGTTCGGGCCGAACCCCGCGCTGGCCGATTCGGTTGCGGAAGCCTCGCGTGAAATGCGGAAATCTTCGATGCGAGAGGTCGACTTCGATGCCGACGCTTGATACATCCCTGCTCATCGACCTGATCCGGCACGACCCGGAGGCGATGAGAACACTCGAGGCGATGGAGCAGGAAGGGCTGCCGCTTGCAACCACGGCGATCAACGCCTTCGAACTCTACCGCGGTGCGTTCCTCTCGGCATCGGTGCAGGAAAATCTCCGGGAAGTCGAGGCGATCATGCGGGCGCTGATCGAGCTCCCGATCACCGACGAGACCTATCGGGTCTTTGGGACGCTCGCTGCCGAACTCAGGGGAAACGGCAGACCTATCGGCGATTTCGACGAGGTGATCGCCGCGATCACGCTCACGGGCGACGGCGAGATCGTCACCCGGGACAGTCACTTCACCCGCGTTCCGGGGCTGAAGGTCAGGACGCATTAGGGACCCGCGGGCGGCTCTGTCCCCGCACAATTTTAGCACCGATACTTGTAGCCTGGCGTCGTCGGAAGCTTCACGGGTCCAGCCTATCAGCTCTGCAAGGCACCCCGGCCATCGTGACTTTCGGAACGATAGAACCTTTTTAGGGCGAACGCTTCCGGAGAAGATTGCTAAAAAGCCAATTGGCAAAATTAATGCCGCGTGACTCCGATCTTTGGACAGGGGTTTTGTCATGGGTCGGGAGCTTGACATGCGGTTCTCACATTTGCTTGAGGCGATAGCAAAGCATGAGAATACAACCGTCGAGATGCTGGGGAAAACATTAGCATCCGGCGAGATCGAGAACCGAAGAACGTTCTACCCTCAACTGAAGCAGGTTCTCTCAAGGCAGGAACTGGATCTTAATGAGTTTAAGGGAGTTATCAGGAATTGCTGGGCATTGGGGAGCAGATACGACATCATCCATTTTGGAGAGTTCATCAAGGAAGAGGATGCCGCAGTTCTGACAATTCAAACACTTATCAAAGATTTCCCGCAGGACGACGCTCAAGTGGCCGCCCGAATAGATGCGTTTACCGACGAAGCAGCACGCCTTGGATATCAGGACAAAAAAGGTTCACCAAACAAATCTGCAGCAGCAGCATTGTGCAGCGTTCTACTGACTTCCCTCTTCCCGGATAGGTTCGTCGACTACAGGCAGCGGCGATGGAGAGAATTTGCACAGAAGGTAGGCTATGACATTTCATTTCCAGCCACTGGGAGTTATGGTCAGGGCATCGTATGGGCAGGACAATTTGCGACAGACCTTGCTGAAACCAGAACATTCGGACAGACATGGAATGACGAACACCCTTTATGGGCGGTCGCAGGCATTGCCTGGGTACTGCCCGGATTGAAATTAGATGAGATCAACCCCATGCCAGACATGAACGAAGATGACGAAATAACAACCCTGCTAAGGCACAAAAAGCAGGTCATCCTGTACGGCCCTCCCGGCACGGGAAAGACGTACCGTGCGAACAACTACATCTCGCATCCCAATGCCCATGACTATGAGGTTCATGAAGACTCGCTCCTCGATCAACGGGTCTTCTCGTTGACGATTTACGAGCCCAGAGACGGCCAGATCCCGGACTTGACTCCTGGAACCCGTTTTGTGTACGACTGGAAAGGAAGGCGAAACTGGCAGACGTACTACGACGAACTCCAGGAAGGCGATGTGGCCTTAGCATATAACGCTGCTAGACTACGCCGGTTCACAACGGTGGTCAGGTGTACCCGAAAAGAAACGGATTCCATAGGATTTGAGGTAGTTCAGCAGTTCAACGGCCCGTCATTTGAGGATATGAAGAACGATCCCGGATTGAAAGAGTCCATCCTAGTGCGGATACAAATGGCATGCAGCCTGAAACGGCTGAGCGAGGCCGAACTCCAACGAATTATCGCGCTTTCCGAAGGCCTGACATACGAGTCGCTCGGTATCGAGCTGAAGAGAATCCGTGAGAAGGTTCCAGACAAAGAGTTCGTCACCTTCCACCCCTCCTTCGGCTACGAGGATTTCATCGAAGGCCTCCGCCCGTTCACCACTGACGACGGCATGCTGACCTACCGCGTGGAGGACGGCATCTTCAAAACGTTATCCCGCCGTGCATTCAACGTGCTTGCAGAAAGGGCCGGAATCGAAGAGCGATGGAACGAATCGGAGAGTATCCCGCAACTTGAAAGTACAGAGAAGAGAGACTTACTGAAAGTTGCACCAGAGGTCCCGCTCTACCTCGTCATCGATGAGATCAACCGGGGGGACATCTCCAGAATCTTTGGCGAACTGATCACGCTCCTTGAGGCCGACAAACGCTACGGTGAGGAGCATGCGATCGCGATAACCCTCCCCTACTCCAAAGAGAAGTTCGCAATCCCGCCGAACCTCTACATCATCGGCACGATGAACACCGCCGACAAATCGATATCGCTTGTCGACGCCGCGCTCCGGCGCAGGTTCGGTTTCATCGAGATGATGCCCGACTACGCTGTTCTCAGGAACCTCCCGGGCGGTAAAGACGATGAGGTCAGGGAGATCGTTGAAATCGCTACGGATGCCCTGGAAACGATCAACGAGAGAATCACGGCGAATTACGACCGGGACCACCGGATAGGCCATAGTTACCTGATGAAAGTGATGGATGCCGGATCGCGAGACGAGGCGCTTGAGATGCTCCGCTTCGCATGGTATCACGAGATCGTTCCCCTCCTCCAAGAATACTACTACGACGCACCCGCCAGATTCAACGAGGTTATCGGAAGCAGATTCGTCAAAATATCCCCGGATGAGCGTGGTTTCGAGATCAGTGAGAGATTATACGGCGATGAGTTCCTCGGGGCAGTCGAAGCGCTTGCGAACGGGAACCGTGAAGAGGGATATGCCGAACCAGACGAGTGAGACCCGATCGGCAGCAACCCTCTTTGAGTACCGGAGATACCCGTACGTATCCTCAAGGACGGATTCGTTCAGTGAGGGAACCCTCTTTCTGACTGATACGACAATCGAACTGCTGGATCGCCTGAACAGCAGAAAACCATTCCTCGACATCGGCAGGAACACGATACAAGCGTTGAATTACGTCGGGGTAGTAAGGGCCAACGGCTTTACCATTCAAATCTTTCCCAAACTATTTGCACATGAGACCTGCCGGGAACAGAGATCTACGGTAGCCGGGAATCTCCTCAAGATGCTTTCGCAGACGGGAAACGTTCCCATTACTGAAGTAGCTCCGGTGGGTCTTGACCTCAGGAAAATGGATCTCTTCGAGATCTTCATTCATCTGTTTGCAAAGAACCTGTTGATCACGATAAAAAATTCACGGAAGAGAGAGTACATCCGGAACTCAGATGAACTCAGGGTAATTCGAGGGCGAATCGACTTTAAGCACCACATAAATCCTACCCGGATGCACATCATCCCCTGCCGGTACCACGAGCTCTCGGCTGACAACCTCATGAACCGGACCCTCAAGTATACCTGTTATCTTATGTCGAGGACGGTCTCCGACTTTTCAACGATACGGCTGCTTCGCTCGATCGTCAACATCCTCGATCCGGTGACGTTAACGCCGGTCTCCGTGGCAGAGATCGATAGAATTGCATTCTCCCGGCTCAACCGTAGCTTCGAACCCTATATCCGGATGTGCCGGGTCTTTCTCTCGAACTCTTCCCTCACCCTGCAAGCTTCAGAGGTCGAATCCTTTTCACTGCTGATCCCCATGGAGAGGTTGTTTGAAGAGTTTATCAGCGCAATCCTCTCGGAGGATCCGGCCTACTTCTTTGGAAGAAACGTGCAGGTCAGGTCACAGGCAATCGTAGGCAAATTCGCCAGGGATGCGGACGGCACGGAACTCTTCAATTTGAAGCCGGATATTGTCATCGGAGCCCCGGAGATTGAGGCTATCATCGATACCAAGTACAAGCAGCTGGACCGGACCGATCGGAAGCTGGGTGTTTCCCAGGCAGACCTCTACCAGATGTATGCGTATGCAACGAAAACCAACGCCCGGAGATGCATGCTTCTCTATCCGGAGGTGCTTCTCGAACAGAAGCAAGATTTCATGCTCTCGGTGCCCTCCCCTGACGGGGCTGACGTGGATGTTCCGCTCATGATCCGGGCGATCCGGCTCTCCTATGACTTCAATCGGCGAGAAGGATGGGAAGCGTTCCGTAGCGAGCTTCGAGAGATTGTTAAGCCGCTTATCGCTGAGCAGGAACCCCTGGCGACAGGGGGGCCCGGCAGGGCTAAAGCATAGGTGTAATCATCGGCCATGAGCATGCTCATGAAGCGGAATTGACGCCGCTACGTCATATCGCTGTAATGTAAGGAGATCGATAGACAGCTCCCCCTTCAGGGCGGAGTAGTTTACTCGCTAACGCTATCGGCTCCCCGTCTGCGGTGCCGGGTTCCGGACAGACAGGGCGAAGAACCCGCAGACTGCTGCGGCGATCAGGAAACTCACGAAGAATCCGGGGCCAAAGCCACTACCGGCAATGACGATTCCAGTCACGAGGGGGCCTGCTGAATGCCCGATGTCCATGATGGACGATAACGCCCCCATCGAGGCGCCCATCTCTTCTTTCTCTGCAACGTCTGCGACGTACGCAGTGGTCGCAACCGTGGAGAGCGACATGCCGAGAGCGAGAAGGGAACTTACGAGAAGGAGCGTTGTAAATGCCGACGCAAACGGTATAGCGGCAACCGAGCACCCCATAACGAAGAGCCCTATGATAATCTGGACCCGTTTGTCGACCCGGTCGGCAATCCTGCCGAAGAATGGTTTTGTCACCGCGATGATCAGTGTCTGGACGGCAAACAGGACCCCCGTCTGGTATGCACCCATCCCCCGGGAGAGCAGTATGAGCGGCAGGAACGTCTCGAATGCCCCGAAGGCAAAGTAAGTTGCCATATCCACGAGTGCCGTTGCCCGCAGTCTCCGGTTCGTGAAGAACGTCGCGAAACTTCTGCGAAACGCTGAGAACGGGAGGACCATGAGGGGGCCCGGAGTCTCCTCCCGGTAGAGAAGGATCAGGACGACTACCGGCACCGCGGCGATTGCTGCAGCGAGGTATACCATCCGGTAAGGAATGAGCCCGGGGTAAAAGACGAAGAACGATATGATGACCCCGCCGACAAGCGGGGCAAGGGTCCTCCCGATCAGGGTTGCGGAAGAGTACTGCCCGAGCACCTCCCCCTTCTTCTCGGCAAATCGCACCGCAATCATCGCAGCGATCACCGGACCGAGGATTGCGGTTGCCATCCCGTGGAAGAACCGGACCGGGATCAGCCAGAGCGGATCGGCGATGAAGAGGTAGAGCAGAGGTGCAAAGAGGAATATCGCTCCGGATACGATGAGCAGTCTCCTCTTGCCCAGGTGGTCCGATAGAACCCCCACCGGGAACGAGAAGAGGATCCCGGCGAGCGGGGAGACGGCTGCAACCAGGCCGATGACTGCATCGCCGGCGCCCAGGGCCTGCGAGAAGAGGGGCAGCACCGGATTCTTTGAGATGGTGGTCGAGAAGATTGCAAAGAAACCGACCATGAAGAGAATATACATCGTCCGGCGATCCGGTGCGGAGTGATGCCCGATCATGATTCTTCTCCCGGGTTCTCATGTAATCCAGGGAGTTACAACTGTCGACGGGATCGGGGAAGAATTTTCCGGATACGACAACGGATCGTGCGTCGCTCGACCCCACGCATCCGCTCTCCTTTCGCCCGGGATCCCGGGAGATTCCCGGAACGAGGGAGCCGCCATATAAATCGGTTCAGGGACAGGATTGTAAGCGGGCTTCACACCCCCGACAGAAGGTTCCCGGATGACCTTACAGGCGGCACTCCTTCGGAGCAGACCACGAGCATAGCCCAACCCCCAGCCGGCAGATCCCGGCGAATACTGCGGACCCCACATCCCGCACCCACGGGAGGACACTCCCCCGGCAACCGGGAACGGGGGCAACTGCTCTATGGTTCTAACGATCCGGATGCAGATCGGCAGAATCCGGAAAGGCACGCAGCATCCCCCGAGGGATTTGTCATGAAAAATCATTACTAAACTTATAAAACAAATCTGAGACCACGCTGTAAGGTTCATTCCGACCTGTAGGTTTGGCTTTCCGGGAGACGGTTCATATACGACGGGCAAGGAGACCCCCGGTTTCAACCGGGGGAGGAATTGCCCGCATCAAGCCCCGTACACTTTCGCCCCGCGGGAGTTACCTTATAGACAGATGAGCCCCAAAGATAAGAGGTAATGGTACTGCGAGTCGTCAGCAACTATCTGCGCCTTCCCCAGAAGACGTTCTGGATCCTCGACACGCTCGCGTACCATGCTAAAAGCATGTACAATGTAGGACTGTACAACGTCCGGCAGCATTATGCGACGCACCGGGAGAACCGTCAGATCCTTCTGGGCCTCCGGCCGGATCTTACCTCGGGGGTTGACATCCTGGTCGGATCCTACCTTCCCTACACCCGGAAGAAGGA
>DASQ01000011.1 GCA_002503885.1 Methanoculleus marisnigri | reverse complement strand
GGGGGACTTGAACCCCCGACCTGCTGATTACGAATCAGCCGCTATACCGCTAAGCCACAGCGGCAACTGCCTTACAATGTTGCACCTTCGAAATTAAAAAGGTATCACCTGCCGGGAACCCGCGGGTTCCGTCCCGTTCAGGAGTAACCCCGGATGGTGACGTTGCTCTCCTGGTGCGGGGCGGCCTCCGGGGTAGTTATCTTGCCGAACTTCTGCTCGTAGTCGGCGACGCTCTTCGCCAGCACCTCGACCAGGTTCTTCGCGTGCCGGGGGCTGATCGAGACGATCGCCTTCCCTCGCGCCTGGTTCATGCCGGGGATCTCGTGCAGGAAGAGGAACGTGAACTCGTCCTCCTTGTAGGCGATCTGGATCCGGTTCGAGTAGACCGGGTCGAGGTCGCCGGGGATGTTGACCGATATCTCGCGGTTAGCCATACCCATCTTCTACGATCCACTCCGGCATAAGGGTTGGTCTTCCAGCCGCATCTCCCCTCCGGGCCGCCCGGGACCCCGCACCGGTGCAGAGCGTACGGCGCTAAATAGCGGGAGGGCATACATCCTGTCAAACGGGATCGGTTGCGCATGAATGAGTACATCCCGGTATCCGGCGTCGTCGCCTGCCACATCTGCCCCCGGCGCTACTACTTCGAGCGGTCGGAGGAGCACCCGGAGTCGCCCCGCTACACCGTCTGCAAACAGGTCTCCACGCACCTCGGAGAACTCCTTGAGGCGGAGCAGATCTGGCAGGAGGTCCTCTGCGTCCTCCCCGACGCACCGGCGGAGTCCCGGGAACTCCTCGACGAGTGCGTCGCCGCCTGCCGGGAGACCACCTGGAAGACGCCGGTTCAGACCGACCTCGCCGTCGAGTCCGACACCCTCGGCATCCGCGGAAGGGTGGACAAGGTCTTCGAGGACGGCTCGTTCGCCATCGCCCGGCCGAGCACCGCCCCGAAGGCCGGGGTCTACGGCACCGACCGCCTTCGGGTCGCCTGCTACGTCGCCTGCCTCAAAGAGACCCTCGGGCGCGCCGTTGCCGGCGGTTACGTCGAGTACGTCGCAAGCGGCACCTGCCGGTTCGTCGAGCCCCAGCCCAGAGACCGGCGGGAGATGATCAAGGCGATCCGGGCGGCAAAACGCGTCGTCGCGGGCGAGATCCCGCTGCGGCCTCTCCGGGCTCCCTGCGAGGGCTGCCCCCACCTCGAGCGGTGCACCGCCGGGCCGCGGCGGCTCTCGGACCTCTTCTAAACGTTCTCGAGCAGCGTCTTCGAGACGATGTATTCGCCCTTCGCCTCGCGGGTCGTGCCGACGATCAGCCACCGCTCGTCGCCGTGCTCCTCCACGACGCCACGGGCCTCGATGACCTCCCCGGCGAGCGCCTGCCCCGAGTAGGTGTGGGTGAAGGAGAGGACCCGGGATATCTCGTCGTGGTCCACGGCGTAGACCGCCGGACTGTCGAAAGACAACGAAGCGTCCGTGACCGTGGCCTCGATCGTTGCCCGGCAAAGCACCGTCCCCATGCCGGCGGGGACCGCGTCCAGGTTCCCATAGGCCCGGGTGTAGAGGAGATCGAAGTAGGTCCCCTCGAACTCCCCCCGGTTCCACTTCCGCTGCTCGTGCAGGACGAAGGCGTCGAACGAGATCTCCGGCACCCTTTTGTCGTAGACCTTCCGCCACATCGCGGTGCTCATCCCCGGGATCATCCCGGCCTCCACCAGGTGCCGGAGCTGGCGCTGGGCGACAAACCAGGCGTCGCCGTAGACGACGAGGTCGATATCGGAGGCGGCGTTCTCCAGGCCGCAGAGGAGCGAGCCCGTGCACCCGAACGAGCCCGCCGGGAGATCCAGGTGGGAGAGGAGCCTCCGCACACGGGCGCTCCGCGCCGCCACCTTCCCGATCTCCTCCTCGGGTTTGTATACCCTGATCACATCGCAGTGAGGCACCCGGTGGACCGCATCCAGGTATTCTGGCTCATGCTCCCGGATCCAGTCAAAGGACTCGGCAAAATCGTACTTCCGGTACCGCCTGCCGGAGAGGTTTGTCCGTTCCCCGTTTGGATCGGGGACGTAGCGGAGGATGCACCCTATCCGGTCGGTGTTATCGTAGTTCGAGACCGCATAGAGACAGCCATGAGGGTCCTCGATGAAATCACGGAGTCGTACCGATGGCATAGATCACCGTAGAGTTTCCAGGAACGCTTCCACTGCTTCCCATTCCGCACCCTTCCGGAGGATACGCCGGGCGGTCAGGTCCACCACCGTGCTCGGCGTCCCGGAAAGTTCCCCGCCGTCGACCAGGTGGTCGTGGGGAACAGAGACCTCATCGGGCCGCGTCGGCGGGATGTCGTCGGACATGTTCGCGCTGGTGGCCGTGATGGGAGAGTCGAGCCGGGCGATGATCTCGAGCGCGAGCTCGTTGTCGGGCCACCGGACCCCGATGAGACCGGTGCCGCCCGTGAGGACTGCCGGCAGGCAGGACTTCGCCGGGAGGATCACCGTCACCGGGCCGGGCAGGAACCGCTCAATGAAGGCTCGCGCCACATCGTCCACCACCGCGACGGCGGCGAGCATCTCCATATCCGAGACCGCAACCGATATCGGCTTCCCGACCGGCCGGTTCTTGGCCTCGTAGACCCGCATCACCGCATCCTCGGAGAGAGCGTCCGCCCCGAGACCGTAGACCGTCTCGGTGGGATAGACGACGAGCCCATCCCTCTGCAGCACCAGAATCGCCATATCGATAGAATCCATATCAGAACTCACGCCCACGCACGCGGTTGATATCGAAGACTGCCTTGCCGCTGACGTGCATCACGGCAAAGACGCCTGCCTGAATAGGGTCGGTCACGACCAGGTCCGCATGTTGCGGGACGCTCCCGGCCATCTTGAGGGCAATCACCGGGATGCCCGCTCCACGGACCCGGTCCACGGCCCGCGAGACCTCGCCGCCCATCAGCGATCCGGCGAGCACCAGGATCGATGCCCGGGGAAGCCGGGCCACCGCGTCCACGGCGAGCGCCAGGTTCTGCTCCCCGACGAGGGGGATCGTATCCACCGATATCCGCTCGCCGCGGATGTTGTGGCGATCCGCCTCGTTCACGGCGCCGAGCGCCACCTGCGCCACCTGCGCACCCCCACCGATGATGATCACCCTGCATCCGAATATCCGGGAGAACGGCGGGTAGATGGTGACGTCGACGACGGACGGCACCCTTGATAAGTCGGCAATGAGCTCCGGGTGGTTCCCGCACTCCTCGAACTCGAAGTAGAGGTAGGCCTTCCCGGTGTTCGGGCCGGAGGTGAGGATCGACTGCTGGATCATCTGGATGTTGGCCTGGTAATCTGCCATCACCGTGGCTACATCGCGCAGCACGCCTGCCCTGTTCTCGGTGATGATGCTCAGGGCATACATATCGGTATCGGTGGTCACGATCTTCCCCCGCCGGAGATCCCAATGCTCTCCGATCGTTTCACGAACAGGGCATTTTTGGTCATATCCGCGTTAATTGATAGATTTTGGTCTCATAAGGGTTATAGGTTTTCGGTGGGATCCCCACCGCCAGCGGGATCCCTACCAGCCTTCTCCCTCGCGGCAAGAGTGGCCGCGAGGAGGCCGAGGGGGATGTTGAGGTAGTAGAGGATCAGCCGCCAGAGGACGACAAAGAGGCCGAGGAGGTAGGTAGGCACGATCCGGCTGTAGAGCGTGGCGGCGCCGATCTCCGATATCCCGGCCGCGCCCGGGATGAGCGGGATGGTTGCGATCATCTGGAGGATTCCCTGGAAGAGGAACGACTCCGGGAGGGACGGCGGCAGCCGCAGAGCGACGAGCAACGCCGATGCCGTCGAGAAGAGGAAGACCCATTCGATTACGGTGAGCGCGAGTGCGCCGACGACGGCCCGGCGGCCGGCCCTCACAAAGCGGGAGGAACCCGCAGCAAAGGTCTCGACCTCGTGGTCGATCCTCGTTCCCAGGAACCCTGCATGCTCCGCACCCGGGCAGAACCGGAGCCAGCGCCGGCTCCGGCCGCACCGGTTCAGCACCCGGACGGCAACACCGCCTATCACCTGCTTCATAAAGGCCGGGTGGCGGACCAGGACGACGAGCGCGAGGAGGAGGACGAGGACGAGGAGGAGGAAGGCCGCCACCGGGTAGAGAACGGTTGCGGCAAGGTAGCCCCAGAGGTGCCGGAGAGCAAGAAGCGCTGCGAGGGTGAGGGAGACGAAGACCGCGAGGTCGAGCACCCGCTCCACGACGACGACGACGACGGCGTCCCCGACGGCGAGCCCGGATCGCGAGAGCCGGTGGACCCGAACCGGCTCGCCGCCTACCTGCCCGGGGGTGATCGACCCGGCAAAGAGCGAGAGGAACTGGGTGGTTGTGAGGCTCCGGAACGGCACGGTGTAGCCGAGACCACGGCAAAGGACCCCGATCCGCGCTACCCGGCAGAGGATCGATGCGGCCCGGAACCCGAGAGCGAGGAGGAGGGCGGCGATGCTGACCTCCCCGAGGTAAGCCCGTGTCTCGGGGGTGAAGGTCACCGCGAGAAGCCCCACGAGAGCCGCGCCGCTGATGAAGAGCGAGAGCGCGATCCAGCTCCGGCTCCTCACGGCCGTCTCTCTCCCCACGGAATGCTCGTTTTGTGCCGCACCACGGGGGTAGATACCGCTCATCACGATTACATCTTCCCCCGGCGCGGGGTTCGAACGCCTTCCCGTTCCATCAGGCCGGCGGGGATCGGGGCACGGCCCGATCGAGACTCTTATGGATGATGATCGACAGACCGTCCTTCCATGGACGGCAAACACCGGGCGGCCTACACCGTGATCGTCCTCTTCGGCATCGTCAGCCTTTTCGGCGACATCATCTACGAAGGGGCGCGGAGCGTCTCCGGACCGTACCTCTACCTCCTCGGCGCCGGCGCCCTCGCCGTCGGCGTGGTCGCTGGCCTCGGCGAGTTCCTCGGCTACGCCCTCCGCCTGGTCTCCGGGTACCTGGCCGACACCACGCGGCACTACTGGGCAATCACGTTCATCGGCTACGGGATGCTCGCCGCGGTCCCGCTCCTCGCGCTCGCCGGGTCCTGGGAGGCTGCCGCGGCCCTCCTCGTCCTCGAACGGGTGGGAAAGGGCATCAGGGTGCCGGCACGGGACGCCATCCTCGCGGACGCCACGACGACGGTCGGGCGGGGCTGGGGGTTTGCCGTGCACGAGGCCCTCGACCAGATCGGGGCGATCATCGGCCCACTGATCTTTTCCGTCATCTTTCTTGCGCAGGGGGACTACCGGAACGGGTTTGCCCTCCTCGCCATCCCGTTCGCGCTGATGATCCTCGCCCTCTTCTTCGCCCGGCACCGGATGCCCGAACCGGCGTCGCCTGAGGGCGATGGCCCCGCCTCCCGGGCAACCACCCTCCCGGGCTCCCTGCTCCCCTACGGCGTCTTCACCGCGCTCACCATGGCCGGGTTCGCGGCGTTCCCGGTCATCGCCTACCACTTCGCCATCACCGGCACGGTCTCCGAAGCAGAGATCCCGCTCTTCTACGCCGTCGCCATGGGCGTCGACGCCGTCGCGGCCCTCGTGATCGGCCGGGCATATGACAGGTTCGGGCTCGTCACCCTCGTCTCGGTGCCGCTGCTTGCCATCGGCATCCCCTTTCTCGCCTTCGGGACCAACTACGCCTTCGCTTTCGTCGCCGTGGTGCTCTGGGGCGCGGCGATGGGTGCGCAGGAGACGATCCTCCGCGCCGCCATCGCGGACTACACCCATATCAGCAAGCGCGGGACGGCATACGGTATATTCAATACGGTTTACGGGGCGGCCTGGTTCGCCGGAAGCGCCTTCATCGGCTGGGCCTACACCGTCGCCGTCCCGCTCGTCGTCGGGTTCCTGGTGACGATGCAGGTCGGGGCGCTCGTGGCGTTCGCCCGGGTGAGGCACGGGTTTGCCGCACCGGCGTGACCCGGCTAAAAAGAGGCAGTAATTGTCATCCCGGGTCCCGGACGTGCAGTCCGGTTTCCGGGGAGGTGTCACCGGGCGCGGATCTCCTGTGCCACCTTCCGCCCGAGCTCGTAAGCCCGCGCGAGCTCGTCGTCATCCGGGCGGTAGTTCACCTGGAAACCGCCGTCGATCACCTCGATCCCGGCAGCCTTCAGCGCCTCCTCGGCCCGGGCGAACGCCCCGCCCAGACCACCATGCGACCCGAATGCGCACCCGATCTTCTTCGCCTCTAACCGGCCGGGCGCAAGCCCACGGAGGTAGCTGAGGAACCCGGCAACCGTGGGAAGAACCTCGTCCTGAAGCGTCGGCGACCCGACGAGGACCGCCTTTGAGTCGAGCACCTCCGTGACGACGTCGCTACGGTGCGTCCCCTCGTACCGCCCGTCCCGGAGGAGGCAGACCCGGACATCGGCGCCTCCGGCCATGACGCCTTCGGCGATCGCCTTCGCCATCATCGCGGTCGAGCCGTGCATGGTGTCGTAGACGATCGTGACCTTGTCTTTTGCGACGCCCCGGCTCCAGTCAGCGTAGGCCCCGAGGATATCGCCGGCATGCGAGCGCCAGATGACGCCGTGGCTCGGCGCAATCATCTTAATGTCGATCCCGAGGCTCCCGACCTCGTCGAGCTTCTTTAAGACCTTCGGCGCGAGCGGTACGATCAGGTTCGCAAAGAACTTCTTCGCGTGGGCCATCGCCGCATCCCTGCCGAGCTGATCGTCGAACCGTGCGGCGCTTGCGACGTGCTGCCCGAAGGCGTCGTTCGGAAAGAGGATGGCGTCCTCGGCGAGATAGGTGAACATCGAGTCGGGCCAGTGGAGCATCGGCGCCTCGAGGAAAGTAAGGGTCTTTCCCCCCAGGTCAAGGGTATCGCCGGTCTTAACGACCCGGATGTTCCAGCCTGTAGTGTCGTAGTGGCGGGCAAGCCCGGCGCGGGCCCGCTCCGTGCAGTAGATCGGGATATCGGGCATCCGCCGCACGAACGCGGGCAGGGTGCCGGAGTGGTCCATCTCAATGTGGTTCACGACGAGGAAGTCGATCTCTCCGGGGTCGCAGACGGACCCGACACGGCCGAGGACTTCGCCCTCGAACCCGGCGTAAGCGCCGTCGATGAGCGCGGTCTTCTCGCCCCGGACGAGGTAGGCGTTGTAGGTCGTTCCCGGGAGGGTGTAGCCGTGGTACTCCCTCAGGTTCCAGTCGATCGCCCCGACCCAGTGGACGCCGGGGGCAAGTTCTGTAGCCATCATTTCTATCACCATGGTTGTTCGGAACAATACGAACGTTCCAGTATATCCGAACAATTGATATATCATCCTTTCGATTTTACTCTATGGAATACGAGGTGAGCAGGGGGGGGAGACCCGGGCGGCCGAAAGCAAACCTGGAGATAGACCTGTACTCGACCCCCACGGGGGCGCGTGCGGTCGAGAATCCGGTGCGGCGTGCTATCCTCGCGGCCCTCCGGGAGCGCGAACGTACGTTCGACGAGATCGTCGCCCTCGCCGGGCGGGCGAAGTCGACGGTCTCGGTGCACCTCCAGGAGATGGCGGCGGCGGGCGTGATCGGGTCACGGGCCGACCCGGAGGACTCCCGCAAAAAGATATTCTTCGTCAGCGGCGACCTCGTCGCGAGCATCTCACCGGAGGACCGGGTGGCCGATGCGCTCGCCGCCTATGCAGGGGCGTACCAGGCGGGGTCGGGCGACCAAAACGCGTTCTACCGGCTCGCGTTCCGGACGATCCGGGTCTCGCTCATGCAGGAGGGGATCCTCCTCGACCCGCTCCTTTCCCGGGCCGGTGAGCGGATCGGCCAAGAACTCTACCCGGCGGTGGCCGACCCGGATACCGGAGCCTTCTGCGCGAATATCGCCCGATTCTGGGAGGAGCACCGCCTGGGAAGGCTTGAGATCGCGGAGGCGCAACCGCTCGTGCTCCTCGTCTACGACTGCTTCGAGTGCGCCGACCTGCCCGTGACCGGGAAACCCGCATGTGCGTTCGACTCCGGCATCCTCCGGGCGCTCTTCTCCCGCCACTACGGCCGGCCGGCGGCGGCGGTCGAGACCCGATGCTACTCGATGGGGTTCGACCACTGCCGGTTCGAGATTGTTGCAGAAGACGGCCGTAACGGCGCCTGATTTGGTCAACCCGGGCACCGTACCGGTCGACGCCCCTTGATCCTCCCCATCTACGCTCGCCGGCCGGACGACGAGCCGTCGACTGCTTGAAATATTTTGTTGACATATCAACTAAGGTGTCTTCCGAATCGGTTGTTGTCCGGATGGGATGGATTCACTGGTTCGTCCACCGGTATCTTGCACGGCGCCTCGAAGTAGACGGTCTAACGTCACGCCAGTTCCGGTTTCTGAGTTATCTTCTCCGGCACAACAGGGTCCACCAGGAGCAGATCGCAAAGGACCTGATGGTCGACCGGGCGGTCGCTACCCGGACGATCCGCGACCTGATCGAGGCGGGATACGCGGTCCGTGAACGCGACCCCGCCGACCGTCGTGCCTACCTGGTCACCCTGACGGAACGCGGCCGGGCGACGGCCCCCCTCATCGACGAGGTGGTCCGCAACCTCAACGACGCGCTCCTCGCCGGGCTCTCGAACGAAGAGCAGGCAACGCTCATATCGATTCTCGACCGCATGGTGGAGAACATCCAGCGCTCCGAACTGCCGGCTTCGTGCAGGTGCGGGAGGGACGCATGACCCTCACCTACAAGTGGCTCGCCCTCCTGATCGCCTCGCTCGGCACTCTCGGCGGCGTGCTGAATGGGACCACGCTGCTCATCGCCCTGCCGACGATCATGATCGCCCTGAACACGACCCTGATCGGCGTGATGGCCCCGATCATCGTATACATGCTGGTCACCACGATCACGGCCCCGCTGTGGGGACGGGCCGCCGACCTCTACGGGCGCAAGCGCCTCTACCTCGCCGGCCTCGTCCTCTTCACTCTCGGCTCGCTCCTCTGCGGCATCTCGACCGACATCGTCCAGTTGACCGGGTTCCGTGTATTCCAGGCCGTGGGGGGTTCGATCCTGATCGCGAACTCGACGATCATCGTCACCGACGCCTTCCCCCGGGGAGAACTCGGACGGGCAAACGGGATCCTCTCGATGATCCTGGCCGCGGCCTCCGTGGTCGGGCCGGTCCTCGGCGGCGTCCTGACCCTGATCGACTGGCGGCTGAACTTCTACTTCAACATCCCGATCGGGCTCGCGGCCCTCTACCTCGGCGTCCGGTACCTCCGGGAGCCGACCCTCCCCCGCCTCGGCGCCGAGAGGTTCGACTATGCAGGCCTGGCCCTCTTCACGATCGCCGTGATGACGCTCCTCGTCTACGTCGGCGTCGGGGTCGTGCCGGGCTTCCTCTCACCGGTGATGCTCGCCACCCTCGGCATCTTCCTGGTCAGTCTCGTCCTCTTCGTCCGGCGGGAGAACAGCATTCCGAACCCTCTGATCGACCTCTCCCTCTTCCGCATCCAGATCGTCGCATTCGGACAACTCTCGGTCTTTCTGAACGCGATCGCCCGGGGCGCCGTGATGATCCTGCTGATCCTCTACTTCCAGGGGGTCCGGGGTCTCGACCCCCTGACGGCCAGCATCCTGATCGCCCCGCTCGCCGTCGGGCTCGTGATCATGGGCCCGGTAGGAGGCATCCTCTCGGACCGGTACGGTTCGCGGTCGATCAGCACGATCGGGCTTGTCATCTCGCTCGTCGGCCTCGCCGGGCTCGCCGTGATCCGGTACGACACGCCGTATACGTGGATCGCGCTCTCGATGTTCGTCAACGGCATGGGATCGGGCCTCTTCGCGTCGCCGAACACGAGCGCGGTCATGGCCGCCGTCCCGCCCGAACGCCGGGGCATCACCTCCTCGGTCCGGGCCCTGCTCAACAACCTCGGCATGGTGATCTCGATGGCGATCGCGATGCCCGTGCTGATCGGTTCGGTCTCGATGGACCAGATCATGGAGATGTTCGTGATCGGTGGTATGAATATGCCGATCCCCGTTCAGGAGGCCGTGACCGCCGGCATCACCTTCGCCTTCGCCGTCTCCACGCTCCTGACCGTGCCGGCGGTGATCGCCTCCGCACTCCGCGGCGCGGAGCAGCGGGCGGATCTCCATCACGAGGCTGAAGGGCCGCAGCGGGCGTGAGGGGGCGCCCCATTGCAGGGCCGGGACTGCACCGCGGACCGGCCCGAACGTCCCCTGCGTGCAAAACCGGATCCTGCCGTACGGACCGGAGACTTCAGAACGGCAAAACGTGCTAACACGTTCGGGAGCCGGAAAATCGGGATGCGATAGCCGGGGATCGAACCCGGGCTGGAGGCTTGGGAAGCCCCTGTCCTACCGCTAGACTACTATCGCGCTGGTACCATTACATATTGGTCAGGGAGGAGATAAATATTCGGCTCACGCCGTTGCCGGAAGGCAACGCGGCAGGGTGAACGTGATCGCGGCCCCCTCCCCGGGGTGGCCGGGGATCCGATCGCCCACCCGGACACTCCCCGTGTAGCGCTCCACAAGCATCCGGACGATGTAAAGACCAAGGCCCTTCCCGCTCTTCTTCGTTGTCCCACGCTGGTTGCGTTCGAACACGCGCGGCTTGAGGTCGTCGGGGATCCCGGGGCCGTTGTCGGCAACCGTCACCGAGACCGTATCCTCCTCCTCACGGACGCTGATGGAGACCTCGACCCCCGGCCCGCCGAACTTGATGGCATTGCCGATCAGGTTCGCAAAGACCTCGCTGACGAGGTCGTCGGCGAGAACCGTCGTATCCGCTCCGTTGCAGGCGATGCGGGCATCCGCGTGGTAACTGCAGATCCCCCGGATCACCGGCTCAAGCCGCACCGGCCGAAGCTCGGCAGGCCCGGTCTTGAGCCTGCGAAGCGTCAGGACGTTCCGTATGATCTCGCTGCTCTGGTAGACGGCCGTAAGCGACTTCCCGACGAGTACCCCGTCCGAACCGGTCGGGGACTCGAGGTACATCTGCAGGTAGCCCATTGCTACGGTGTTTGCATTGTTGATGTCATGGGTGAGGATATCCACGTAGAGGTTGACCTCAGCGGCCGCCGCAGTCGCCTCCTCGAGGTAGCGGTTGGCGGATGCGAGCGCCGCCTCCAGATCCTCCTGGAGCATCCCCTTCACTACCGCGTTGCGGAGCTCTTCGGCGATGCCGAGAAGGATCCCCCGCTCGGACTCCGGGATCGTCTTCCGGACCCTGCTCCCGACCGCGATCCATCCCACCGGCCCGTCATCGCCGGGGATGGGCACCATGGCAAGAACCCGGATCCCGGAGCCGGGATACCTCATTGAGAAGTCCTCGATGCACTGCATCGCGCCGGCCTGGAGAATGTCCTGGTAGAGGGGGTCCTCCCGGCGCACCACCGGCGGCAGGGCCTCGCCCACCCCTTCCCGGGCACGGAGGACCGCCGTGTCGCTCCCGGAACGCATCAGGTAGACCGCCCCGAGGTCAAACTCAAGCAGGGCGACGGTCTTTGCGAGCGAGACCTGGAGAAGGTCGTCCAGCCCCCGGGACGCGGTTGCAGCGGCGATGATCTCGTTGACGACCATGAGATAGCGGTACTCCTCACGCATCGCCTCTTCCGCTTGCCGCCGTTCAGTGATATCCCGGAGGGAGACGACCAGCCGTTCCGGGGCATCACCGTTCCGCTTCAGGCGGGTAAGCGATACCTCCGCAGGCCATTCGACACCGTCGAGTCTGCGGAACATGCACTCTCGCGGGGCAGGACTCTCCCCGTGCAGGACCCGTTCCCGGTAATCCCGGATGACCTTCCGATCACTCTCTGCGATCAGGTCACCCGGATTCTGCCCGATCAGGTCCTCCGGCCCGGCCCCGCCGAAGAGCCGGATCGCGGCCGTATTCGCCTCCACGACCTGCAGGCCCGGAGCGGTGAGGAGGATCCCGACATCAGTGGTGTTGAGGATGACCCGGAACGTCTCCTCCAACCGGCGGAGATCCATCTCCATCTGTTTCTGTTCTGCCGTCCCGGTGACCACCACGCAGCCCTCCTGCCGACCGGGAAGAAGGTTCGCCGAGAGGAGGACCGGACAGGGCTTCCCTTCCCGGCCGACGAGGTTGCAGTCCAGGCTCTGGATCCCCCTCTCCCCGAGGGTTCCGGCGAGCCCGGAATACCCGGGCCAGATCGCGGATACATCCAGGGACGGGACCTCACCGTCGGGATACCCGAGTATCGCAGAGCACCTCTGGTTCATCTCCTCGATCTTCCCGGTCTCAGGCGAGAAGAGACAGATCCCCGCCCCCGAGGTCTCGAAGACTCCCCGGTAGCGGCTCTCCCGCACCTGCAGTCTGCCGGATAGGTGAGATACGACGGCGGCGACGACGACGAAAACCCCGGCGCGGAGCAGGGCGTTTACGACCTCAAGCCCGCCCCCCGGTGCGAGGAGGAGCACCTCCGCGAGGTAGCCGGCGGCAAGCGCACCGGCAAAGGCAACGCCCCGGTCAGGGTAGCGGTAGGCTGCAAGAACAATCGGGACGTAGAAAAGGTGGGAGGTGACGACGGATACCCCTACGGAGAGGGAGTACCCCATGGCACCAAGCGCGAGGAGGGCCGAGACAACGATGCCCCAGGAGAGAAGGCGCTTCCTGGTGAATGCATCGTGGGGCTGGCTGTCCGAATGCCCTTCCTTCATGCAATAGGATTCGTTCTAAACCACAATAAACTCCACGGATCAATCCTGCCACAGGTGCCGCAGCACACCCGCCCGATACCCTTAAGACGCCTCCCGGTGAATATGATGCAGCACCATATGTGCTGGCTATGGTAAGTCCGACGTGCTCCCGGAGCACGGCCCGCAAGGGCTCGGGATTACAGAGATTAGTCAGATAACGGACTCTTTTCTGGACTTAACATAGTATATCTAACGGAGGTGTATGCAATGGCAAGAATGTACGCTCGGCGCCGTGGAACCAGCGGTTCTGTCCGACCTTACCGGAAGGAAGCACCCGGGTGGTCCAACACGGACGCACCGGAGATCGAGAAGATTATCGTTGATCTCCGCAAAGACGGCATGTCGACCAGTCAGATTGGCCTTGCGCTGCGGGACAGTTACGCTGTCCCTGACGTCAAGCTCGCCACTGGCAAGCGCGTAAACGAGATCCTCCGCGAGAAGGGCCTTGAATCCGAGATCCCCGAAGATCTCCGGAACCTGATGCAGAAGGCGCTCGGGATAAGGAAACACCTTGCGGAGAACAAGAAGGATGTGCACAACACCCGGCAGCTTCAGATAGCCGAGTCCAAGGTGCGCAGACTGGTCAAGTACTACGTCAGGTCCGGACGGATGCCGAAAGGCTGGACTTACAAGCCGGAGACTGCGGAGATCCTGCTCACCCGCTGATGATCCATGTCGCTTGACGCCGCTGCTGCTCGCCTGGCCGGTCGCCTGCTCGAGCAGGAGTTTGTGGAGGTGCTGGCGCACCACGATGCGGACGGTATAGCCGCCGCATCCATCCTCTGCCACGCCATGTTCCGCAAGGGCGGACGGTTCCGGCTGAGGATCCGCTCAGGCATCTCCACGGCCGACCTGCCTCGCGAAGGCAGCGTGCTTCTCTGCGACTTCGGATCAGCACTCTCGGACCTCCCCGACGACGTAATGGTGGTGGATCACCACCTGCCCCACTTCGAGGGCGACTACCACGTCAACCCACACCTCGCCGGGATTGACGGCGAACGGAACCTCTCGGCTGCCGGCGCGGCCTACATCGTCGCCCAGCGCATGGGGGACAACCGCGACCTCGCGGGGCTCGCGCTCCTCGGGATCATCGGCGACGGCCAGGATATCGAGGGGCCGAACCGGGACATATCCAGCGAAGGCATCGCCAACGGGTTCATCACACCCCGCCGCGGCCTCCTCCTCCCGGGGAGGGGCCTCGTCGAGCAGCTCGCGCTCGCCGTCAATCCCTACCTCACCGGGTTCTCGGGCGATCCCGACGCAGCCCGGGCACTGGTTGCGCAGGTCACCGACGAGGACGATCTGGATATCGAGTCCCTCCTCTCCCGGGTCGTCCTTGCGGCCGCCCCGAAAGCGTCCCTCCCCGCACTCTGCGGGATCTGGGGGACCACCTACAGCCTCGGGCGGGAAGCGATCGACGAGGCCTTGAGTCTCGCCGCCGTCGTCGACGCCTGCGGCAAGGCCGGGAGCGGAGATATCGGCGCATCGCTCTGCCTCCGCTCGACCAGCGCTCTCCCGGAAGCCTGGGAGATCACCGCCCGCTACCGGCAGGCGGTCATCGCCGGCATCCGCGGGGCACGCCGCCTCGACGAGCGCGTCGCCCTCTTTGCGGTGGACGACGGAGGGGTAGCAAGCGATGTCGCGGATGCGCTCGCAAACGACCTGGTCCAGAGCGGCCCTGTCTTCGTCATCGGAGAGCATGGGGGCCGTTACTCCGTATCGGCACGCTGCCCGCCGGGCATCGACCTCGACCTCGATGCACTGATGCGGAGACTCGCAGAGACGTGCGGGGGCCAGGGCGGCGGACATCGCCGGAGGGCCGGCGCCCGGATCGACGCCGACCAGGTGGACCGGTTCAGGCAGGAACTCCTGGAGGCGGTGCCCGCATGATCCGGATCGAGGGCACCATCGAGACGCCGCACAGCCATCCGGAATGCGTGGCGGCGGCACTTGAGCCCGATAACCTCACCCTGATCAGGACCTACCCGATAGAGGGAGGGGTGCGGGCCGAGATCGACGGGACCAGACTCCGGTCAATCATCGCTTCGGTGGACGATTACCTCATGAACCTGACGATAGCAGAGGACGTATGTACCTCCGCCTCACGGTGACGGCAGAGCGGAGAGTTCCAGAGTGTGTTCAGGCTCCTTTGGGCTGAAAAATTGATATAACAGAGAGAAGTGATACCATGGCAAGGAAGAAACAGGTTGGAAGAAGGCTGGAAGGCTGGAAGGCCAAGAAGTGGTACCGTGTCTACGTACCCGATGCCTTCGGCAAAGCTGAGATCGGCGACGCCATCTCGGCCGACCCCGCGAACATGGTCGGCCGCATCATGACCGCGACGCTCGGTGAAGTTGTGCAGGACTACTCAAAGTCCCACATCAAGATGAGGTTTAAGATCAACAACGTGGCCGGCGACGCTGCGTACACGGAGTTCGTCGGTCACGAAGTGACCCGGGACTACCTCCGGTCGATGGTCAAGCGGCGGGCATCCCGCATCGACACCATCCACCCGATCACCAGCAAGGACAAGAAACTCCTGCGGGTGACGGTCGTCTGTCTCACCTTATCAAGGGCCGATCAGAGCCAGGTCCACGCCGTACGGCAGGCGATCTCGCAGGCTCTCTCCGCCCGCGCGGCGGAGAGCGACTTCGAGACCTTGGTCAAAGAGATCGTCTCCGGCGACATGGCCCGGGACGTCTTCAAGGCCGTAAAGACGATCTACCCGATCCGCCGGGTCGAGATCACCAAGTCCAAACTGGAGCAGGTCGCGGCCGTATAAGGCCGGCTGCTCACCCCAATTTTATTACCATTTGTACCTTCACCGTTCTCTCGTCCCGGTGACGGAGATAGCAAGGGTATATGCCCTATGACCTGATACACCTCCGCCGGAGCGTGGCAAAGAGGTGAAGATGGTGACGGCAGAGGAGCAGCATGCAGGTACGCGGCGGCCAGGCCGGGTTCTGCTCAACGAGCAGGCTTTCGACGAACAGCAGACGATAGCCCGGGGGATCATCAGGAGGATGCTCGTTCAGTTCCACCGGGAGTGGACCGACCTTGCACAGAGAGAGAGCGGCGCCGCACGGGTTCTCGCCACAAATGCGCTGCTCGACCGGTATTCACACCAGCTCTACGACTGCATATGCGATGTGGAGGCGATCCTCGGCGAAGACATCGCCGTGGAGATCCGGTGCCTCTCAGCCGATATGATCAAGACGGCCAACGTCCTCGTCATGATCGGCTGCGGAGAGGAATGCCGCGAGCACAGCGAAGCCCTCGCGAAGGAGGCGCTCCACCATGCGGAGCGGTGCCTGGCACTCGTGGAGAAGGGAGGGAGCGGCCTGACAACCCGGGTCATCGCCATCCACCGGGAAGAGTAATCAGGTCCAAAATCTCATCTGTTCTCGATGATCGCTCACAAGGTGTTATTCCTGGTACTGGATGGGATCTCCGACCGTCCCTGTGAAGCGCTGGATGGACTGACCCCCCTTGCGGCCGCACGGACCCCGGTTCTCGACCGGATCGCGGGCGAGGGCGTATGCGGGATCATGGATACCATCGCGCCCGGCATACGCCCCGGGTCCGACACCTCCCACCTTGCTCTGCTCGGCTACCCGCCGCAGGAGTACTACACCGGCCGGGGCCCGCTGGAGGCCGAGGGGACCGGCATCAGCATGACCGCCGGGATGATCGGGTTTCGGTGCAACTTTGCCACCGTGGACGCGGACGGCCTCGTCACCGACCGCCGGGCCGGGCGGATCTCCCGGACCCAACCGCTCTCGGAGGCTATCCGGGACGGTGTGGACCTCTCGCCGCTCGGTCTCGGATTCAGGCTCGAGTCGGGCGCCGGCCACCGGGCGGCCCTCGCCCTCACCGGGGAGGGGCTCGGGGATAAGGTCTCCTCGAACGACCCGAAGAAGGAAGGGGTAAGACCGCTCACCATCCGGTCCTGCACCGATGACGCAGCGGATGTAAAGACAGCCGTTGCCTGCAACGAGTTCATCCGTCAGTCCTCGAAGATTCTCTTCGAGCACCCGCTAAATCTCCGGTGGATGGAAGAGGGGGTCCCACCCGCAAACTTCCTCCTGATCCGGGGTGCCGGGAAGATGGGCGCGTTCCCGCCGTTCTCCGAGCGTTATGAACTCTCCGGGAGCGTCATCTCCGCGGCGACCCTCATCTCCGGGATCGGAAAGGTTGTAGGGCTCGAGCACATCCCGGTGCCGGGGACGACCGGGTCGGTCGACTCCGATCTGAACGCCAAGGTGAAGGCGGCGATAGGGGAACTCGGCCGGAAAGACTTCGTGCTGATGAACATCAAGGGCGCGGACGAGGCCGGCCATGATGGGAAAGGCATCCAGAAACGGGACTTCATCGAGGTGATCGACGCGGCGCTCGAGCCGCTGCTCACGCTCTCCGATACCCTGCTCGTCGTCTGCGCCGACCACAGCACGCCCTGTTCGATCAAAGATCACAGCGCCGACCCGGTCCCGGTCGTCATCAGGGGCCCGGGTGTCCGGACCGACCGGACGACCCGGTTCGACGAGGTCTCGTGTGCGGAGGGCGGGCTCCACCGTATCCGCGGCTGCGATCTCATGCCGATTGCCCTGGATCTAATTAATAAGAGTCATAAGTATGGCGCATGAAGACTATATCAGGTAAATGGAACCGACAGGAGACCACGACTGGATCAGGGCCTGCACCCTCCCCGACAATACCGAGCTCCAGGAGAGGACACTCAAGACCGAGCAGGACATCGTCATCGGTGAGAGGTGTCGGATCGATTACGGTCTTTCGGGCAACGACGTCGTGGTCTGTGAATTCAGCAAGATCAACGGTAACATCGTTGCGGGCGGCGACGCCAGAATAGATAACTGGTGCGAGATCAACGGCGATGTTCTCGTGGAAGAGGACGCCTACCTCGGCGAGGGGGTGAAGATCCAGGGGAAGCTGATCGTCAGAGGCGATCTCGATATCGGGGACAACGTCCAGATCGAGCGCGGGTTCGAGGCGAAAGGCTGGATCTCCATAAGGAATCCGATGCCGGTCATCATTTACATTATGATGTACCTGGTGGCCATCCTCGGGATCGAGAAGGAGGAGGAACTGACCTCTGTCCTCCAGAAACTCTTCGGCGATGAAGAGGCCAGTGCTGCCACGCCGCTGATGATCCCGACCGGCGCCATCCTCAATATGCAGACCTTCTCGGTCCCGGAGAGAATGGTCGTCGGGGCAGGGTGTCGGCTGCACGGGAACATCCGTGCGAGCTCAATTGCGGTCCGGGAGGAGACGACGATCTTCGGGAGCCTCCACCTGCGCCAGGGTGCGAGCATCGCCAGGGGATCGGTCATCCACGGCGACGTCCAGAGCGACGGCGACGTGGTGGTCGAGCAGGAGGTGCATATCCTCGGGAACGTCTCCTGCCAGTGTCTCACCCTGCACGAGGACGCCCGCGTGGACGGGGTCATCCGGGCACCGGGGGGCTTAAAGATCGAGAGGCGAGCGACATGAAGGTTACAGATATCCTTGAGGTCGACGGGTGCCAGCTGGTTGAACCGTCGTTTGCGGAACTGACGATAGACGCCTGTACGGCCCTGCTGTTCCAGGCCGTGCCGGACGAAGGCCGTCTCCTGGTCGACGAGGAGGAGGAGCCGCTCGCGCTCGCGCTCCACGACGACGAGGGCTGGCATGCCGCCTCGTTCCTCTTTCGGGATCCGACGCTCGCCGCCATCGAATGCTTCGAGACCGTCGGCGGGGAGATCTACCAGGAGAGCAGAGATGCGTGGCTCTCGGCGGTCCGTGAATACTATAGCCTCGATATCTGCAGAAATGTCCACCCTGCCCTCGAAGACCTGCGTCCCGACCGGACGGAGATGATCCGCGACCTCCTCGACGAAGTCTGGGGCGACCGCGCGGGAACCCCCTGCCTCGACTGCTGCTGCGGGTCGGGTGTCGGCACCGCGGCCCTCCGGGCGGGCGGGGTGCGGGCGCTCGCCTACGACAACGATCCGGCCCTCCTCGCACTCGGGCTCATCCGGGGCCGCCTCGCGCCTTCCGATACCATGTGCATCGACGCGCAGGAGGCTTCCTGTTACGTTACTCCGGTGCCCCTCGGCGCCGCGTTCATGGCCGGGGAGATCTACTCCTACAATACCGGCCTCTGGGAGCCGATCATCACCGGGCTCCTCGCCCTCACCGATGAGACGCTGATCACCGTCGGCACGGAGGCCGAGGCGGCCCGGGTGGAGGGGTGGTGCAAGGAAGAGGGGCGGAGCGCCGAGGTCTTCGAGAACCAGCGCGACCCCATCTACGACCGGTGGTGCTGCGTCGCGCGGCGGATGTGATCCCGGCCGGCGAGCCAATATATAAGGCAGAGCATCGCCAACTTTTTTTCTCGCAATTGTGAACGTGCTCGCCGCAAGTCTGTCTGCGGCGGTGGTCCTCAAACCCGGTGTAACCAGTATGAATACTGCCAAACGAATCTATAACGTCTTATTCATCTCCGTCTTTGCTACCATGCTCGGGCTCGGTATCGTCAGCCCGCTCCTCCCCATCTACGCGGAGAATCTCGGAGCGACCGGCATCTGGCTCGGCATCATCTTCTCGGCCTTCGCGCTCTCCCGGTCGGTCTTCATGCCCGTCATCGGGCGGATATCGGACCGGCAGGGGAGGAAATGGATCATCCTTATAGGCATGTTCGCCTACGCGGTCACGTCGCTCACCTACCTCATCGCCGACAGCGTCTACTCCCTCACGGTCGTCCGCCTCATCCACGGGATCGCGTCAGCCATGGTCGTCCCGATAGCCATGGCCTACATCGCGGACCTCTCGGAGAAGGGAAAGGAAGGGAGCCGGATGGGAAATTTCTCCATCTCGATGTTCCTCGGCATGGGGGTGGGGCCGCTGCTTGGAGGGTTCCTGAACGACACGTTCGGGATGGACTCGGTCTTTTATGTCATGGCCGGCCTCTCGGCGTTCGCCACGCTCCTCGTCGCCATCTCCCTCCCCGAGGCGAAGCCGGGTTCATTCACGGTCCCGGATGCAAAACCCATCCCGATGCGGGCGATCTTCACGCTGCCGGTCATGCGAGGGGTCATGATCTTCACCCTCATCAGTGCTCTCGGCCGCGGAGGTATGATGGTCTTCATCCCGGTCTTCGGCCCGCTGATAGCAATCAGTCCATTCGAAGTGGGCATCATCCTCTCCGCGAACACCTTCCTGATGGCGCTCCTCCAGGTGCCGATCGGGAGGCTCACCGACACCGGGAACAAGGTCGCCCTGATCGTCATCGGCTCAGGCATAGCAGCGGTAGCACTCGCCGCAATCCCCTTCTCGGGATCGTTCTGGCCCCTGCTCGCGATCACCTCCATCATCGGCGTCGGAGGTGCCATCCAGCAGCCGGCCATCATGGCCCTGACAGTCGATGCAGGCCGGACCATCGGGATGGGAACCTCGATGGGCGCTTACAATACGATATTCGGAATCGGCATGATCATCGCACCGCTGATGGGTGGGGTCTTCATGGATTCTATCGGCGTCGACGCCGTCTTCTACGTGGGCGGGGCGATAAGCCTCATCGGGACCGGGATCTTCGCCGTGCTAATGCGCAGGAACACCCGGCAAAGTGCCGGCGGAGATCTTCCGGAGTCCGGGTAGGCCACCTGCCCCTCACACCCCCCGGTGCCGCCGCGGGAAAGACCGATATTCCCCTTCTGATACCCCCAAACGTGCGCACTTCGGATTGAAAAGAGTTATTCAGACCGTAAACTCTACTCCAATATAAGAAAATATTAAATACTCAATTTACTATCTTGGGTTACAGTGGTGCGCTTTCCATCAGCGCGCCGGAATAGCCATGATAACCACCTGCAGGGCAACCGGAAGACCTCCCGGGTACACATCCCGCAGGCCACGGCCGGGTAGCCACCCGGCACAAGTGACATAATACAGCAGCATGGACCTCTGCAAGAATGCACCCCGGTTCCCGGCTGCCCCACCTGCGGGCTCCTGCACGCCTGATGCCCGCGGTCCCGCCCTCCTCCTCGCACTCGCCCTCCCGTCCGATCTCCCGGGGGGAATCTGGACCTCCCCGGTGGTCCTGCTCTTCGAACTCCTCTTCATCGGCATCGCCTTCGGGCTGCTCGGCATCTGGCTCAAGGAGCGGGAAGTGGCCGCCCGCATCGCCGGCATGGATGCGAGCATCGAGGCCATCAAGACGGGGAGCAGTGTCCCGCCCCGCCTCCCTGCAATCGGGGGCGATCCGGTCTCACGGTTTGTCGACGAGGTCAACCTGATGCTCGACGAGGTGGAACGCTCCCGACAGGAACTCCGGGAGAGCAGGGACCGCTACCACCTCCTCTTTGACAGCGGGAACGACTTCCTGCTCGTATGCGCAGTCGGGAGGGAAGGGACGCCCTACCGGATACTGGACGCAAACGCGCTCGCCTGCCGGTGCCTCGGGTATGCCTGGGAGGAACTCTTCGCCGTCGCTCCCCGGTCGATCATCCTCATCAGGAGCGACTTCGCGAGAGGCGACCACCAGTTCTACAGCGCCGACCTGATTCCCCGGGAGGGCGAGCGGATCCCCGTCGAGGCGAGCATCCACCGCATCAGCCTCGGGGGCACGCCGGCGATCCTCATCATTGCCCGGGATGTGACGGAGAGGCGGCGGGCCGAGAAGGAGCTGATGGACTACCGTTACCGCCTGGAGGAACTGGTGACGCAACGGACCAACGAACTCCAGATGGCAAACGAGAGTCTCAGGCGCGAGATGAAAGAGCGGGAGAGGATTGAAGGGGAGAGGAGGGAAGCATACCGGCAGATCGAGAGAAATATCGAGCAGTTCGCGGTCCTGACCGACCACATCCGAAACCCCCTTCAGGTCGTCCAGGGGATGGCCGACCTCATCGACGACGAGCGCGCCGAGAAGATCCGCGAGCAGGTCCGGCAGATCAAGGCGATCCTCCGGCAGCTCGACGACGGCTGGGTGGAGTCGGAGAAGGTGCGGGAGTACCTGGAGCGGTACCGGTGAGGGAGAGGGATCCGGGCTGTATCCGCAGAGTACGAGAAAGGGTGCTGACCCAGGTCCCTAAGGCGTCTTCTCCTCAGCGCATTCGAGTTCTGCGATGATCTCGGCCGCATCGTCCACCCGCTGGACCATGTCCTTGATCTCGATCAGGCGCTCGGCGCCGATGAAGTGCTCGGCCATCACCCGGGCCATATCGGTGAGTTCGATACGCCCCGCCCGCCGGCGGACCAGCCCGTAGTCAAGGAGCGTCGGGAGGGCCGGCTCCAGCGCCCCGACCATCGTGTGGGTCATCTTGATGACCTGCTGCTCGTCGCCGCCACAGACCACGGCGTTCGCGACGAACTCCTCCGTGCTCTGCTCCATGTCGTACTCGGGAGCGACCTCCTCCATCTCGCCCCGCAGGAGACCGACAGCGACCTCCTCCTCGGTCTTCCCGGACGCCCGGGAGTACGATCCGCCGGGCTCCGCCATGATGACCACCCGGCCGAGGTCGTGGAAGTCCGGCCGGCCCGCCCGGCCCATCATCTGGTAGAATTCCTGGACGGAAAGCCACTTGATGCCCATGGCAAGCGCGTCGAAGATCACCTGAGATGCCGGGAAGTCGACGCCGGCGGCAAGCGCCGCCGTGGTCACGACGGCGGCGATCTCCCCGTTCGCGAACCGCCGCTCCACATCCCGGCGTTCCTGGGCGGTCAGTCCCGCATGGTAGGGAGCTGCATTCTTGCCGAGGGCATCGGCGATGACGTGGCAGCGGGCCCGGGAATTGGTGAAGACGATCGTCTGGCCCCGGTAGCCCTTCGAGGACCGCACTTTGTACTCCTCGATGACCATCTGCTTGATGAACCCGATCTTCTTGGACCGCTCGGTGAAGATAAGGTGCCGCTCGAGCGGTACCGGGCGATCCGCGTAGCGGACCAGGTTCGTCCGGAGTTTCTCCGCAAGCAGCCCGGGACCCCCGATCGTGGCCGAGAGATAGAGGAACTGGGCATCGGGGGCGATGTGCTTGAGCCGGGCGATCAGCCCGTCGAGGCGGTGGCCCCGCTCGGGATCCTCGAGCATCTGGACCTCGTCGATGACGACGGTCCCGATGTCCTTCAACGACCTCCCGGTCCGGAGAGCGTGGTCGATCCCCTCGTAGGTCCCCACCACGACGGAAGCGTTGACGTCCCGGTCCCCCGCCGGGCGGGTCTCAGGGAGGTTGAGGCGGCTCACCCCGACCTGCAGGGTGACCCGGACAAGGTGGCCGTAGCGGTCACGGAACCGCTGGTACTTCTGGTTCGCGAGTGCGACCAGCGGGACCAGGAAGAGCATTCTTCCCCGCCCTTCAAGGAAGTTTTTCATCCCGGCCATCTCCCCGATGAAGGTCTTGCCGCTCGCGGTGGCCGAGACGACGAGGAGGTGCCGTCCCTCAAGAAGCCCTTCCTGGACGGCAAGCTGCTGGACGGGCATCAGGTAATCGACCCCGGCAGCCTGCGCAAACGCGGGGGGCAGCGGGAGGTCGGTGATGTGGTCCGTCTTCTGGACCTCGTGCGCCTCAAGCCGGTCAAAGAGGGTTCGCTTCCGGTCGGGATGTTCGGGCCCCACCGACGCCAGCACCCGGTCGAGGTCCCGGACCTGGACGAGGAGTTTCTCGAGGTGGACGAGCACGGAGCCCCCGAACCTCCCCAGGTAGCCGAGTTCCCGGCGCATCTCGCGCTTAGCGCAGTCCATGCAGATCCATTCGCCGCCGTACCGCACACCGGTCGTCTTATCAACGGGCACAAACCGGTCCTCGAGCTGGCAGAACCGGCAGATGTTGATCCGTGTCGACGGGATCTGGAGGTCGGCAAGGAACGACTCAAACTCCGGGCTCGTCGCTGCAAGATGCACCGATGACCGGCGGAGCAGTGTGATCAGGTCACGGGTCGGGGTGGGCTTGAGTTGTTTGCCCCGCCGGCGCATCTTGAAGTTCTTGGGCCGCTGGCCCTTCGGAGTCGCGGTCAGGTCGACGAACCCGGAGCCTTCGACGTGGCCGCCTTCGACAAACAGTAACTTATATGTGCCTTTCTGGGGCTGGACGATAACCTTCATGGTGCGATCAGGTCGTGGATCGTGTAGGTGAGCCCCACCGTCTCCAGTCGCTTGAGGAAGTCGGTGAACTCCTCATCAACGATAAGTATTGCGCACTCCCGGCCGTGGAACGCCGCCTCGATGACCCCCTCCCGGGAGCCGAAGAACATGTCCGGCTTGATATCCGCCTTCCGGAGAGCCACATAGGACTCGAGGCCGACGGCGGCCACCATCTCGGTGTCCCGGACAGCATCCCGGAGGAGGTCTGTCGAGACCTGTCGGGACCCGCCCCGCTCCACCCGCGGCACCTTGCAGACGTGGATGAGCCCCTCCTCATGCTTGATGATGCCGTTTAACCGGGCGACACCGAGATCTTCCCCGGGCTGGGCATCCATGGTCGCGAGACCTGTAGCGCTCTGCTCTTCTTTCGTCGCATAGAGCCAGCCGTCCTGCATGAGAACGCCTACGGTATCCCCGTTGTGAATTTCGTCCCGGGCGATAGCCGTCCAGACCGCCACCTGCTGGATGATGTCGCGGTTGATATGGCGGGCATAGGATTCGAGTGCCTCGGCATGCCGCAGAACCCACTCGATCCCGTTCTTCGTCACCTCGTACCGGCCCCGGCCGTGAGCGGTGACGAGGCCCTCATCCACCAGTTCCCGGATGTACTCGGAGACGGCCTGGGGTGTCACGCCGAGCTTCCCGGCGATCTCCTGCTGCCGGACGGCCGGCTGGTGTTCGGCGATCTCCACCAGGATCTGGAACCGGGTGGCCTCCCGTTTACTGCGCAGGATGACGTAGAGCGGGTCGTCAGTGAAGTCGGTCAAGCAACACCATTCCCTGCCCTTTCACGTCGAGACCGGGAATCCTCTTCGCCAGTCCCTTGATGAAGGTCGGGCTGACCCCGTATTTCCGGGAGATGTCGCCGATCGAGGTCGTCCCGGCCACAATCTCCTGCTCGACCGAGTCCACGATCGTACGGAGGGCCTCGTCGTTTGAGACGGCGATATGCAGCAGATCTCCGATATCGCCCATAGAACACTGAAAACTCGCTCTGAATTTGCTGTATGTCGCCCGGTATTCCTTCGTCGGCTTCTCTCCGGGCTTGGGCATCCGCCACTGTTCTTCGATGAGGTTTCCCTTCTTGAGGATAGAGAGGCACTCGGCCACCGTCGAGGTCCCGGCGTACACCCCGAGGTCATTCTCGGTCAGCCATGCCTTGTTTAAGAGCTCATAGATTTTTTTATAATCAGCATTATTGAACGTTATAAGAAGAGGAACCAGTTCCACCGGATCGTTAAGAATTTTAATATGTCCCGTCACTGCGATACCCTATAGTTATATCGCTGTATAACTCCATAAATTTTTGCTGAAATCTCAATGCGTACATGTGGCATTATCATCATCCGGGGCATCGTCCAGGGGGTCGGATTTCGTCCCTTCGTCTATGCAAAGGCCCGGGAATTCAGGATCACCGGGACCGTTAAAAACCTCGGGAGCGAGGTGGAAATCCATGCGTTCGGGGACCGCTTCGAGGAGTTCCTGGAGGCCGTTTCACGGGGGACGCCGTTATCTCACATAGATTCTGTAGATGTCCATAATCTGCGCGGTAACCCCCCCGATAGTTTTACCATCCTCGAGAGTGGCTCCGGGAGCCTCTCGGGATTCATCCCGACCGACGTCGCCACCTGTGACGACTGCATCGCCGATATCTTCATGCCGGGCGGGCGATACGAAGGGTATTGGGCCACGTCCTGCGTTAATTGCGGCCCACGGTACAGCATCATCAACGCCATCCCCTATGACCGGGAACGGACGTCGATGGCGGAGTTTCCGATGTGTACCGCCTGTGGGAGCGAGTATACCGATCCGTCGTGCCGGCGCCACCACGCACAGACGATCGCCTGTGCGGCCTGCGGGCCCCACCTCGCCCTCTTTCAGGCCGACGGGACGCCGCTCGCGGCGGCGGATCCCGTCCGGGAAGCGGCAACCCTCCTGGATGCCGGTTCGATCGTCGCCATCCGGGGGATCGGGGGGTTCCATATCGCCTGCACAGAAGAGGCGGCCGGTGAGCTGAAACGCCGCCTGGGCCGGACGGAGCAGCCTCTCGCAGTGATGGCGACTCCCGGGGAGGTGGAGCGGATCGCGGTCGTATCGGACGAGGAGCGGCAGATCCTCTGCTCCCGGGAACGGCCGATCGTGGTGCTCGCAAAACGGGACCCCGCATCCCATCCTGTGCTCTCGGGTCTCCACACCATCGGGTGCATGCTCCCCTACACCGGGCTGCACCACCTCCTCTTCGCGAACCTCGCCCACCCGCTCCTCGTGATGACGAGTGCAAACCTGCCGGGCTACCCGATGATCACCGATCTCGCGGTCGCCCTCGAGCGGCTCCCGCGGCAGGTGGACTACATCCTCACCCATGACCGCCGGATCGTGAACCGGTGCGACGACTCCGTCGTCCGGGACGGCTATATCATCCGTCTCTCGCGGGGCCTTGCCCCGAAGCGGACGGCGATCGACCTCGGTGATGAATGCATCCTCGGCGTCGGCCCGGAACTGAACGCGAACATCTCTATCTACCGGAGCGGCTTCTGCATCACCTCCCCCCATGTCGGGAATGTCAGGAACCCCGGGACTCTCGCCTACCTGCAGGAGACGGTGGAGAATATCGGGGGGCTCGCCGGGGCCCGGTACGATCGGGTCGTCCACGACCTCCACCCGCAGTTCCTCTCGACTCGCTACGCGAGGGAGGTCGCCGAAGCGGCCGGGGCGGAACTCCTCGCCGTCCAGCACCACCGGGCGCACATAGCGGCCGCGACCCGGGAGGAGTGCGTCGGGATCGCCATCGACGGCGTGGGCTACGGCGACGACGGGACAATCTGGGGTGGCGAGGTCTTTGCCGGGCAGGTCCCCCGCCTCGACCGGGTCGCCCACCTCGAGGTCGTCCCGATGCCGGGCGGCGACCTCGCCACACGCTTCCCGGAGCGGATGCTCTACGGCATCCTGCCGACGTCCGGGGTCCGGGACCTGCTGGCGTCGCGGGGCTGGAGCGACATCGAGCTCGCGGTCCTGACAAGGCAGGTGGAGCGGGGCTTAAACGTCGCCGCGACTTCGAGCACCGGCCGGGTCCTCGACGCCGCCGCGGCCCTCCTCGGGATCTGCCGGGAGCGGACCTACGACGGCGAGCCGGCGATGAAACTCGAGTCGGCGGCATACACCGGAAAGCCCTCGGCCTGGAACCTCGACTTCCTGCGTGGCGATGACGGCTGCGAGGTCCTCTCGACCCGCTCGCTCCTCGTGGAGGCCTACCGGCGTTCAGCCGCCGGCGAGCGGGCAGGAAACGTCGCCGCATCGTTTCAGTATAATCTGGCCAGAGGCGTCGCCGCGATGGCCATCCGGGCGGCGGAGGAACGGGGGATCCCGCGGGTGGCGCTCTCGGGCGGGGTGGCCTACAACCGGGCGATCCGGGAGACGATCGTCGGTGAGGTTCGTGCTGCCGGGCTTGAGTTCATCATCAACCGGGAGTACCCGCTCGGGGACGGGTGCATCAGCTTCGGGCAGGTGGTATACGGAGGGAGCGTGGAGGAGTAGGGTGCTCCGCCGGGGAATAACCGGGAGAAACCACTGTTTTTATTCACGATCAGTGCCGGGGGGCGGCACTTTCCCGGTCCGGCTGCCCTTACCGGGAGGCAGCGTGCGGGGGGTGCGGAAGGAGGGGAGCTCACCTGGTAGGGTACCTTCTTCCAAAGAATATCGCTTTCGTAGAGCAATTCCGTGAAAAGAGTTCGCCAGTCCGGTGACTCCTCATTCTCCAGGAGGTCGTCGGGCTCCGGGGCGTCTGGTTCGAAGTGCTCTGAGGACCTCACGAACCGGGAGGGTGACACCCATTTTTTATCCGACCCGGGTGCGTGAGATATCCATTGAGCAGTATATAAGAGATCTGTTTTAATTCTTAAACCTAAACTCCCGGAAAAGTTAGGCGCACTGTTCCACCAATCCCGTGATAAATCTCTTTTTTTCGGAAATATCTCTGTAATCCTATTAGAATCGAAAGGCCAAGCGGATCGCAGTGCCTAAATTTTATAGGCACATTACGCCTCAGTAAGCCGGACATAAAAGGGAGAAAGGAAGCGAATAATGGTGAAAGGAGCCACTATCGTGAGAATAGATGGTCCCGTGCGCCTAATCGCTACGGGAGGTTAGGCTTAAACTCTCGCAGGACATCAGGCAAAATAAGCAATTCAGACGGGAAGTTATATGATTTCTAGTGAAGATGTTGCTATATGCGAGATACCTCTCTTCACCGCAGAGTTGCCCATTTTATTCTCTGCCTCAGCGTTCTTACAGTAACGCTCGTATCTCCGGCAGCAGCGCTCATGGTCGAGCTCTCCCCTTCATATCTTGCAGGGCACTCGGACGCGATAGCAACCGGAACGATCACCTCCGTCGAGAGCCGGTGGAACGACGCCGGCACTGAGATCGAGACCGTCGTCTCCTTCTCGGTCGACGAGACCCTTGCAGGCATACTCCCGGATGACCCCGTTCTGGTCGTTCCGGGAGGGTCGGTGAACGGGATTACATACTGGGTAGAAGACGTCCCGGTCTTCTCCCCGGGGGAGAACGTCGGACTGTTCCTGAAACAGCGCCCCGACGGGTCCTACCTGCCGGTCGGCCTCTCACAGGGGGTCGTCCCCCTCGCCGGAGAGTCCGCAGCG
This sequence comes from Methanoculleus marisnigri, assembly GCA_002503885.1. GTDB lineage: Archaea > Halobacteriota > Methanomicrobia > Methanomicrobiales > Methanoculleaceae > Methanoculleus > Methanoculleus marisnigri_B. The sequence goes on along the minus strand of DASQ01000011.1, from coordinate 3,259 downwards.
AAAGCCGGGGCGGCAGGCCTGCTCACGCCCGAAGAGTTCGGCGAGAGGGTGGACGCCGCGATGCAGGGCGACGCCGGCATTGCGTGGACGACGGCGACATCGGTTCCCGCGCCGGTCGGGATCGCGGAGGTCTCCCTCAGCGCCATCGCCCCGACGACCGCGTCGGCAGGGACCGGGACCGAGGTGACGATAACCGGGACCGGGTTCGGGACCAAGGCGTCCAGGGAGAGCTTCGGGGACGTCGCGTTCTTCTTCACTTCAAGCAGTGACACGTCGTACTGGATCTATGGTACCGGGTACCTGCCGGTCACCGGCTGGCAGAACACCAACCCAAACGACATCGTCTCCTGGACCGACTCACAGATCGTCTGCAACGTCCCGACCGGGGTTGCCTGGCGGGGATATGCCTACTGGGGATCGGCAAGCAGCGGACCGGTCTGTGTGCTCCATGACGACGGGGTGACCATACTCGGGCCATACTCGCTCAGCGTTCCGTTCGGGTGGAGCAAAAAACGCTGGCAGGGGACGGCGCCCGTCGTCTCCTACTACGTCAACCCCTCCTCGGTCTCGGGAGCTCTCGCCGCGGCGCAGAACGCTGCCGGGACGTGGACGTCTGTTGCGGGCTCCGACTTCTCCTTTCTGTATGCCGGAATCACGACCTCGACAGACGTGAGTGGCAACTCCAAAAACGAGATCCTCTGGGGCGACATCGCCATAGACGGGGTGCTTGCGCAGGCAAGCACCTGGTCAAGCGCGGGGCAGGTCGCCGAATGCGATATCAAGTTCAACACCCGGTACACCTGGTCGACAAACCCCGGCGCCGGAGAGTTCGATATCGAGACGGTCTGTCTTCACGAACTCGGCCACTGGGTTCAACTGCTCGACCTCTACGGGAACGTCCAGAACTACCCTTCCGACACGGCGAAGGTGATGTACGGCCGGGTCGGGTCGGGCCTGACGAAGCGCACGCTCACCGACTCCGACGCAGCCGGGGCTCGCTGGATCTACACGGGCCTCTTCCCGGCCCCGGCGATCGCCGGGATCACCCCGAACTCCGGGTATGCCGGCAGTGTCGTCCAGATCACCGACCTTGCAGGAACCGGCTTCCAGAACGGCGCCGCGGTGAAACTCGCCAGGTCAGGGCAGCCTGATATCGTGGCGACAGGCGTCTCCGTCGTCTCGTCGTCACGGATCGCGTGCACGTTCGACCTCGCAGGCCGTGCGGCGGGCTCGTGGAACGTCGTCGTCACGAACCCCGACGGGCAGTCCGCCACACTCCCGCAGGGCTTCACTGTCAGGAGCCCGATCGCCCTCACCCTCACCGCCGGCGAGGATGCCATCATGCGCGGCAACGCCTTCGACCTGACCCTCAGCGGCGAGAGCGGCCGGACATACTTCATATATCTCCAGGCGGCCGGAGACACTACGCCGGCGGCGTATCCGTCCATCGCACCCGTGCAGCCTGGCATCAGCGACATCGGGACATCCGGCCCCCGGTCGGTGACGAACGCGACCGCGACGTCACAGGCAAACGTCACCGTTGGATCCTCCGGCACCCGTACGGTCAGGTTCGAGACGAACACCTCAACGAGGGCGCAGGACTACACCATCGAGGCGATCGACTGGGCCGACCCCTCGCGCTCGGCGAGCGTCACGGTGTGCGTGGAGCGGGGAGCAGTGACCATCACATCGGCCGGCACCGGCATATACTATATTGGTGACGAGGTCTTCTTCGGCGGCACAAACACCGACAGTGCAACCACATATCTCTTCATCACAGGACTCGGCCTTGCAGCAGACGGTGCAAAACTTGATGATACGACCATACCCTGCGTAAGTGGGGATACCGTCACGTTTACACGGGCGGAGGTTAATCCGGACGCGACATGGGAATACCGCTGGAATACCAGCAGTTGCGGCCTTGCACCGGAGAGCGGCTCCCATGCCGGCTACACGGTCTACGCCGTTGCGGTTCCCGCCGCCAAAAATGATCTGGCCGATGCCGCGTATGGAACAACCTCTCTCGTGCTGAGGGGTGCACCCGATACGAACAACCAGATCGCCGTCCTGCCGGCAGCCTCAACGTTGTCAATCGGGCAGACACGGGCGTACACGGTGGCGCTCGATGCCGCCCCTGCGGAACTCCTCTGTTATAACCTCACCGTGCAACTGACCGATCCGGCCGTCGGCGAGATTGTCGGCGTCCAGTTCCCGGCGTGGTCGATTATCCCGGCAAACGACACGGTGCCCGCCGATGCGGTCTGGTGCAACGCCAGGGATTCCACAGGAGCGTCCGGAACCGCCAATATCACGCTGGTGACGGTAACAGTCCGTGCCGATGCCCCCGGCACGACGAACATCACGGTTCTTCCTGGCAGGATCGAAGATCGGCATGGCGGCAGGTATGCCCCTGCCGTGACCCGGGCGCAGCTCCACGTGAATGCCCCCGTCGCAAACTTCACCGCCGACGTCACCGCCGGGGCGGCCCCGCTCACCGTCCGGTTCACCGACACCACGACGGAGAATCCGTCATCCTGGTTATGGGATTTCGGCGACGGCAACACCTCGACCGAGCGGCACCCCGTCCACACCTACACCCTCCCCGGCAACCACACCGTCGCGCTCTCGGTGGACGGCAGCCTCTCGACCGCCACAAAACCCGGCTGCATCAAGGTCACGCCGGTCCTCTTCGGGGATGCAAACGAGGACGGGGCAGTCAACCAGGCCGACACCCTCCTCGTCCTCCAGGAGGTCGTGGGGCTCCGGGAGAAGCTTACCCCGGGCACCGACGGGTTCCGGAAGGCAGACGTCCACGCAAACGGCGTGATCGAGGTCGGCGACGCCCTCTTCATCGCCCAGTACAACGTCGGGCTCCGGGACATCTGGTTCGAAGTGCTCTGAGAACCCCGCAAACAGGATAGAAAATTTCTCTTTTTCAGGCGGGTCACTCCTCGTAGTCTGCGAACTCCGGGATACCTGCCAGAGGAGAACCCTCTCCGAGAGGAACTAGTGCATCTTGTCAGTTTATTTTAGGAATTTTGGCGTGTGGGGGCGGGCGCTAGGGTCCCACTCCGGGGGTACTCCGGAGCACGGCTTTCCACCGGGTATCGCCATGACTGCCCCCGCCCTGGGGGTGGGGGTTACGGGTATCCCATGCGGCAGTAGAGACAGGGGAGGGGGAGACCCCCTCCCCGTCAGCCCCACGGTCCACTTGCAGGGGCATGCCCGGGGTGATTCCTCGTCCCGGGTCGATGCTTCC